>NZ_CP051651.1:601923-902884 GCF_012848175.1 Xanthomonas campestris pv. badrii | reverse complement strand
GGGAAACTGCGCGCACCCACGACCAATCCCTTGCAGGCCGTCACCGCAATGCCGACCTTCACGCCAAACTCGTACGGTTGACGCGCTTTGCCCTTGCCGATGCATTCCACCTCCGGAGCATGCAACGCATACAGCTTGTGCTTGTCCTTGGGGTGTTGCGTGTACAGGCGTTGCGCACGGTCCAGCCACACAGCGATGCGCTCGCGCACGCTGTCCTCCACTGCGTCTAGCTTGCGCTGCATATCGCGCACCACGCGCCCCAACACTGTGCGTTGGCGCCGCAGCGCAGCTCGCATGCGCTTGAACTGGCGCGCATGGGCATAGCGGCCCGCCTTGCGGCTCAAGGCAGGGCCTTGCCGTGCGTAGGTTTGCCGCAGCGCAATACCGTGGCGCTTGGCCAGCAGCACCAGCTTCTTGCGTGCCACCTCCAGCAGACGGCTGTCGGTCGGATAGGCGATTGCCTTTTCCTGCACCGTGGTATCCACGATCACCCGCGACAACTCGCGTGCATCCACCGCCCTCATCGCGTGCGCCGCATTGATCGTGTGCGCCAGGACCTCTTCCATCCCAGCTTCGCCCAGGCGCTGACGCCAGCGCGTCAGCGAACTGGCATCGCATGGCAGACGCGTCTGGAACACCACCTCACCGGTGAAGAACTGCCAGTACGGATTCTCCAGCCAGCGCTCGCACACCGCTTCGTCGGACAGGTCATAGGCGTGCTTGAGGTACAGCAAACCGGTCATCAAGCGCACCGGCAAGGCCGGACGCCCACCTCCGGCGGGCGTGGCCGGCAAGTGCGAGCAAAGCGCCTGCTCCAACGCGGCCCACGGCATCCGTTGACTCAACTGCGCCAGCGGATGGCGCAGATCGATCTGGTTCTCCAGGCGCGAACGAAACAACTCCTCGGCGGGGGTGTCTTCGGCAGCAGGGCGGCGTGTACGCATGGACGGAAATTGCAAGAAATCAGCCCACAGCGTAGCGAAAACTGGTAGTTCCGGCACGCCTGCGCGGCCGGTAACGCCTTACTGTGACTGGGATGGTGGGGATTTTCAGGGACGACTTGTTAGGAGCGCTATTGGCGCACGTGAAAAATCGCAATGACCACGCAGTGCCCAACCAGGCGCATTCAACCGGTGCGTTGCGGATGGCGGTGGACAGCGCTGGCGAAAGTCACAGCACCCACTGATTTGTGGAGCGAGAAGAACTCAAGCGAACACATCTTTAAAGGTCATGGTGATAGCAAAAAGTTTTCTGAACTTTGCAGGATTACCGACATCGAATTTTAGTCTCACGCATGGGATCTATACCCACTTGATCCATGCGATGGCAAAGTCCACTATTCATGAAAGGGAACGGCGCCTTTCTGGCTTACCGTAGAGCACAGGGGACGTGATTAATGGTGAGGAAGGAAAGGCATGCTGTGCCTACAACACTCGAAGACTGGCTTAACGGCCGGCCTAGTTGGTTGCGCATGGCGGCTACTATCGTTATTGAGCACCGTCGCATACCGACAGAAGAAGAGATGGAGGCACTCGCTTCCCATTGCTTGGCAGAAGCTGCCAAAACGCTAGAGGCCCCGCATCCACCCTTGGCACCAGGAATCATCTTGGGAACGCCATCGGCCGCAGATCTTCGCATTGACTCGGTCTCCTGCATCCGAGGCGTCAACGCCATCGGGGAAGACGCCGTCCTAGATCTTAGGCAGGGCCAGATGACGGTAGTTTACGGTCCCAACGGAGCCGGCAAATCGGGCTATGCCCGCCTAATGAAGCACGTGTGCGGGGCAAGGGCCAAGGGAGCTATTTACGGCAACGTGTTCAAGCACGGCCCCGCTGCCGCCTCCGCTTTGATCAAGGTCAGCACGACGCGGGCCGATGGCGCCAGTGTGTCTGCCGATCTCTCATGGGAAGAGGCCCAGGGCCCCCATCCGAAGTTGAAAGCAGTCCCGGTCTTCGATTCTGCGACGGCGCTAGAGTTCGGGGACACCGCTACCACCGCCACCCACCTTCCGCGTGCCATGCGGTTTGTGGGCATGCTCATCAAGATTTCGGACGACGTTGCCGCTCTGTTGAGGGCCCGCGCGGCCCGGCTCATCAGTAGCCTGCCCCTCATTCCGGAAGACCATGCCCAAAGCAGGGCTGCCACTCTGCTCCGCAAGGTGACAGCAAGACTAACTGAAGATGATGTCGACACGGCTTGCTCCTTCCCCTCTGCCCTGAATGAAGAGCGCTTGACGCTGGAGACGGCGCTGGCCCAGGCGAACCCCGAAGTGGCCCACGCCAAAATAGTCGGGGAGCTGGAGCGCCTGTTGCAGATGGCCACAAGCGTCTCGGCACTGAGGGAGCGCTTTAGCGATGAGAAAGCCCAGGCGCTCATGGATGCCCGCAGCAACGCAGAGGTAAAGCGCCAGGCCGCCACCGCCTACGCCACGTCTTTCCTAAATGGGTTACCGCTGAAGGGTGTCGGAGACGCCGTGTGGAGGACCCTTTGGGACGCTGCAAAGACGTATTCGACTAATTACGCCTATCCCGATCATCCCTTCCCCCACGTCGGGGAGGAGGCATGTTGTGTCCTTTGCCAGCAACCACTGGGAAAAGATGGCAAGGCACGGCTGACCAGCTTTGAGCAATACCTCAACGACACGCTGCAGACGGAAGCAAAAACCGCAGAAGACAAGCTGGCGACGTTGAAAAAGGCGCTTCCCAGTCCTCTTCCCGATGTCGCGTGGCAGGCCCAGTGTGCCGCTATTGGCATAGAAACCGAAAGCGCTACGCAGCTGCTTAACGCAATCCAGGCGAGGCTAAGAGCCATGACAGAGGCCACAGCGGCACCGCCCGTGGAGTGGTCTGTATGGACTAACGCCTACGACCATAAGGTTAAGACGGCCAGCGCTGAGCGCGACGCATTGGTGGGCTTGCTGGATCCGAACGGACGAAGGGAGAAGGAAACACGTTTGGCCGAGTTGAAAGCGCAGCAGTGGCTAGCAGAACAGCGCGACGCCGTTTGGGCCGACGTGATCCGCCTCAAGCGCGTGGCGACGGTAGAAGCAGCGGTCAAATCCACACTGACCGCACCGCTAACGTCTAAGAGCAATGAAATTGCCCAGTCGGAGCTGGCCCAAGGTTATTGCGATCGCTTCAATGCCGAGCTGCAGGCATTGGGGGGCAATTCGCTTCCCGTCCGCATGGCATGCCGAGCACAAGGCAAAGGCGCTTTCACCTTTTACGTCGAGCTAAAGGGCGCGCAAGGAGGTCAAAAGAACCGCGAGATTTTGAGCGAGGGGGAGCAACGCATCGTAGCCTTAGCGGCCTTCTTGGCCGACGCGACTGGCCTTGAGCGGGGCATGCCGGTGATCTTCGACGACCCCATCTCCTCGTTAGACCAACGCTACGAAGAAGCGGTCGCCAAACGCCTGGTGGACTTGGCCGAGCGCCGCCAAGTGATCGTGTTCACGCACCGGCTTTCACTGATGGTCCTTCTGCAGACTGCTGCCAAGCAAAGGTTTAGGCTCAATCAGCCTGCTGTCAGCGTCAATGTGGAGTCGATCGCCCGGGATAACAACAAAACCGGCATGCCTGCGCAGATCAACACGTTCTCCCTGAAGCCCCAAGCTGGCCTTAGCCAAATGGTCAGCAGTATCGGACAGCTCAAGAAGCTGGATCCGTCGTTGAAAGAGCTTGCGCTGAAGGCCGCTTGCAGCAACTTCCGCATCTTGGTTGAGCGCTCCGTAGAGGACGACCTTTGTTCTGGCATCGTCAACCGCTACCGACGCGAGATCAATACGCTCAACAAGCTACAGCGACTGAGCACGATCACCCCAGCAGACTGCGCACTGATCGACGGGATGATGACTAAATACTCCGCGTTTGAGCACTCGCAACCCACGGATACACCCACTTGTCTTCCGGAGCCAGATGATCTGCTGGCCGACGTGCAAGCCATGTTGGCTTGGTCAAAGGACTTCAGCCAACGTGCAGAGGTCGCAGTCAAACCAAAAGCCTAGGCTCGATTCACCGCTCGCGGCTGTTTAGAAGTAGCTCACTCCTGATTTCTTGCGGTGCGTAAATTTACTTCCCTAGCCATCCACAGGAACATGCTTGGCGCTGCTAGGGCAATAAATCGCGCACTCAGCCCACACGCAACAACATCATCGCGCAGTCGGAGCAGCGCGCAGGTTGATCGCCCTGTATTGCCTCTGGTTGCCGTAACGCGGCCCATTCTTCTCGAGTGTGGCACAAAGCCGGCCTTCGCCACAGGGAGCCACGTCCGCACGCGACACGCGGTCCAGGTAATCGATGGACGATCGAAGCTGTGCGAGTTCGGTTCGCTTCTCGTTGATAATGCCCACCGAGTAAGCCACCGCCCCCAGTCCCAACACGCCCGCCACCAGCATCGTGGCGGATGCAATGCCCATGCGTCGCGTGATCTTTGTTTCCAAGGACTGCTGGGACTGCGCGTAACGTCGAGTGGCTTGCTGCAGTGTCTCATCCGCAGTGGCCATTTCTTTGTTGAATCGCTTGGCGGCTGGCTCGAGCGTCTGCGTCAACGCCTGATTGGTCAGCTGCGTCAAGCGCGGCAACGCATTCTCCAGCACTCGATTGACCTTGGCATCGGCGCTGCTGGCCGCGTGTTGGACTACCTGAAGTTGCTCGGCAACCACCTCGCGCAACCGTTGTTCGCGCTGCTGCATGGATGCCACCAACGTCGTCAGCACTTTGACCGTCTCTTGCAACGAGGTGTTCGATGCATTCAACGTGGCCATCATTTCCGCCATTGCGGCGGCGTCTTGCCTGTCCATGAGGTTTCCTGAGCTCGGCTGGTCACGGAAGCGATTTTGACTAACCGCCGCCCCCCCCACCACCACCGCCTCCCCCGCCGCCGCCGCCACCGCCGTCTCCACCCCCACCGCCGTCCCCTTGGGGACCGCTTTGCATCGGTCCCTTGGCAAACTCCGGCAGCGTCATCACCATGACCGGCCCGCGGCTGGTGTTGATTTCCGCTGAGACATCCATCCCCAGCGCTTGGCGTGTGGCCGCGAGCTCCTGGGCCTCCTGCTGGGCCTGCGCCTCAAGGAACTCGTTGCCTCTTTTGATGAGCGCCTGCGTCGCTGCGCTGTTGGCGACTCGGTTCAGCGCTTGCTCGATCGCCAGTTCGTTCTTGCTGTCGAGCGCATAGAGAACTTCGTCCACGTCCGGGTCGCCCGTGATGGATTTCCGCGCCACCTGCGAAGAATCGTCTGGCGCATCCCTTCCCCCTGGACCGACGAAGCCCTGAGCCTGAGGCGGGAAGACATTGGTTTGCTCAGCCGTTTCGCTAGGAGAGCGGCGATCCAGTTGGTGCGCGCTGAATGCATCGATGCTGCCACCCTCTTGGTCTAGCGCCCTCTTTTGAGCGAAGGGATAAGGTTCTCCACGATCGCGATACTCCTTCCATTCCTGGTGGAAGCGTTCGTCTTCCCGATCTGCCGCCTCAATCTCCTGTTGCAGCTGGCGCAGCGAGCGCATGGTCTCTTCCAGGAATAGAGCACCGCCCGGGTCTGCGGCGCTGCGGTCCTGCGCTGGGGTCGATTGAGTGCGTTGGTTTTCTGCGTCTGCTGCCCCGACGGAGGAGCGACTCACGGCACTGGCTTCTGGGGACTGCTCGTGTGCTTGCGCGAGGTGTTGAGGTGGCAGCAACGGCGCACCATGAGCAGCGATCAAGGTGTCTGAAGGACGGGGCTGCTCTGCCTTGGTCTCTTGCTCAGGAGTTGAAAGCGCCCTGGCCTGTGGTGCCATCAATGGGTCTGCTGTCGCAGGCGTTGTTGGGGCCATGACGCGAACCGGCTCTGTCTCTTGCTCACGTGCCGCGTCTTGCTGGCGGATCGGCGCTTGCTCCATCTCCGCCTGCTGCGTTTGCACCTGGTGATACAGCGCCGGGGTCACCGCATCGGCCTGCACGCTTTGCACGGGTTGGTCGCTGGGTTCCCGGCCCCCAGTGGGAGACACTTGGAGGTGCGCAGCATCGCGACTCTCCAACGTCTGCCTTTCCAGCGCGCGCGCCGCTTCTTGTGCTTGATGCGGCTGCGCGTCACCTAAGCCCGCTGTTTGCTTTGGTGGGTCAGGTGGGTTGTGAGCCAGCTGTTCGCCTGTCTGTTGGCTCTGGACTTCAAACTGCTGACGCGCGTCTTCCTGCGGCAACTCGGTCCGTGGCGTTTGTTGAGCCAGCGCTGCATTCGGAGCGTGCGGCCGAGGGTCGGCTTGTTGCGAGGCGTGCTGGCTGGGGTCTTGCTGCTGCGCCTGCCGAGCCCGATGTTCTTGGACCTCAGTTCGCGTTGCTTCTTGAGCCTGGCGGTCTTGTTGCTCCCGCTGCCGGCTGTCGGCCTGGCGCTCTTGCGCCTGACGTTGCTCGACATCCCTCTCCTCACGCTCCTCCAGCTCTCGCTGCTGGCTGGCCTGTGACTGCCACTCTTGTTGCTCGCGTTCTTCCTGTTCGCGTTGCTGCGCTGCTTGGCGTTGCCCTTCCAACAGCGCCTGTGCCTGAACTGCCTGCTCGCTCTGCGCCTGTTCTTCGTGCTCAGGCTGTGCCTGCTGGAGGTGCTCGCGCACTTGCGCGACGTGCTGCTCGTGCGCAACACGATCTTGCTGTTCGCGTTCTTGTCGCGCCTGCGTCGCAATAGAAGCCTGCATGCGTGCCTGGAGATCGAGCACTCGCTGCGGCCTGGAAGAATCGGAGGTCGAGGTGTCGCCATCTCCCGTCGCTTCGGACGCCCGAGCAGCGGTTGCGGTTGCCGTGTCCTGTCGGTGGTCCCGCGCCTCACTCAACGCCTGCCGGATGTCGTCGCTACTCGTGATGGCCACCACACGAGTGACCCCATCGCTGCCGCGCTGGAGGTGCGCGATGGGGCTGTCATACCCGTATTGCCCCAACTCGTTGCGTTGTAGCTGCTGCATGGTCGGCCCGGTGATGCCGTTGGCGTCCCTGGTCCGCTGTGCGGCCAGCTCCACGGCCTGTTGGGTCTGCGGGTTGACGTTTAAATCAATGCCTGCCGCCCGGTAACGATGCAGCAGTTCGTTGTGCTCCATCTGCGCAGCCGTCGGCGCGGGAAGTGCCTGGATCGCCGCCAAGGTTTCCTGGGAGCGCTCGATTGAGGGCTGCCGCAGTCGGTCGGTCAGTTCCAGCTCCATCGCCAGATTGCCGCTGGCGACGCCATCCTTGCCGGCCCACTGCCCTGACTCGTTCCGCTGGTAGACCTGGCCGTCGTGTCCCTGCACGTGACCTTGCTTGGCGAGGACGCTTTCCACTGCCGCAGGCACTTCGACACCGTAAGCCTGGGCACGTTGCGCGGCATGGTTTTCCACGTAAGCGGCGGCGATGGCTTCGCGCCCGGTGGCGATGTTGCTTTCGATACGGCCCAGGGCTTCCTGGTTGAGCTGTTGCGCGCGTTCCGGGGAGGCAGTTTGGTGTTCGTAGCTGCCTCGGTCGTTGGCGCCGGACATGGCGGTTTTGACTTGGCGCTCCCAGAGCTCGGTGGTCGGATTGCGACGCCAGTTCTGGTTGTCCAATCCCACTTGGTCGCTTGCTTGGGCCGGGAGGTTGAACGGGTCCTGGGGCGCAGGCACCTTACCTAGCGCCAACTCCACGGCCTTGGCGTTGGCCAGCGCACCCAGTTCCTGGGATTTTTCGTAGCTCGCAACCACGGGCTGCTCGCCGCTCGTGCGCCGGCCATCCTGGGCGAGGTCGATGGCCGCGTCGCGCTGCCAGTTGCGGCCATTGAACTGCCACTCCACGCCAGCCTTGTCCGTTTGGTGGTAGATGGCGCGGTTGTCCAGCAAGTCGGCGCCTTTGTCGAACGCCTTGCTCATCAACAGCGCATCGCCCACCACTAGGGCAGCAGGCACGAAGCCGCTGCCACCAATCGCGGCGGCGGTCGACGCGCCACCGGCCCAGCCGCCGACATTGCGCGCCAAAGCATGGGTGACCTCGGACTGCGCAGCCGTGGCATTGCCTTGTTCCAGCAACTCGGCCGAGCGGCGGGCGGTCAGCACTGCGTCTGCCCCCGTCGCCAACAAGCCGCCCGATCGCACCAAGGTGCTGGCCGACGCATTGCCCAGCAATACTTCCATGGACGCTGCACCGCTTTGACCGCGAGGAACTCGCAAAGGCCTGGCGGCTTCCTCGCCCAAGGTGTTCTCAATCACGGCTACGCCACCGGGTGACAGCGTCAGCTTTCCACCGTGGTAAGCGTCGGAGATGGCCTGACTTAAACCATGCCGCTGAAGATCGAGGTTGCCGCCGCGAGTCAACGGTTGCCCTGAGCTTTGAAAGTGGTTGAGCGTGGAAACGATCCGGCCTTCGTTGTGGGTGACCACCGCCCATTGCCGTGTGTTCCAGCTCGCCTGCCCGTGCGCGTCCATCTGCGCAACATTCTTCGAGGCGTAACTCGTCGGCAGGTTGCTGATCGGGTCATCGAAAAAAGCGTTAGTGATGGCCCTAGCCTGGTCCCTGGTTTGGTTCAGACCGGCGTTGGTGTGGAGTTCGCCATTAATCAATGCAACCTGCGCCGCATCGCTTAACCGTTGGACCTTCATCGCCATCCGGTCCAACGCGCCCGCATCGCCGGCTAACGCGGCGATGCCGTCCTTCGTTGAAGCCAGGTCCTTTAATACCTGTGTTGAGCCGATCTTGTAGTCCTGCAGCGGTCCTCCCGAATGTGGCGAGACTCCCAAGGCATGGGCAAGCGCCCTGTCCTTGGGCATGTTGATCAGGTTTGTGGCCGCATCCTTGTTAAACCGACCCGAATCCACCAACGCTTCTAGCAGCGGATCTCTTGCAAACGTCTGTTGCTCAAGGGCGTGATGGCCCTGAAACAATGGGGTGTCTTTTTTTGGCACGGCTTAGGCTCCTTCCTTGTAGCCCGGCGGCATCAAATATCTGATGCGTCGATAAAAGAGATACCGCTAGCTTCGGCGCTGTCAGGAATGCCGGCTGCGAGGACTGCGGCCTTGAACACTTGGTCGCAGAAAGCCGTGGGATTGAAGGGCGTCCTGAAGACGTGAGCCCCCTTCAGCGCTTCGCTGCGGAAAGCCAAGCTTGCGCCGCCAGCCAGCGAATAGAATTTCCCACGCACGTAGTCGTCATCAATCTTGATCTTCAACCGCGATCCAGCCTCATCGAGCGCATCTCGCTCGCGCACCACGTCGCAGAGGTAGTGGCGGGGGCCCGGAGTGCCATTGGCCAGGCGGTAATCCACCTCCGCAAAGGCAAACGCCTCGGGATCGACCGATGCCATCACGTCATGGAGGCGGCCGGATATCAGCCAGTAGCCACTGAAACCCGCCTCTAGGTCTCGGGGCTCGGGGCCTGCACTGGGCTCAAGAGTCAGCAGCGGGAGTTCTCGCAACGGCGGGAAGCCACCATCTTCCGGCCGCAGAATCAGCCGTGGCGGTGAAAGAAGCTGGCGCTTGTTGGTGAACTGCACCCCGCAGGCCGAGCGGTTGCTCTCCACGTCCGGCTCGAACATGTAGTGAGCGCCTGGTTCGGGCTTGTTTGGGGTGGCTGAGTCCATGTGCTGCGTCTCGTCCATATTGGATTTGCCTTCGCGTGCTGAGGAAAGCTTACCCCCATCAACGGAGCTGTTGGGTAGGACCATGTTCTGCATGCACCCGCTCGAGCATATTTGGATTGGAGGCGAACGTTCGTTGTGTGACCACAATCGCGGTCTAGGGCACGGTTCGTGGGCTGTCTCTTTGTTGCTAGGCTACCTTTGGCGAAACGCATTTCGCGATGTGCCCATGCCCCAGCCAAACCAGACCTTCGACTCAACGATTCAAGCTGCCAGTGCCCCCTGGATCACCGCTGACCAAGTGTTGCCTCTTGTGCGCCTGGAAGGCGGAAAGCTACCACTGCGTGTGGCCGGGAGAGCCAAGAAACTCATGCCGTGGAACCAGTTCTGCTATGGGGTTTTTGAGCCTTATCCCGGCATCGAGTTGAGCTTCAGGATTCCCGCGGATGAGCAACCTCAAGACGACGCCCCAATCATCATTGCAGGCGTATTGACGGTGAACAGAAAAATGTCCGTAGAGCTCCAGGGACGTGTGGAGGGCCCCTGGCTCACGGTCACGCGCGAGCCAGTGGTGCCCATCCCGGATCGAGGACGCAATCCAGTGGCGATCGGGGAGTTCCTCGGGAAAAACGGCCTTTCTGGGCTTGGCTTTCTCGCGAGCAAGACCGGCTGGGACGACATCTGCTCAGCAGCGCGACTCCCGGAACTGCGCAACAACTCGCATGTGACGGCAAACTTCGGGGATGAAACCAAGTTCCTTGAAGCATTGAAGCAGCTCACTGGGACCGGCGTAAAAGGACTGGTCATCGCGCGAGGGGGTGGGGAACGCTTGGAGACCATTGGCGACTCGCGCAATGTCACCCGTGCCCTGATCGAAACAGGCCTGCCCTTCTATGTCGCGCTGGGCCATGCCAACGACGTGCTGTTGCTGGACAAGCACGCCGACGATGTTTTCCTCACGCCCAGCGATTTCGGTCACCGACTGCGAGATTGCCTGGATGCAGCTCAAGAGGCAGAAGATGCACGAGCCGAAGCAAGCGATGCCGAGGACAAGTTGATTCAACTCTCGACCAAGCTTGATCGGAGAGAGTCAGAGCTTGACGAAACCCGCCGTCATTTGAACGAACTGTTGCAGCAAAGCAAGCTGGATGGCCAAGGCCTAAAAGCCGAACTCCGACAATGGAAGGTGTTCGCCACCACTGCGGGGGCTGGCTTGTTCTTGCTTTTGCTGTGGCTAGCCATGCGTTAAAAAGCTCACATGCTGGACAGAAGACGAAGAGCTTGCTTCAGCACTACCTCAATCTCCTGCCATGGCCGACATCATCAACCTCTTCTACGAAGGCGATTTCGCTCACCAGCCAGCCGTATGCATCGCTGAGCGCATCGGCGATAGCCTCTTCACTCTCGCATTCGACCGTGGCTTCAGCGGGCAATGACGGACGCTTGCCGTCGGTCTCCCACACGATCCCACGCACGTGAAACGCCTTCATTCCTGCTCCATGGATGTGGATCTGCCTTCGCAGTCTAGCGTTGGCTGACTGCATAGGTGAAGGGGCGGGCTATGCCCACCCCCTGCTGGCCAGGCTGACGCTCTTCTGACCACCGATAACCAGATGGTCTAGCACTCGGATGTCCAGGAGGCCCAAGGCTTCCTGCAGGCGTTGGGTGACCTTACGGTCTGCTTCGCTCGGCTCCGGATTGCCCGAGGGGTGGTTGTGAAACAAGATGAGCGCGACCGCGTTGAGCTCCAGCGCGCGCTTGGCGACGACTCGGCTATGGACTTCGCAGCCGTCGATGGTGCCTGAGAACAAGTGCTCGGTAGAAATGATGTGGTGCTGGTTGTCCAGGAAGACGACACCGAAGACTTCGTGCGGCAGGTGAGCGCAGCGGGCAACCAGGTAGCTGCCGGCCTGCTCCGGGCTGTGGATCCGACCTTGGCGCTGAAGCCGCCCTTCGAGGATGCGGGCTGCTGCGAGCAAAATACCCGCCTCTGTAATGACCCACTGAAAATCTGCTCAGGTGTTAGCCTTCAGAGGAGACATCGATGAGTGCAGTGATGGACGAAGAACAGATCAAGCGCTGGACGGCCCGGCGCAAGTCGGCGCTGGTGCTGGAGATCATCCAGGGGAAGACGACGGTGGCCTTGGCCAGCCGGCAGTTCGACCTGACGCCCAATGAGATCGAAGGCTGGGTCGAGGAAGGTAAGCGCGGCCTGGAGAACGCGCTGCGGGCCAAGCCCGAAGACGTGCGCGAGCAGTACGAACGCCAGCTCAAGGAGCTGCAGGAAGCCTACGGCGAAGCCATGCTGGAACTGCGTGCCCGAAAAAAATTGGCAGCCCTGCTGGGCAAGGACGAGAGCTGATGGCCTCGATCCAGCAGGGCCTGAAGGAGGACGGGTTCGACGTCTCGATGGTCAAGCTGTGCCGCTGGTTCGGTGTACCACGGCGCAGCGTGTACTACACGCCGCGCAAGGCAGCGCCGAAGGTGAAGCCAGAGCTGGCCGAACCGATCAAGGCCATGATCGAGGCCGAGCCGTCGTTCGGGTATCGGACGGTGGCTGGGCTACTGCGGATGAACAAGAACACGGTGCAGCGGATCTTTCAGATCAAGGGCTGGCAGGTGCGCAAGCGGGCCGTGGGCAAGCGACCGCGGATCGAGGCCTTGCCCTCGGTGGCCAGCGCACCGAACCAACGCTGGGCCACCGACCTGTGTCGGATCTGGGGCGGTAAGGACGGCTGGCTGAGCCTGGCCCTGGTGATCGATTGCCATACCCGGCAATTGCTGGGCTGGCAGCTCTCGCGCACGGGCAGGGCCAGCACCGCCGTGGCGGCCTTGGAGCAAGCACTGATCACCCGCTTCGGCACGCTGGGCAAGGTCAAGGAGCCGTTCCTGCTGCGCTCGGACAATGGCCTGGTCTTCACCAGCCGCGACTACACCCGCCTGGTCGCTGGCTACGGCATGAAGCAGGAGTTCATCACGCCACACTGTCCCCAGCAGAACGGGATGGTCGAGCGCGTCATACGCACGCTCAAGGAACAGTGCGTCCATCGGCACCGGTTCGAGAGCCTGGCCCACGCCTTGCGCGTCATCAGCGACTGGATTGGGTTCTACAACCGGCAGCGCCCGCATCAGGCACTGAACATGATGACGCCTGACCAAGCCTATGCCGCTACATTAACCACCTGACCTGTGCAGAAACCGGTGGGTCATTACATAGACGGCAACGATTTCAGCAGCCTGCTAGATCCATTCAGACCTGCGGCTGCGTTAACTTGCTTTCGCTTTACCCATCTTCTATAGCAGCAGGATTGACTCCGTGATCGCTTCCTTATCAGCATGAAACCACACTCGGGCAGTCTTAACGCCTCCTGGGCAGTGCTTCGGCCGTGGGGGTATTGGACATGTTGTGATTGCTTGTGCAGATACGGAGCGGCGCGCCATAATTGGGAGCAAATGTCATTTCTGTTGATGGGGGCGCCGTGCATGTCGAAAATTACAAGTATTGAACACAAGTCTGACAGGGATCGATACTGGATCTTTGTCGATGGAGAGTACTGCTGCAGCATTCGGGCGCGCACATTTCCAGCAATGGGCTTGCATGTTAATCAGGAGATCGACTGCGCCGAGATCAAGGCGCGAGAGAATTTTCATTGGAAGAGCGCCTATGGCGAGGCTGCTTGGGATAAGGAAAAGGTTCGCCTCGATCGCATCAAGGCAGTGATCGAGAGCTTTGATTCACGCCTCAGTGTCCGGGTGACTGGGTTCGGGGCAAATACCAGCGAGTTCATCGCGCATCACCCGGAAGAGCCTGGTAAGCCAGACTTGGAGGTTGGCGTTGAGGACGAGAATCGGTTATTGGCTGTTGTCGAGGTGACAGGCACTGAGCGATTCCGTGGCGACAACCCTCCTACTTACTGGGTTCGCCCGGACAAGCTAGCCTACGCAAAGAGCCACCCGGACCAAGATGTGTGGATCGTTCTTCACTACGCCGAACCAACAGAGTTGATCGTTGTGATCAAGCCTGACAGCGCCAAGAAATATCCGGTGGAAAATATTACAATTCGCGAATCAATCGAGCGCTACGTGATCTTCTCAGACAATGATCCGGAGTGTGTGGCGCTTGATGTCTTCGCTCAGCATTTGATCAGTCTGATCTAACTAGGCGGGGATGTTAGAGTAGACCTTCGCGGCATCGGCATGCGTCAACACGGTGTCGAACAGGCCGACATCTTCGCCTTCATGCTTGTTGATTCCAGCGTAAGCCAGGCTGGCGTCTTCGTAACGCTTGAACTTGTAGATTGCATCGTTCATTAGCGCGCTGTTGAACACGCTCAGACTAACCAACAACTCGAAGTCTGACACCGTCAGGCCCGTAACGCGCTTGAACAGGCCGGGCTCCAGCTGCGTGATCACATCCTTCAGAGTCCTCTCGCGGTAGTCCGTGAGATACATGAATACCGGGATCCTGGTGGCGAACTTGATCAACTTCTCCTGAATTTTTTTTCGCAAGGATTTGTACTCTTTCTCTTCCTTGGAGAGCTCTTCACGTTCAGGCTTGCTCATCTCCTCGTCGTTCTTCTCCTTCTTGGCCTTTTTTATAGCCTCTGACTTGTTGATGATCGTCTCGATTTCCTGATTGAGATTGCGGAAGCCCTCAATGCTCATGAGGGCTTTCATGGCTTTCTCATTGCTTATCACCCGGCGCAGCGTGTCATTATCGACGTTAACGAGCAGAGCACTTTCCCAGCGTCGGGCCAGTAGCGTTGCTGTCGTGCCGCTCATGGCGATATCGAGAATGCCGGCTGCGTCGACCTGCTTCATGGAACTGCCGTCGTATGCCAGCACCGGAAGGAAGCTAATGAACTCCGCAACCTTTTGCTCAGGGTTGGATTCGTCGACACTCAGACGGCAGCTGTAATCAGCGATCTGTCGCAAGGCTCTATTAGGAGCGAAGTCAAAGACATAGCATTCTTCCTTGACGATCTCCTCCTTGTTTGGAGAGTTACCATCCGGATTACGGATCGTCCAGGGAGACTGGACGCGAAACGCAGCCTGAAAATAAGTTTCCGGACTGGATGAGTTGCGAAGCATCAGGATGCCGGTCCAGGGCTTGACCGTGACACCAGTGGTTAGCTTTCCACAGGACAGTGTAATGGTCTTCGTCTTGAGCGGGTCACCCATGGCTTCCTGCACCGGCGGCACGGCGGCGGCGCCAACGCCAGCATCACTCCCAGCGGCGACGACCACTTCGTAGTCATGATAGAAGCGATTTTGCCGTCTTCCCAGTAAATTATTCATCGCATGACAGGAGGCTACCGATGGCAAGAACCAAAATGTATGCGTCAGCAGGCTAAGCAGTCGCGAGTCCGAAAAGGGCATCGGCGGCTTCTGGGCACCAATTTTCAGATTGTCGACAGTGATCTCTTTAAAGGAGCCACGGATCAGATCCAACCACTTCTGGACATCATCTTCGTAAATGAAATTCGCCCTGTCACCTTCGCCCTTGGCAGAAAAAAACACATTGAGGTCAAACTCACTGTACTCGCCCTGCATGGCGATTTCCCTGATCGAATCAGGCAGCTGGTAGGTAAGTAGAACCATGCGCGGCAACATAGCGTATGGGTTGTAGTCGGCGCCGCTCCAGTTGTCTTTGGCACGCTGTTCGTCAGAGTAGGTCCAGTTAAAGATCTGGTCTTCAATGAACTCACCAGACGCAATGGCACGGAAAGGCGTACCTGAGAGGTAGAGATAGTGCCCCGTGGTGATAGGCATGACGTCTTCGTCGAAATCCTCGATTCCTTCGCCTTCACCAAACTTGGCCTCGCGCTTGTCTTCGGCCTCGAACAGTTCTTTGGCGCTCTCACGCCAGGCGCCGTAGTGATACTCGTCCAGGATCACGCAATCCCAGTTGGTTGTATGGACCCACTCGTTCTTCGTCTTGACCCCGCCCGTGCTCTTATTTTTCCCTAGGTAATCCTGGAACGAGCCAAAACACACGACAGGTCGCTTCCAGTCCACTCGTTCAGGCGAAAGCCCGCCAGGTTTGACGAACTGCCAGCTCCGAAAATCAACGTGGCGCACGAGATCTTCTTCCCAGGCGTTCTGAACTGCTGGCTTGAAGGTCAATACTAGGATGCGCTTCCATCCCATCTTCTTGGCCAGTTGATAGCTGGCAAACGTCTTGCCAAAACGCATTTTTGCGTTCCATAAGAAGTGCGGCGCCTTACCTTTGTTGATCTTGTCCTTGCCAAAAGAGTTAAAGTAATAGGCTGTCTTCTCTACGGCTACTGCTTGCTCAGGGCGCATCCCGAAGTTGAGATCACGCGTCTGCTCGACCTCTTCGCGCTCGCGCAGAGCTACGATGGCGGCCCGCACCTGCTTGGCGGTGCACGCGAACCATTCGCCACCTTTGCGTTTTACGCCCGCCTGCATTAGTGCGCGATGGACGTCATGATCGGTAAAGGCAGATCCATCACTGCGCATTGCCGACTCTTCCAAGACAATGGTGTACGGCTGCTTGCCCGGCTTGGCTGTTGGATACTGCTGGGCCACGCGAGCAGCCGCGCTTCTCGCTGTGTATCCAACCTTGAGCATGCCCTTGTACTCAGGGTGTGAATCTTCGTAAGCGTAGATGGTGGGGGTAGCAGCTGGACGTGCCGGGAAGAACTCCTTATTCATCCCCTTGCTCCGCCGAATCGTACGCGCGGATCTTCGATGCGATGAACGCTATTTCATCCTTGGTCAGGCCATATCGCTTTGCGAGCATGGCGTCCGTCCATTCCTCTTGCATGTCCAGGACCGGGACAAACTCATAGGCAGATCGGGTCAAGTGGTGGGAGTACATAAACTGCGCCATCAGAAAGCGAAAGAACCGCGTCTTCATGTAGGCAATTAGATTCAGCGCCTCCTTCTGGGTCTTATAAGCACCGGCCACGAGGTAGGTTTCTGTGCAGATCGACTTGGGGGGAAGGATGTCGATCTTTGAGAGCACCCGACGGCGGCCATCCTTACCAGGGTTCCCAGCATGGTCGTAACCGACGTAGGACGTAATGACCTTCCACTTTTCGATGAGATCCTTTCCGGTCTCAATCTCATCGCGAGGATATGGACCCTCACCCTTTTCCCAGCGAAGCGTTAGCTCACCCACCTTCTGGGGGCGAACATTGGTTGCAAGACCGAACGGCTTACGGCTCGTGACCTGGGAGCTCATTCGAGCTTCGGATTTCTTGGCAAGAACTTTGCGAATAATTGGAACAGAGCCGCTGTGCCTGACGAAGGTTGGAAACTCATCCAGCTTTCGTGTTTCGACAACCCGTGTGCCAGCATTCACGTTGGTAACCTCGCAGGGTCCACGCGAGTCTCTATCCCAGAGGAAGTAGCAAACACCACCCGCCAGGTCCACCCCCGGAAACACTTCTTTGACGTTCTCAAAGTCGACAAGCTTCCGAACACGGTCATCCGCCAGCATCGCAGCACGAAAGTCACCCAGGCCTTTGCCGCCGCCAAACCAGCGTGCCGGGATGATCATGGTCAGGTAGCGTGGGTTGAGCTTTTTCGCCTGCTCAACGAACAGCTGGTAGATCGGAGAAGCACTTCGACCATGACCGCCATCACTCAGCTGGTAGGGTGGATTGCCGATGATGACGTCGAATTTCATCTGAAAAATGCTCTGTGCGTTGTCGGTATGGATGAACTCGTAAGCGTGCGCTTCAAGTCCGTTATCTCTTTTATAATCAAGTTCACTGGCGCCGCAATACAGACACCGGCCATTTTCCCAAGTGTGGGCTACTGCCCCATATCGAATGTTGCCGTCATCACTATCAAAGTTTTCGCAAATCGAGTACTTTCCATTTGCCAATCGAGAGCAGTAAACAGATCGTCGGGACATAAGGGCTGTGATTTCGGTGATCGCAAGCCCGAATAGCTGATTTTTGAGGATGTGATTGAGGCGTTCTTGCTTATTTGGGATGACAGCAGCTAGTCCTGCATCGAGGCGTCTTGCTATCTCCCTCAAGAATACGCCGGACTTGCAGCCAGGATCCAGAAAGCGCGCATCTTTGTTGCACCACAGATCTCCCGGGAGCATGTCGAGGATCTGATTGGCAAGCGCGGGAGGAGTGAATACTTCATCGCTGCTCAGATTAGCCAAACAGGTCAAGACATCAGGGTTGTAGCCACTGTCAGCCATTGCCCAAATCCAAGAAGTGGATTGGTGGGTACTCGGCCTCTGGCGTTGGCACAAACACCTCGTCGCCAAGATCGGAGAATAGCGGCAGGTCGCGATCGCTCTGCCGATCAATTAGTTCGCGAAAACAGAAATCCCGACGCTTCAATAGGCTTCCATTGATCGGGGACCACTCTGCGAACTTGATATAGGTTTGCTTATCGCCCACGGTCTTCAACGTTAGAGCATCGCCCCAGACAATGTTGAGCTCAAGAATGTGGCGTACCGAATCTAAACAAGCCTCGCGCACCTTACTCTTGAACACGCACCGATACGCTTCCTCAAAGACACCAAGCAAGCGCTCACGGCACCGCTCTACGTTATCCGGCAGGATATCAACCCCGTAAATTGAGCAAACCGCGAGGACGCCATAACGCTCATATTCGAGCTGCGACTTGCAGTAACGACGCTTCACAACGGCCAACTTCCGGGCCAAAACCTCAGCCAAAAAGTTTCCGTCGCCACAAGCTGGCTCAAGAAACCGCGAGTCGATGCGCTGGGTCTCATGCTCGACCAAGTCGAGCATGGCAGCTACTTCTTTGTGTCCCGTCAGAACCTCGCCATGATCGGCTACGCGCTGCCTGGAGACGATCTTGGATTCGATCATATCTTTGGCTTCAACTTGTCATTTCAGTATTAGAGCTCATCTCAGTATCGACCGCTGATATCTCAGGTGGCTACTCAACCTAATGGAATTAGCAATGCAGTCAAGAGCCCCAAGTGAGCAGCTCATGGTAACAGCCGCGCGGCCTCACACATGGCGACGCTGACTCGCAAACTGGTGGGCTTTGGTCTTGTCCAGCCCTAGCGGGAGCGCGCATCCAGAGCACGGCCGGCGCACCTGAGTTGAGCTGGTCGCACAACGGACTAGCCCGGGGCTAGTCGGACCCGCTACAATGACGGTTCACAAGTCAGGCCACCATCCTGGTTTGCGTGGCTGTAGGAGAGTCAGGAAGTTGGATCGGGATCAGCACCTCCCCCTCTCTCCGCCAGTTTTAAAGTGTTGAGATGGCCCAGTCGCGTGAGTTTCGCCGGCGCCTGGGAGGGGGTGAGAACCCCCGGGTTCGACAGGTGGCGCAGCCACCTGCACGGCGAAGCCGCCCGTAGGGCGAGGCATCGAAGATGCCGAGTGAATCCCCCTCTCTCCGCCAGATTCATGATGTGCGCGATCACTCGGTCGCAGCAGATCCGGGCCATGCCAATGGCCCACGTCTTATGGTGGCCCCGTCGGTCCCTCGCGACGCTAGATCGAAAATCCCGCCAGGGCCGGAAGGCAGCAACGGTATCGATTGATGCGGGCGCCGAGGTCAACCGGCGGGGGCACCACCCCAACTCTTCGACTGACGCCGGTCCCATTGGCCGGAACCCTGGCTTGCACACGGTCGACCGGGCAGTAAGCAGCCCGTGCCTCCTGGTGCGCTGTGCACGCACGCGCAACGCCAACCCGTCGTTGGTGCCTGCCGTGGCGACGGCGCAGGCATTCCCGCAGCGTCAGCGTCTCCTACGGCGCGATGCGGGCGCCGAGGTCAACCGGCGGGGACACCACCCTACTCTCCCTGATGCTCCGCAAACCACATGCGCCGTGGCGATGTGTGCGCCGTCGTCTTCGATCAAATCGGGGATCGAGCCACCGGCAGCAGTTCAAGCCCGACCAAGTTGCCTGCGCTCAGGCCTGCTGAGGCCTGTACCCACGAGGGTGCAACACCCGCGCATCGATCTCATTGCGACTCGGGATGCAGCCAACCCGCATCGCCTTCGAGGTAATGCTCGTGCTTCCAGATCGGCACGCGCGCCTTGACCTCGTCGATGATGAAACGGCATGCATCGAAGGCTGCGCCGCGGTGCGCCGCACTCACGCCGACCCACACCGCCATGTCGCCGATGCGCAGCTCGCCCACGCGGTGCACGCAGTGCGCGTGCACGATGGAGAACCGTTGCATCGCCTCGTCCAGCACACGCTGGCCTTCGGCCTGCGCCAGTGCGGCGTACGCCTCGTAGCGCAGCCCGGCCACAGTGCGACCCTCATTGTGATTGCGCACCCAGCCTTCGAAGCTGGCAAAGGCACCGGCATGCGGATGTTCCATCCCGCCGCGCAGATGATCGAGCGGCAACGGGACATCGGACAACGCAAACACTGCGGCCATCTGATCGCTCATGCTCAACCTCCCGACACCGGCGGAATGAACACCACTTCGCTGCCGTCGCGCAGCGCATCGTCCCAACGCGCGAACGCGCCATCCACGGCCACCCGCAATTGCGCGGGTGTCCAGCGCAGACCGTGCCGTGCATCGAGCTCGGCGTACAGGCCACGCAAGCTCTGCGCATCGGACTGCACGCGCTCGTCGGCCATGCCCGCCGCCTCGCGCAGGCTGGCGAAATACAGCACCGTCACCGTCGCAGTCATCGCGCCGCTCCGATATCGCGCTTGCCGCCGCGCTTGGAGACCAGCTTGGTCGGGCCGATGCGCATGCTGTGCGATAGCGCCTTGCACATGTCATAGACCGTCAACGCGGCCACGCTGGCACCGGTAAGCGCCTCCATTTCCACGCCGGTACGATGCACGCAACGCACCGTGCAACGGATGTCCAGCACCTGCTCGCCGGCCCAGTCGATCTCGAAACGACACGCATCGATCGGTAGCGGATGACAGAACGGAATCAGCTCGTGGGTACGCTTGACCGCCATGGTGCCGGCAATCACGGCGGTCTCCACGATGCCACCCTTGGCGCTGCGCAAGCCGTTGGCGCGCAACTGCGCGGCGACGGCAGCCGGAAAGCGCACGCGGCTTTCCGCGGTGGCGCTGCGGGCGGTGATCACCTTGTCCGAGACATCCACCATGGTGGGAAGCCCGGCATCGTCGAGGTGGGTCAGGCGTGCGGAACGGGATTTTGCAGGCATGGGAAGCGACGCGAAGACAGGCGATCAGGATGCGGCATTCTCGGTGAACGGGGTGCCTTGATGGAACAGCAACTGCCACCCCTCAGCATTCCTGCGCCATAACGGGCTGCGCAAGGCCTGCACGACCTGGTGACGGCGGTCCATCGACGGTGTGCGCAGCTGCGCCAGCACTGCGTCCTCGCTCACCCGCCGATCAAAAACATCTCGACCGGCTTGCCGCGACGCGGCGCCGACGCGCGTACTTCGCTGTAGCGGTCGCCGCGCAGACTCCAGCGCTGCCGCAGATGCGTCGCCAGCCCCTGCTCGCCATTGGCCAGGGCCGGTTTGAGGTCATGGCCCTGGCTGGCGAACAGGCAGGTGTACAGATGCCCGTCGGCCGACACGCGTGCGCGCTGGCAATCGCCACAGAACGGCACGCTGACCGAACTGACGAAGCCCACCTCGCCGGCACCATCTGCAAACGCGTGACGCTGCGCGACCTCGCCGATGTAGTTGGCATCCAGCGCCCGCAACGGCCAGCGCGCGTGGATGCGCGCATGCAGCTGCGCCGAGCTCACCACCGCGTCCGGCGTCCAGCCGTTGCAGCTACCCACGTCCATGAATTCGATGAAACGCAGCACATGCCCGCTGCCCCGGAAGTGCTCCACCAGCGGCAGCACCTGATCTTCGTTGACACCCCGCTGCACCACGCAATTGATCTTCAGCCGCTCGAACCCGGCCCGTTCGGCCGCGGCAATGCCGCCCAACACCTGGGCGATCTCACCGCGCCCACCGCTCATGCGCTTGAACAGCGCAGGGTCCAGCGCATCCATGCTCACCGTGATCCGGCGCAGACCGGCATCACGCAGCGCCTGGGCCTGCCGCGCAAGCAGGGCGCCGTTGGTGGTCAGCGCCAGGTCTTCGATGCCATCGATCACCGCCAGCCGCGCAATCAGGCTCGCCAGATCGCGGCGCAGCAGCGGCTCGCCGCCGGTCAGGCGCAGCTTGGTGACGCCGACCGACACGAACGCACGCACCAGCGTCTCCAGTTGATCGAAACTCAACCGCTGCTGTGAGTCGAAGCCGTAATCATCGGGTACGCGGTCGGCCGGCATGCAGTAGCCGCAACGGAAATTGCAGGCCTCGATCACCGACAGGCGCAGGTCGCGCAACGGGCGGCCGTAGCGGTCCTGCATGGGGGCGCCGGCCAGCGTCGGCAGCGTCAGGGCGCCCATCAGCGCACCATGGCGGCGGTCGGGTCCGCCAGCGCCAGATGTTGCCCAGGCACGGCCACGCGATGACCACGCGCGCGCAGCACGTCGCCGTCGGCATCGCTGGCGTAGTGGTACAGCAGCATGCGGCTCAACAGGTCCTGCGGGTACTCCCGCTCCAAATCGTCCACGCCAGTATGCGACGGGTTGCCGTGAACGCCGCAGTCATGCGCAATCAGCTCGTTGTCGCACGCATAACGCTTCAGCATCTCCGGGATGGGCCGGGTGTCTCCGGTCCAGACCAGCGCGCCCTGCAGGCGCAGTCCGTAGGCGGTCTCCGGCCAATGGTGGCGCACCGGAAACACCTCCAGCCGCACGCCGTCGTGCCAGAACGCATCGCCCACCGGCACCAGCTGGAACGCATCCCAGAAGTTGGCCCCACCCTCGGCCAGCACATTCGGATAATCGGCGATGCGCCGCTGCAACAACGGCACCACCGGCGCCGGCACGTACAGGCGCGTGCGCCCACGTCGTTCGGAGAAATAACTGTCCACGAACAGCCGCTCCAGCCCGCCGACATGGTCCAGATGCACGTGGGTGATGAAGACTGCCTGCGGTAGCTGGCCGTAGTGCGCCTGAAAGGCGGTGAGCCCCTCGCTCCCGCAATCGATGGTCAGCCACGGCGCGCCGGCACGCTCGAGCGTGGCCATCGGCGAACCGAGCGCCACCGCCGACGCATTGCCGACCCCCTGCACGCGCAACGCCCACTGCATCAGTAGCCCCGGCCCCAGGCCAGTTCGTAGGCGCGATGCAGGCGCTCGTAGTCCTTGTCGACCTCCTCGCGGCTGCGGTTGCCGCGCAGCTTCAGCAGCGAACGATGCAGCCGCTTGAGGTTGCGCTCGCGCCAGCGCGTGGCCGGGATACGCAGCACGCCGCGGTCGAAATCGATCAACCAGCCATGCCCGCCGGCATCGAACAGGATGTTGTGGGCGTTGAGATCGGCGTGATCCAGCCCGGCGCGATGGAAGCGCGCAATCAGCTGGCCGGTGGCCTCCCACGGCGCACCGCGCCCGGCCACCTGCGCGTGATCGGCCAGCGAGCGCACGTTTTCCAGCCGCTCCATCAACAGCGCCGCGCGGTAGCCCAGGCCTTCGCGCAGATAGCAGGCGGCCAGTGGTCGCGGTACCGGCAGCTTGCGCTTGATCAGCTCGCGCATCAGCCGGAACTCGGCAAAACTGCGCGTGCGTCCGGCGCCTTTCCACAGGTAGTGATCGCGGCTCACGCGCGCCGCCATGCCGCCACGCAGGTATTGCCGCAAGACGCTGCGACCGAACGGCGCATCCACGAACCACGCCCCGCCGCGGCCACCCTCGTCGACCGGTCGCGCCCTGTCGCCCCAGCGCTGCGGCGAAAACAGCCCGGCGTCGGCTTGCCGCAGCCGTTCGCGGTCGAACAGAATGGCACCATAGCCGCGGCCCTCGCGGTACGGCGTCAGCGCTTCGGTGGCGTCGAAAGAAACCATCTATCGAGTCTAACAACACCATGGCTGTAACGCCTGCATCGCTGTGTCTGCTGCGCTTGTCCGCCCTGGGCGACGTCACCCACGTGGTGCCGCTGGTGCGCACGCTGCAGGCGGGCTTTCCGCAGACCGCGCTGCACTGGATCATCGAAAAGGCCGGGCTGAAGTTGCTCGACGGCCTGCCCGGCGTGCATTTCCACGCTTACGACAAACGCAGCGGCGTGGCCGGCATGCGCGCGTTGCGCCAGCAGCTGGCGCCGTTGGGTCGCTTCGATGCCCTGCTGCAGATGCAGGTGGCGTTGCGCGCGAACGTGCTCTCGGCCTTCGTGCCGGCGCGCCGGCGCATCGGCTACGACCGCAGCCGCTCCAAGGACCTGCACGGCCTGTTCGTCAACGAACGCATCGCCGACCGCCCCGGCATCCACGTACTCGACGCCATCGGCAGCTTCGCCGAGCCGCTGGGCCTGCGCCAGAACCAGGTGCGCTGGGATCTGCCGGTGCCCGAGGACGCACATGCCTGGGCGCAGGCGCAGTGGCGCGACGATGGCCGCCCGGTGCTGATGATCTCGCCCTGCTCCAGCCACGTAAGGCGCAACTGGTACCCGGACCGGCATGCCGCCCTGGCCGACCATGCGGCCGCGCAGGGCTGGCGCGTCGTCCTGTGCGGCGGCCGCAGCGATCTGGAGCGCAGCACCGCCGATGCCATCATCGCCAACGCGCGCACGCCGGTGCTGGACCTGGTCGGCAAGGACACGCTCAAGCAGCTGCCCGCCCTGCTCGCCCGCGCGGACCTGGTGGTCACGCCGGATTCGGGGCCGATGCACATCGCCAATGCGATGGGCACGAAGGTGCTGGGACTGCATGCGGCCAGCAATCCGCGGCGCAGCGGCCCGTATTCGGACGTGCGCTATTGCGTGGACCGCTACGACGCGGCGGCGCGCAAGTATCTGCACACGCCGGCCGACCAGCTGCGCTGGGGCACCAAGATCGAGTTCGATGACGTGATGGCGTTGATCACCGTCGAGGACGCGATTGCCGCCTTCGAACGCTACCGCGCCGATCATCCCGGCTAGAAGGCCAAGCGCGCCTATAGGCGTCAAGGCTGCAGGCCAGACAATGCCGGCGTTCTGCCGTTTTGCGCACCGACACCGCGCGCGAACACTGGCAATCCCCCTGAAGCACAGCCACAGGCATGGCGCCGCGCCATGCTGCAATCAACCCCTGTCTGGATCGATCGCGCCAACCCACGGCAGCGCGATCGGCCGGACCAGGCCCTCAGGCCTTGCTGGCGCGATAGTCCTGGTAGGACTTCTCTTCCACGTACGACGAGCCCAGTGCCAGGTTGATCTGCTTCTTGATCCGCGCACGCTCGTCGTTTTCGATATACACGCTGCGCGCGAGCTGCACGAAGGCGTCGTCGAAGGTCTGCGCCTGCTCCTTGAGCCGGATGTCGTCCTCGATCACCCACAGCCGCTCGTTGACGGCCTTCAGTTCCGCGCGCAGGCGCACGATGTCTTGGCCGGCGGCCGGGTGCGCCATCCAGCTGGTTTCCAGCGCAGACAGCTCGTTGCGCACATTGGCCAGCTTGGCTGCATCGCTCATGCGCTCGGACTTGATCTGCAGGATCGCGATCTTGTCGAGCAGTTCACCAAAGGACACGGGCACCAGGATCTCGGACATGACAGGCCTCCAACGGGAATCGAGCGGATTGTAGTCATCGCCGCAGGCAGCGATGGCCACACATAAACAAAAGCCCCCTTGCGGGGGCTGATGCAAATCTGGCGACAGAAGGACATACCGCCGGCGAACTCACGCGGCACTGGCACACCTGCTCGCCTTAATCTGGCGGAGAGGGGGGGATTCGAACCCCCGAGGCGCTATAAACGCCTGCCTGATTTCGAGTCAGGTACATTCAACCGCTCTGCCACCTCTCCAGATGGTCCCCAGTGTCCTGGGGCCGTGCATCATACGGGCACACGGCCCCGGCCACAAGCGGCCCGGGCCGGCCCCAGGTGGCACCCTCACCGGCCGGGCGTGAACCGGCACTGCGCCGTTCGCCGGCCGCGTGTTGCTGCTGGCCGGTCGGGCCGCGATGATGGTGGCGCACCTTCTCCCTGGCGACCCGGCCCCATGCTCGAATTCGGACACCTCACCCACGTCGGCCTGCGCCGTGACCTCAACGAGGACACCTACTACGGCGACAGCGAACTGGGGTTGTGGCTGGTGGCCGATGGCATGGGGGGGCACGCCTGCGGCGAGGTCGCCAGCGCACTGGCACGCGAAACCATCGTGCGCGAAGTGCGCGCCGGCACGCCGCTGGCGCAGGCCATCCGCATCGCCGACGAGGAAATCATCAAGACCTCGCGCCGCTGCAACGACACCTTGCCGATGGGCACTACCGTGGTCGCCGCACGCGTGCTGGGCCAGCGCTTCGAAGTGGCCTGGGTCGGCGACAGCCGCGCCTATCTCTGGCGCGACGGACGCCTGGCCCAGCTGAGCCAGGACCACAGTTATGTGCAGGAACTCATCGCCCAGGGCACGCTCACCAGCGAGCAGGCGCGCGCGCATCCGCATCGCAACGTGGTGACCCAGGCGCTGGGCGTGACCGACCCGGCGCATCTCAACGTCGCCACCATGCAGGGCGAACTCAAATCCGGCATGCAGCTGCTGCTGTGCAGCGACGGGCTGACCGAGGAAGTGGACGATGCCGCGATCGCGGCAACGCTGTCGCAGGCCGATTGCAGCGCGCAGGAATGCGTGGAATGCCTGGTGGCCGCAGCGCTGGATGGCGGCGGCTCGGACAACATCACCGCCATCCTGGTGCGCAGCTACTGAGGCGCACCTCGCGCTGCCTGGGCGCTTCAACAGCCGCTTTGCAGCCTGATCCGCGCGGGGCGCGTCGGTAGCGGCTGGGCGAGCCACGCCCGAGCGCATCGCCCGCCACCCGCCTATTGCCTATCGTCGCCTAGCCGGCGACCGCAACCGCTTCGACCGGCGGATCCCATAGCGCACGCCCGGCCTTCTTGCGCAGCTGCGCCAGACGCGCCTCATGCGCCTGCGTCTCGGAGGCCGTCACCGCCACGCGCGGGCGCGGCAACAGCAACGCCGGGTCGAAGGTGATCGCATTGTCGCCATCGCTGGCATGCTGGCCGGCATCGGCGCTGGCGAAGCCGATCTCTTCCTGCCCGGAGGTCAGCGCGATGTACACATCTGCCAGGATCTGCGCATCGAGCAAGGCGCCGTGCAACTGGCGGTGCGAGTTGTCCACGCCCAGCCGTTTGCACAAGGCATCCAGCGAATTGCGCTGCCCCGGATAACGCTCGCGCGCCATCATCAAGGTGTCGACCACGGTGGCGCGGTCGATGATGCGGCCGTAGCCGTCGCCCAGCAGCGCCAGTTCGTTGTCGAGGAAGCCCAGGTCGAACGCGGCGTTGTGGATGATCAGCTCCGCGCCGTCGATATAGGCGAGAAATTCCTCCGCCACATCGGCAAACAGCGGCTTGTCGGCCAAAAATTCCAGGGTCAGCCCGGTGACTTCCTGCGCGCCGGGTTCGAAGTCGCAATCGGGTTTCAGGTAGCGATGGAAATTGTTGCCGCTCGGGCGCCGCTCCAGCAGCTCCACCGCACCGATTTCCACGACGCGGTTGCCCTTGCGCCATTCCAGGCCGGTGGTTTCTGTATCGAGAATGATCTGACGCATTGAATCCTCTTACGCGGTTGCGCTGCCACTGCGCTGGGCAATGGCCTGAGTGCGAGCGAGCACATCGACGCGTTCGTTGTCCGGGTCGCCATTGTGGCCCTTCACCCACCGCCAATCGATGCTGTGCCGCTGCGTGGCCGCATGCAGCCGCTCCCACAGTTCGCGGTTCTTGACCGGATCACCGCCTGCCGTCTTCCAGCCACGTCGCACCCAGCCGGACATCCACTCGGTGATGCCCTGTCGCACGTATTGCGAGTCGGTATGCAGCACGATCTGGCACGGCTCGGTCAGCGTTTCCAGCGCCATGATCGCGGCCATCAGCTCCATGCGGTTGTTGGTGGACACCGCTTCGCCACCGGCCAGTTCCTTCTCGCGGCCGTTGTAGCGCAACAGCGCCGCCCAACCGCCCGGACCGGGATTGCCGAGGCAGGAGCCGTCGGTATGCACTTCAATAGATTTCATCAGTTTCCAGGGTTGCAACGTGACTAGGGGTCAAATCGTGGCCACCGGCTGCGGCCAGCGCGACGGCAGCGCAATCGGGGTCGGCGCGATCGGTGCGCAGGCGCGCTTTTCCACTTCGAGCAGATACACCGCGCGCCAGGGCGCGCGACCGGGATCGGACGCGCCACGCCCGACACGCCAGATCGGCCCAAGGTAGCGCTCCGTCTCCACGGTCTGCAGGCCGGCGCGCTGCGCGAGCACGCGCCAGCGATCCGGGCGCAGCGCCACCGGGCCGCGACGCGCCCAGTGGACGCGATAAGGGCTCAACGGGTTGAGCGTGAACAACCACAGCCGGCCCCCCGGCATCAACAGGCGCTCGCACTCGGCCAGAAAATCCGCCGCCCCGCCCACCACGGCATGCTGCACCACGATGGCCTGCAGGCTCTCGGTCGGTAGCGGAAACGGCATCGCACAGCGGGCATCGCCGGCAAAACGTCCGGCATTGCGAAACAGGCGCAGGCCGCGGCCCTGCAAGCCCTCGCGCGGCGGCAGATCGCCGCTGGGCGTCACCCACAGCCAGGGTTGGGATGGGCGCGCCTGCAGCGCCTCCAACGCCAGCCGGCGCTCCAGCTGCAGCAGGCTGCGCCCCGCCCCCGTATCAAACCAGGTTGAGACACCAGCTTGACGGGAGAATGGCGTGGCAGGCATGGTCCCAATTCTATGCGACTGATCGCCCTGCCCGCATTCGACGACAACTACATCTGGGCGTTGGTCGCCGCCGATGGCCGCGCCATCGTGGTCGATCCGGGGCAGGCCGAGCCGGTGATTGCCGCCGCAGAACGCGGCGGATGGGTTCCCAGCGCCGTCTTGTTGACCCACCACCATGCCGACCATATCGGTGGCGTGGCGGCGCTGCAGGCGCGTTGGCCGCAGCTGGAGCTGTTCGGCCCCGCCGACGAGCGCATCCCTGCAACCGCCCGCCAGGTGGGCCAGGGCGAGCGGTTGCGTCTGCTGGGAACTGCATTCCAGGTGCTGGAGGTTCCCGGCCACACCCGTAGCCATATCGCCTTCGTGACCGACAGCCACCTGCTCAGTGGTGATACTCTGTTCAGCCTAGGCTGTGGGCGCATGTTCGAAGGTACCGCTCCGCAGATGTTCGACGCGTTGCAGCGCCTGGCCCGATTGCCCGGCGAAACGCTTGTGTGTTGTGGTCATGAATACACCCTGGCCAACGCGGCCTTTGCGCTGCACGTCGATCCCACCAACGCTGCCTTGCAGCGCCGTCAACAGGAAGCCCAGGCCATGCGTCAAGCAGCCCGTCCTACCCTGCCGATTTCGCTCAAGAGTGAACTGGCCACCAATCCGTTCTTACGTACCAGCCGTCCTGAAATCCGCTCTGCGGTAGCGCCACGTGCAGCCGGCCCCGTTTCCTCCGAAGTAGACGTTTTCGCCGAACTTCGGTGCTGGAAAGACGAATTTCGCGCATGAGGCGTCTTGTTTTGGCAGTGCTGGCCGCCTGTGCGGCCACCGCGCCGGCGTCTGCAGCGTCCACCGATGCCGGTCGCCCGCCATCGGCCGAGAGCTCCTCCACACCGACCAGCGCGCCCAGCATGCGAAACGGGCGCGAGATTTTTTCGTCGTTTCTGGAAGGCCGCGCCGATCCTGGCTGCGACAGCGAACATAGCGACACCCGTTGGGAACAGCATTTCTCGCGCGCGCCCGCGCGTTTGGCCGACGACGCACAGGATGTCCTGCCGTTGTTCGGCTATGTCGTCGACGAGCTGCGTGCCGCCGACATGCCCACCGAATTTGCGCTGATCCCGTTCGTCGAAAGTGGCTACCGCCCCGGCGCGCGCAACGGCAGCGGCCCGGCCGGACTCTGGCAATTCATCGCCACCACGGCCCGCAACCACCATGTTCCGGTCGGCGCGCAGTACGACGGCCGCCTGTCGGCGGTGGATTCCACCACGGCGGCGGTGCGCTACCTCAAGACGCTGTACGGCATGTTCGGCGGCGACTGGCGACTGGCACTGATGGCCTACAACGCCGGCGAGTACCGGGTGTTGCAGGCAATGCGCAGCGCCGGGATGAATGCCCAGAACGCGCGTCCATCTGAATTGCCGGGCATGTCCAAGGTCACCTACGACTACGTCGAAAAACTGCATGCGCTGGCCTGCGTCCTCGATCATGCGCAGCAGCAGGGCAATCTGTTGACGTCCCTGGACCGCCAGGTCCCGGTCCTGACCGAACACGCGCTGCCTGCCGGTACCAGCCTCAACGCCTGGGCCGGGCAACGCACGATCGAACCGCAGCTGCTGGCCCGCCTCAACCCCGCCGTGGCAAGCGCTCGTGCCGCCCCCACGGGTGTGCACGTGCTTGCGCCCGTTGCACCGGCGCAGCCTGGGTCCAGCGGAGCAGTTGTCGCCACCGCATCCCCGACGACCGATACGGACGCCGGCATTAGCGCACCGGCAGCAACAGCGGCCAGTGGCGCCACTGCCAAATCCTCCAAAGCGCCTGCCAGGACCCACACCGTCCGCAGTGGAGAATCGGCCTGGGCCATCGCACGCCGCTACGGCATCACGGTCGCCACCCTGCTCGCCAGCAACGGCCTGGACAAGCGCGCCGTCCTCAAGCCGGGCATGGTGCTGTCGTTCAACGATACGCCCTGACGTCCACAGAGGTCGTCGCACCCAATCGTTCCCGGTGGCCCAGCGCATCGGCACACGCCCTCCGAACCGCCCACCTTGCCTACCTCCGTAGGAGCGGCATCGCGTAGGCAGTCCTGTTCTGCGCGAATTTCTCGGCCGCAAAGCGCCCACCATTGGCGCCGCGTCGCCGGTGCGCAGCGGTTGTCTGATTCCGCCTTTCGAAATCGTGCGCGTAGGGCTCTGCGCACGAATTTGCCCAGACCCGTGAGCGCACTACCGCGCTCACGGCTATCCGGGCATGCAGTTACAGGCAAGAAAAAGCCCGGTTGCCCGGGCTCGTTCCTGACCGCAATCGACCGCGCGGCGTTACAGCTGCGCTTCTTCGATCTGGATCTTGTACCGCTTGCGCATTTGCTTGACGTAGGCCTGCGCCGCGTTGTTTCCGTCGATCTGGCTCAGCTGCTCGCGCAGCATCGTCTGCTGCTCGACCGGCATCTGCTTCAAGTCGCCCGGCGTGGCCTTGCTGATGACGAACACCGCAAAGCGCCCGCCATCCAGCTCCACCTTGCCCACCGACGGCTTACCCTCGCTCGGGCGAGGAGCGCTGAAAATTGCGCGGTTTGCGGCAGGCGTCGGAATTGGTGCAGTACGCGGCAGCCCCGGGATCGGCTGCAGCTGCAGCTTCTCGCTCTCCGCCAGCGCCTGCAGCGTTTCGCCCTTCTGCACGCGGGCCAGTAATGCGTCTGCAGCGGCGGCAGCGGCCTTCTCGGTGCGATCCGCATGCACGGCGGCAATCACCTTGTCGCGCACCTTGTCCAACGGCAACGCCTGTTCGGCGGTGTGGTTGGTCACGCGCAGCACCACGCTGTGGTTGGGCGCGATGGTGATCGGATCGCTCACCGTCCCGTCCTGCACCAGCGTTTCGGAAAATGCCGAGCGCAGCACCGCCGGATTGGCGGCAATGCCGCTGGCAGTGGCCCGCGAGAACGGGCCCAGGGTCTGTACCGGCAAACCGACCTGCTTTGCGGCCGGCTCCAAGGCGGTGGGGTTCTTGTAGATCTGATCCACCAGCTTGCCGCTGACATCGGCAAATGCCTTGTCCGCATCGGCCTTGAGTTGCTCGGCCGCAAGCTGGTCGCGGACCTGCTCGAACGACTTGCCCTGCCCGCCCTTGACCTCGCGCAACTGGATCACGTGATAGCCGAATTCGCTCTTGATCGGCCCGACCACCTCGCCCGCCTTCATCGAGAACAGCGCATCTTCGAACGGCTTGACCATCGTGCCCTTCTCGACCCAGCCCAGATCGCCACCGGCATTCTTGGAGCCAGGATCCTGCGAGTTGGCCTTGGCCAACGCGGCGAAGTCGGCGCCTGGCTGCTTGGCCTCGGCAGCCAGCTTGGCAGCCTTTGCTTCTGCTGCCTTCTGCGCAGCAGCATCGCTGCCGGCAGTGATCAGGATATGCGACGCCAGACGCTGATCCGGCTCGACAAAGCGCGCCTTCTCTTCCTCGTAGCGCTTGCGCAGCGTGGCTTCATCGGCCGCCGTGACCGGCGGCATCGTGGCGGCGTTGAGCTCCACGTATTCGATGCTCACCATCTCCGGCTGACGGAAATCCTGCGTGTGCGCGTCATACCACTGCTTGATCTGCGCATCGCTGACCGGGGCAGTGTCGGCCGCCGGCGCCGGCAACATCGCCAGCTCCACGTCACGCGTTTCGCCCATCAGCTTGAGCAGACGCTCGAACTCGGTCTTGGTCGCAAAACCCGATTCGGCCACGGCCTGCGGAATCACCGATTGCTGCAGGCTGTCGCGCACCAACGCATCGAACTGCGCAGGCGTGCGCGGCGGCGTACCTTGCGCCAGGGCGGCGCGGTACTGATCCGGGCTGAACTTGCCATCGACCTGGAACGCCTGGATGTTGCTGATGTAATCGCGCACCGTCGCATCGCCGATCACGATGCCGGCATCTTCTGCACCAAGCCGCACCACTTGCTCGTCTACCAACTGGTCGAGCACCTGCAGCTTGTTTTCGCGGGACTCGAAGGTGCGCGGGTCGAAGTTTTCGCCCTGACGCTGACGCTCCTGCATCCGCGCCTGCTCGAAACGCGTGCGGAAATCCTGCGTGCTGATTTCATGGTGCTGCCAAAGCAGCGAGACCGGCCACCACGTCGGCGCTGACTTCCACCAGGTCGGTGGCGCCTGCACCTTGGCGACGTTATTGGCGCCAATGCCGCCCAGGTAGCTGTTGTCGATGACGAACAGGAACGGAATCATCAGCAACCCCAGGATGGCGGTGGCGATCCAGCCTGACGTCTTGTCGCGAAGTTTCTGCAGCATTGGCAAATCACGGCCTGTGGGCGAGCCGCGCAGTGTAACCCGCCTGACGCCACGCACCCAGCCCGGCGCCCGTCACTGCGCGATCGCAGTGCAAAAACAGCGGGGCCGGAGGGATGCAGGCGCATTCGGTGTATCCAGACGGGCGCGCGCACCGCGTCGTCGAACGCCGCTACCGCCGATTTTCCACACGCAGCACGCCACACCATCTGGCCAGGAGCACCGCCCGCAAGCCAAAAAAAAGCCCCCGGCACACGGCCAGGGGCTTTGGTGTAACTGGCGGAGCGGACGGGACTCGAACCCGCGACCTCCGGCGTGACAGGCCAGCATTCTAACCAGCTGAACTACCGCTCCGCTTTGAACTTGGACATCTACCCCACCACATGCGCAGCACGCATGTCGTGGAGAAAACAAAGCCCCCAATCGCTCAGGGGCTTTGGTGTAACTGGCGGAGCGGACGGGACTCGAACCCGCGACCTCCGGCGTGACAGGCCAGCATTCTAACCAGCTGAACTACCGCTCCGCGCTTGAAACTTTTGCCTGGTGCTTAGTGGTGGGTGCTGAGGGTTTCGAACCCCCGACCCTCTCCGTGTAAGGGAGACGCTCTACCGCTGAGCTAAGCACCCTAGCGAGTCGATTAGTTTACTGCATCCTTCAGGGCTTTACCAGCCTTGAATGCAGGATTCTTCGAAGCGGCGATCTTGATGCTGTCGCCCGTCTTCGGATTGCGGCCGGTACGCTCAGCGCGCTCGCGGACCTGGAAGGTGCCGAAGCCAACGAGGGTGACGGCGTCGCCCTTCTTCAGCGCCTTGGTGATTTCGCTCACAACCGCGTCGACAGCACGGCCAGCTTCAGCCTTGGAGATGTCAGCGGCAGCGGCAACGCCATCGATCAATTCGGTTTTATTCATTCTTGAAACTCCCTTTGCGGCAGACGCCGCGGAATCGACAATCGGCGCTCTTGCCGTTGGCGAAGAACCCGACACAAGTGGTATCGCGTGACGCATCACATTTTGCCGCGCCCACGAGTCGTGCATTTATACCAGCGCCCCCAACAGCACGCAAGCCAAAACCCAATAACGACGCGGGTTTTGGCTTGTTTAGGGACGTCTCAGACAGCGCACGTTAGTGCTTGACGCGGGTTCCCGGGGTGGTGCGCGACTTGCCGCGGACGGCCACGCGCGAAGCAGTCTTGCGCGCCTTTTCCTTGCCAGCCTTCTTCGGCGCCAGCGGGCGTTCCAGCGCCAGATCCAGCACCTCGTCGATCCACTTCACCGGCACGATCTTCAGATCGCGGGTGACGTTGGCCGGGATGTCGGCCAGGTCCTTGCGGTTCTCGTCCGGGATCAGCACGGTGCGGATACCGCCGCGCAATGCCGCCAGCAACTTTTCCTTCAACCCGCCGATCGCCGAAACGCGCCCACGCAAGGTGATTTCGCCAGTCATCGCCACATCGGCGCGGATCGGCACGCGGGTCAGGATCGACACCAGCGAGGTCACCATCGCGATACCGGCGCTGGGACCATCCTTCGGCGTCGCGCCATCGGGCACGTGCACGTGCACGTCCTGCTTCTGCAGGAAATCCACATCGATGCCCAACCGCTCGGCGCGCGAACGCACCACCGACAGGGCTGCCGATGCGGATTCCTTCATGACGTTGCCGAGCTGACCGGTGAGGATCAGGTTGCCCTTGCCCGGCACCAGCGTGGATTCGACCTGCAACAGCTCGCCGCCCACTTCGGTCCACGCCAGGCCGGTCACCAGACCGATCTCGTTTTCCTCTTCGGCACGGCCGAAGTCGAAGCGACGCACGCCCAGGTACTTGTCGAGATTCTTCGAGGCCACCGTCACCAGCGCCTTCGGCTTGCCCTTCTTGGCAACCGCTTTCTTGGCCGCCGGCTGCGGGCCGGCCAGCGCGATTTCCTTCACCACCTTGCGGCAGATCTTGGCGATCTCGCGCTCGAGATTACGCACGCCCGATTCGCGCGTGTAATAGCGCACGACGTCCTGGATGGCGTCGCCACCGATCTCGATCTCTTCCGGCTTCAAGCCGTTGGCCTTGATCTGCTTGGGCACCAGGTAGCGCATGGCGATGTTGAGCTTTTCGTCCTCGGTGTAGCCGGGGATACGGATGACCTCCATGCGGTCCAGCAGCGGGCCGGGGATATTGAGCGAGTTGGAGGTGGCGACGAACATCACCTCCGACAGGTCCAGGTCCACTTCCAGGTAGTGGTCGTTGAAGGAGTTGTTCTGCTCCGGATCGAGCACCTCCAGCAACGCCGACGACGGATCGCCGCGGAAGTCCATCGACATCTTGTCGATCTCGTCCAGCAGGAACAGCGGATTCTTGCTGCCCACCTTGTTGAGGTTCTGCACCAGGCGGCCGGGCATGGACCCGACGTAGGTCCGGCGATGGCCGCGGATCTCGGCCTCGTCGCGGATGCCGCCCAGGCTCATGCGCACGAACTTGCGATTGGTCGCCTTGGCGATCGACTGCCCGAGCGAGGTCTTGCCCACGCCCGGCGGCCCGACCAGGCACAGGATCGGCCCCTTCATCTGCTTCACGCGCGACTGCACTGCGAGGTATTCGAGGATGCGTTCCTTGACCTTGTCCAGGCCATAGTGATCGGCATCCAGGGTGTCTTCGGCCACCTTCAGATCCTTGCGGACCTTGGTGCGCTTTTTCCACGGCACGCCCAGCAACCAGTCCAGATAGTTGCGCACCACCGCCGCTTCGGCGGACATCGGCGACATCTGCTTGAGCTTGTTGAGTTCGGCCTTGGCCTTGGTTTCCACCGGCTTGGGCATGCCCGACTCGGCGATCTTGCGGGCCAGTTCTTCCAGCTCGCCCGGCGCATCGTCCAGGTCGCCCAGTTCCTTCTGGATCGCCTTCATCTGCTCGTTGAGGTAATACTCGCGCTGGCTCTTTTCCATCTGCGACTTCACGCGGCCGCGGATGCGTTTTTCCAGCTGCTGCACGTCGATTTCGCCGTCCACCAGGCCGACCAGCAGCTCCAGCCGCTCGCCGATGTCGGTGATCTCCAGCAGGCGCTGCTTGTCGGCCAGGCGCACACCGATATGCGCGGCAATGGTATCGGCCAGGCGACCCGGCTCGTCGATGCCGGCCAGGGTCTGCAACAGCTCTGGCGGCAGCTTGCGGTTGGTCTTGACGTACTGCTCGAACAGCGACATCAGCGAACGGGCGATCGCTTCCACTTCGCGTGGCTCGCGCGCATCGCTGGCCTCCACTTCGATGCCCTGGCCTTGCAACGCGCCGTCCAGCTCGACCACCTTGTCGACGGTGACGCGCGACAGTCCTTCGACCAGCACCTTGATGGTGCCATCGGGAAGCTTCAGCAATTGCAGCACCTGTGCCAGGGTGCCAACGGTATACAGATCGGCCGCCGCGGGGTCGTCGGTCTCGGCCGATTTCTGCGCCACCAGCAGGATGCGCTTGTCCGCCTCCATGGCCTTTTCCAGCGCGCGCATCGACTTGTCACGGCCGACGAACAGCGGGATCACCATGTGCGGAAACACCACCACGTCGCGCAGCGGCAACACCGGCAGATCGAGAACTTCTGGTTGGGACTGGGCCATGGGGCGCTCCGCAGGAATGGGGATTTGGGGGGCAATAAAAAGCCGATGGCCCCGTTATGGGGCCATCGGCTGGGCGTTGCAAGTAGCGCTCGGAAAGCCTTTAGCCGCCAGCGAGGACAGAGCCTGGCTGGCCAGCTGGCAGGGCTCAGTCCCCGGACGCGGCCTTGGCCGGTGCCGGTTGCGCCTGGTAGATCAGATACGGCTCGGATTTGTGCTCGATCACCGACTCATCGACCACCACCTTGCTGACGTTTTCCTGCGACGGCAGTTCGTACATGGTGTCCAGCAGCACCGATTCGACGATGGTGCGCAGGCCGCGGGCGCCGGTCTTGCGCTTGAGCGCCTTCTTGGCGATCGCCGACAACGCGTCGGGACGGAACTCCAGCTCCACGCCTTCCATGTCGAACAGCTTTCTGAACTGCTTGGTGATGGCGTTCTTGGGCTCGGTCAGGATCTTGATCAGCGCCGGCTCATCCAGCTCTTCCAGCGTGGCGACCACCGGCAGGCGACCGACAAATTCCGGAATCAGGCCGAACTTGATCAGATCTTCCGGCTCGACTTCAGCCAGGATCTTGCCCACTTCCTGCTTGCGCTCGCTGCTCTTGACCTTGGCACCGAAGCCAATGCCGCCGGCATCGTTGGAGCGCTGCTGAATCACCTTGTCCAGGCCGGCGAACGCGCCGCCGCAGATGAACAGGATGTTCTTGGTGTCCACCTGCAGGAATTCCTGCTGCGGATGCTTGCGACCGCCCTGCGGCGGAACCGACGCCACCGTGCCTTCGATCAGCTTCAACAGCGCCTGCTGCACGCCTTCGCCAGACACATCGCGGGTGATCGACGGGTTCTCGCTCTTGCGCGAGATCTTGTCGATTTCGTCGATGTAAACGATGCCCTGCTGCGCCTTCTCGACGTCGTAGTCGCACTTCTGCAGCAGCTTCTGGATGATGTTTTCCACGTCCTCGCCGACATAGCCGGCTTCGGTGAGCGTGGTGGCGTCGGCGATGGTGAACGGCACATTGAGCAGGCGTGCCAGCGTTTCGGCCAGCAGCGTCTTGCCCGAACCGGTCGGGCCGACCAGCAGGATGTTGGATTTCGCCAGCTCGACGTCGTCGTTCTTGCTGCGGCTCTCGATACGCTTGTAGTGGTTGTACACCGCCACCGCGAGCGTGCGCTTGGCGCGCAGCTGCCCGATCACGTATTGATCCAACACCTCGAGGATCTCGCGCGGCTTGGGCAGGCTGGACCGTGCCGACTGCGCCTTTTCTTCGAGTTCCTCGCGGATGATGTCATTGCACAGCTCAACGCACTCATCGCAAATGAATACGCTAGGACCGGCAATCAGCTTGCGGACCTCATGCTGACTCTTACCGCAGAACGAGCAGTAGAGAATCTTGTTGCTGTCGCCGGAACGACCTTGGCGGTCTTCGCTCATGCTTCTGTTACCCAGTTACCCCACCCGATGCACGGGGGTTCGATTTCGAGAATAGCACAGGGCCGGGAGGACATTCGCCCTGCCCGACCCTGCCGGATTTTCCTGCAATTTCAGCGACCTGGCGATCAAGACGGCTGGATCGACTCTTCCGGACGGCGCTCCAGCACCTGATCCACCAGACCATAGGCCTGGGCATCGACGGCGCTCTTGAAGTTGTCGCGCTCGGTGTCGCGCGCGATGGTCTCCAGCGACTGGCCGGTGTGCTTGGCAAGGATCTCGTTCAGGCGCGAACGCAGGGTCAGGATCTCGCGGGCATGGATGTCGATATCGGTCGCCTGGCCCTGGAAGCCGCCCAGCGGCTGGTGGATCATCACGCGCGAATTCGGCAGCGCGTAGCGCTTGCCGGCCGCACCCGATGCCAGCAGCAGCGCGCCCATGGAGGCCGCCTGGCCGACGCAGATGGTGCTGACGTCCGGCTTGATGTACTGCATGGTGTCGTAGATCGCCATGCCGGCGGTGACCACGCCGCCGGGCGAATTGATGTAGATGCTGATGTCCTTTTCCGGGTTGTCAGCTTCCAGGAACAGCAGCTGGGCCACGATCACGTTGGCCATATGGTCGTCGATGGGACCGACCAGGAAGATCAGACGCTCCTTCAGCAGACGCGAGTAGATGTCGTACGCACGCTCGCCACGGCTGGTCTGCTCGACCACCATGGGCACCAGGTTCAGGGCTTTGGTCACAATGCTCATCAGTCTTCCTGTTGTGGCAGCGGCCTGTGCCGATGCCCGTGTTCGCTATCCGCACCCTGACGACGGCAGGGCGCGGTTCTCTTGCTACCGCCTCAGGCCCGGATGGCGTCCTGGAACGACAGCGACTGCTCGGTGTGCTGGGCGCGCTCGGCGATCCAGTCGATCACCTGCTCTTCCATGACACGGCTCTGCAGTCCAGCCATCAGTTGGGGGTCGTTGCGGTACATCTCAATGACCTGTTCCGGCTCTTCGTAGGTCGAGGCGATCAGACGCAGCGTTTCGCTGACGCGCTTGGATTCCAGGCGCAGCTCGTTACGGCGCGCCACTTCACCGACCAGCAGACCGACCAGCACGCGCTTGGCGGCGGCATCCATGAAACCCTGGTGGGCATCGGCCGGCACCTGGCCCGGATCGCGGCCACTGCGGCGCACCTGCTCCACCTGCTGGGCCAGCATCGAACGCGCTTCGTTCTCGACCAGGCGCGGCGGCATTTCGACATGCGCATAGGCGGCGATCAGCTGCTCGCCCACTTCGCGGCGCAGGCGGTTCATCAGCGCACCCTTGAGCTCGCGCTCCAGGTTGGTGCGGATGTCGGCGCGGAACTGCTCGGCATCGCCACTCTTCACGCCGAAGCTCTTGATGAACTCCTTGTCCACCGCCGGCAACACCGGCTCAGACACGTCCACTGCCTTGACATGCACCTGCACGGTCTTGCCGGCCAGCTGCGGTACCCGCCATTCGGCCGGGAAATCCACGCTCAGGATCTTTTCCTCACCCTTTGCCAGGCCTTCCAGGCCCTTTTCGATCTGGTCGAACATCACGCCCGAGCCCAGCACGCTGCTGCCGGTCTCCACGCCTTCGGCGGGCAGACGCTCATCGCCGGCCTGGGACCAGGTCTCCAGCGCCACCAGGTCGCCGACCTGCGCGCCGCGCTCGACCGGGTTCCAGGTGCGGCGCTGCAGGCGCAGGTTCTCGATCATCTGGTCGATGTCGGCGTCGGTCACTTCGGCGGTATGGCGCACCACCGACAGCTTGGTCACGTCGATATCGCCAAAGTCCGGCACCACTTCGAAGGTGGCAACGAAATCGAAGTCGCTTTCGCCCTGGTCGATGCGCGGATTGCCGGCCAGACGCAGCGAATGCTCGCGCACCGCCGAATCGAAGGTCTCACGCAGCAGGCCTTCCATCGCCTCGGCACGCACCTGCTGGCCGAAACGCTGCTCGATCACCTTGGGCGGCACCTTGCCCGGACGAAAGCCCTTGATGCGCGTGGTCCGCGCAAGCTCGCGCAGGCGGCCACCGACATGCGTCTCCAGGCGCTCCTGCGGCAAGGTGAAGGTCAGGCGGCGTTCCAGAGTGCCGGTGGATTCGATCGAAGCTTGCATGTTGACTCCTGCCACCGACAGCGCACGGCGTCGGCACGAGATGGAAGATGCGGGTTGACGGATGGCGAGAAAGCCGCCGAGCCCTGTAGTTTCGCCGATAACGGCGGCCGCTGCCAGCGGGGCGGGCGCCCTGGCGGGCAAAAAGCAAGGGGATAACCGACATTGCGGCGGCCGGAGTGCTCACGGCCGCACCGCATTGGTGCGAAAGGGGGGACTCGAACCCCCACGCCTTGCGGCGTCAGAACCTAAATCTGGTGCGTCTACCAATTCCGCCACTTTCGCAATGCCGCAGGCACCCAACCATTGTTGCAGGGATGCCGGCAAAGAAAAAGCACCACTGGCTGCCGGGCCCAGCCCGCCTTTCGTTGGGCCACTCAGCGAGGCTTGGTGCCTCCTTGCGCCGTCCTGATGGCGGATCCTGCCGTGGAGCCTGGGTGAACGATTCATTGCCGAGCCCGCGTCTGGCGGTACCGGCGGATCGCCGCGCTGCCGCGGACTGCGGTCCGACAGCTGCTGGACTGCGTCGTTCACGACTGGTCCGCAACGTGCTGCAGCAGAAGACAGCGCACACCGGATGAATCGCCGTCTGCGATGGCGCGAGGGACGCTCACGCGTTCGCGCGGGGAGTGTGCGCTTCGTTGTTGCGGAATGCTGCCCTGTTCGACAGGCACATAGTCTGGCCTCCCGGACAGCCAGGGCTTCGCCAGCACCCATCTACTACCTATTTCTGCGCAATCCGCCGTGGCGCGCGCCTCGGTCCACACGCCTTGTGGATTGCCTGCAGCCAACACCTTAAAGCGTCCCACCACTCCCTCACACACAGCCGCATTCACCCGCGGTGACACCCCAGGAACCATGTCATGGGAAAGATGCGAACTCGTAAAGCGTCATGTCTGTTGAATGCCATCGGAACCGCACTGGCGTTTCTGCCCGTCATCGCGATGGCATCGCCCGCACGCGGCACCCTGCTCAACAGCAACTTCCTCACCAGCTATACCCGCACGACGCTTGCTGCGTTGCTGCCCAACGACAAGGCCAGCGATCTCCCCAGATGCGACGTCAGGGTGGCCGAGTTCACCTATGCAACGGTAGGCGTGAAGGGAGAGCCGACGACGGCATCGGGCGTGTTGCTCGTGCCAGGCGGTGCCAGCTGCACAGGCCCCTACCCGCTACTGAGCTGGAATTCCGGGACCGAACCGCAACGCGCTGCGGAGCAAGCCAAGGAGATTCGCGATGCCAAGGGTGATGACCCGCTCGTGACCCGACTGGCCGGCCAGGGATATGTGGTGGTCAGCACCGATTACCTGGGCCTGGGCAAATCCAGCTATTCCTTCCATCCCTACCTGCACGCGAACAGCGAAGCCAGCGCGACCATCGATGCGATGCGCGCCGCACGCCAGGTCCTGGCGCGGCTGAACACTCCGCTGTCCGGCAAGGTCATGCTGTCGGGTTACTCGCAGGGCGGCCATGCAGCCATGGCGACCCAGCGCGAAATCGAGGCGCACTCTTCCAACGAGTTCAAGCTGGTCGCCAGCGCGCCAATTTCCGGACCGTATGCGCTGAGCCAGACCTTCCTGGACAGCTGGAGCGGGCGCAATGCCGTTGGCGAGAGCACCTTCGGCCTGGTGCTGGTGACTTACGCGCTGGTCGGCATGCAGCACGCCTATCAGAATGTCTACCTCTCCCCGTCGCAAGTCTTCCAGGAGCCTTGGGCGGGAACGGTCGAAGGCCTTTTCCCAGGCAAGCATGACCTGGTCGATCTTGCCGTGGGCGGACTGTTGCCAACGATCGACAAGGTTGGCAGCTACTTCCAACCGAGCTTCTACAAGGATGTCCCACGCAATCCCAACAACCCATTCCGCCAGGACCTGGCGCGCAACGATCTGCTGGACTGGACTCCGCGCACGCGCACGCTGCTGTGCGGCTCCTCCAACGACGCTACCGTTCCGTTGAAGAACGCAACCACGGCCATCGCCGCCTTCAAGCGCCGCGGCAGCACGCAGGTGTCGGTGGTGGATGTGGGAAGCGGCAATCCCGCCGACAACGACGCCCTGGAGCATCTGGCCAGCAAGGAAAGCTGCATGATCGCCGTGCGACAGCAGTTGCTGGACAAGCAGCGCTAGGAGGACCGGCGACACCAAGGACGGCGCGCAGGATGCTGCCGCCGTCTGCAGGAGTGCTGGCCACAGAAGATCTGTAGCTCCGTTGCGCAGCTGAGAGAGCGCCGCCGGTGTCTGGCGCGAGACGCGCCTCCACTTGTACTCGCAACATGACGAACGCACCGGTCACGACTGCTTCTTCGCCGGAAACGCACCTCAGCACAAAGAAAAACAGCCACTCAACTTGCGCTGAGTGGCTGCCTGTCTGGTGGGCCGTCAAGGATTCGAACCTTGGACCTATTGATTAAGAGTCAACTGCTCTACCAACTGAGCTAACGGCCCTGAAACTGGTCGCACATTGTATGTGCGTTTTTGCTTCGTTGCAACACCCCGCGACGCATCGGGTCACACTTTCCTGCAATTACCTGCTTCAGTGGGGTGGCTGAGGGGACTCGAACCCCCGACATCTGGAATCACAATCCAGTACTCTAACCAGCTGAGCTACAGCCACCACTGAAAACCTGCTTCCTACCGCACCGCCGATGGCGCGCCCGACAGGACTCGAACCTGTAACCGCCGGCTTAGAAGGCCGGTGCTCTATCCGGTTGAGCTACGGGCGCCCGGACCGAACTTCGCACTCCGCGCCGTCAAGAGCTCGGAATGGTCGGGGTAGAGGGATTCGAACCCCCGACATCCTGCTCCCAAAGCAGGCGCGCTACCAGACTGCGCTATACCCCGGCGGGACCTCTCCGTCCCGAAGGCTGGAAAGGTCGACTATTTTGAGAATGATTGGCCTTGCTGTCAATCACTCTGTGTAAATCGAACGATCCGGTATCCTCGCGGTATCGCTCGCCAAGTCGGCAGGCACCTACATTTCATGGAGAACACGCATGCGCAGCGGCAATCCCGCCCTTCGGGAATCCACCTTCCTCGACCTCGGCTCCGGCTCGGTGGTCACCCGCGACGGCCAGGCGATGACCCTCAATGGCACCGTCAACAAGACCGGGCTGCTGCTGTTGATGGCGGTGGTCACCGCCGCGTTCGCGTGGTCGCAATCGATCGGCGCCGACGGCGCACCGTTGCCAGCCGCACGCCTGTACATGATCGCAGGCGCGATCGGCGGGCTGGTGTTCGCTCTGGCAACCAGTTTCAAGCCGACCTGGGCACCGGTCACCGCACCGATCTATGCGCTAGTGGAAGGCTTTTTCCTGGGGTCGATCTCAGCGGTGTATGAGGCACGCTTCAATGGCATCGTGTTCCAGGCGGTGCTGCTGACCTTCGGCACCATGTTCGCGCTGTTGTTCGCGTATCGCAGCGGTTTGATCAAGGCCACCGAGAACTTCAAGCTCGGTGTCGTCGCGGCCACCGGCGGCATTGCACTGGTCTATCTGGCCACCATCGTGCTGGGCCTGTTCGGCGTGCGCATTCCCTTCATCCACGACTCGGGCCTGATCGGCATCGGCTTCAGCCTGTTCGTCGTGGTGGTGGCAGCGCTGAATCTGGTGCTGGACTTCGACTTCATCGAAAGCGGCGTTGAGCAGGGCGCACCCAAGCACATGGAGTGGTACGGCGCATTCGGCCTGATGGTGACGCTGGTGTGGCTGTACATCGAGTTCCTGCGCTTGCTGTCGAAGCTGCAGTCGCGGAATTGAGCGGGGAGTCGGGAATCGGGATTGGGGAATCGCAAGAGCGTTTCCCTGCGATCGATGGCATGGAGTGGCTTCAGACATTTCCAAGCAAAAGATAAGGGCGCCCTGGGCGCCCTTTCTTTTTGTGCGCAGTTGCCAGTGCGCTCAGAGGCGGCTGGCGATGGCCTTGGCAAAGCCCATGGTGTTGCCGGTGCCGCCCAGGTCGGGGGTCAGCGAATCCTTGGCTTCCAGGGTGGCCACGATGGCCTCGCGCAGGCGTTCGGCGTTCTGCGGCTGGCCGATGTGGTCCAGCATCTGCGCCGCGCCCAGCAGCAGCGCGCACGGGTTGGCCTTGCCCTGCCCTGCGATATCCGGCGCCGAGCCGTGCACGGCCTCGAAAATGGCCGCGTCCAGACCGATGTTGGCGCCCGGGGCCAGGCCCAGGCCGCCGACCAGGCCGGCGCACAGGTCGGAGATGATGTCGCCGAACAGGTTGGTGGTCACGATGATGTCGAACTGCTCCGGACGCATCACCAGCTGCATGCAGGTGTTGTCGACGATCATTTCCTGGAATTCGATGTCCGGGTATTGCGCGGCGACATCGCGGGCGACCTTCAGGAACAGGCCCGAGGTGGACTTGATGATGTTGGCCTTGTGCACGGCGGTGACCTTCTTGCGGCCGGTGCTCTTGGCCAGCTCGAAGGCGTAGCGCACGATGCGCTCGGAGCCCTTGCGGGTGATCCGGGTGCCGGAGAACGCGGTCTCTCCATCCTCGGACACGGTCTGGCCTTCGCTCAGGTACGCGCCCTCGGTGTTCTCGCGCACCGTGATCAGGTCCACGCCATCGGCGAAACGCGACTTGGTGTTCGGGAACGACTTGGCCGGACGCACGTTGGCATACAGGTCGAACTTGCGACGCATGGCCACGTTGATCGAACTGAAACCCTCGCCAACCGGCGTGGTCAGCGGGCTCTTCAGGGCGACCTTGTTCTTGGTGATCGAAGCCAGGGTGGACTCGGGTAGCAGATCGCCGTGCTTTTCCAGCGCGACCAGGCCGGCGTCGGCGTACTCGTAGGTCAGGCCAGCCTGCAGCGCGTCGAGCACGAACAGCGTGGCATCCATGATCTCCGGGCCAATACCGTCGCCGCGGATGACCGTGATTGTCTGCGTCATAACGTTGGGTTTCCGAACTTGAAGGGGGGAGCGCCAGCCGGAAGCCCGGCTCACCAGCGCAAGGAGGTTTCACAGGCAATTATGCCCGATGCCGGCGAAGGCGCCCAAACCGACCTTGGTCTAAGGCATGGACGAGAGGCGGGCAACCCGACGCGTACCGACCATCCAAACGCAACGCGCCGCCTCAACGGCGGCGCGCGAACGGCCCTTCACTAATCCCGAATTCCCAATCCCGAATCCCGAACGTCAATCAGCCGCTCACCAGCAACCCATCAACCATGCGCATGCTGTGCCGGCGCCTGCGCGCCGCCTTCGAGCTGGTCGAGGAAATCCACCGCGCGGCGCAGGTGCGGGATCACGATCGAGCCGCCAACCACCAGGCCGACCGAGAAGGTCTCGAAGAACTCCTCACGGCTCACCCCCGCCTCCTTGCACTGGGCGACGTGGTAGCTGATGCAATCGTCGCAGCGCAGCACCATCGAGGCGACCAGCCCGAGCAGCTCCTTGGTCTTCACGTCCAGCGCGCCGGTCTGGTAGGTCTGGGTGTCGAGCGCGAAGAAGCGCCGCACGACCTGGTTGGGCTCGGCCAGGATGCGCTGGTTCATGCGCTGGCGGAACTCGGTGAACTCGCGCAGGCGGTCGGCGCTGCCCTCGTCGGAACCACTCATGCCTGGCCGCCCGTACCGGTGAACAGCGGTTCCAGCTTGCCGGCGCGATGCATGGCCATCATGTCGTCGTAGCCACCCACATGGACGTCGCCGACGAAGATCTGCGGCACGCTGGTGCGCCGCGCCAGCGCGACCATCTTCTCGCGCTCGGCCGGGTCCAGGTCGATCCGCACCTCGGTCCAGGTCTGGCCCTTGCTCTTGAGGAAGTTCTTGGCTGCCACGCAGTACGGGCAGATGGCGGTGGAATACAAGGTGATCTGCGGGCCGGCGGCCGCATCCTGCCCGGTGTGTTCTTGGCTCACGGGAAACTCCGTGGTTGGTCTGAGGTCTGACACATGGTAACGGGCGACTGGAATTTCCACCTCGCCACCGCAACACTGTGGATTAATTGCCGATTCACGCCGCCGCGCCGTGCTGCCCGCATGCTCCGCGCACTACCTGGGAGTTCCACTTGCGCCTGCTTCCGCTCGCTACCGCCCTGACCCTGGCCGTCGCCATGGGCGTGGCACCTGCGCAGGAAAACCGCCTGCCCGATATCGGTTCGTCGGCCGGCGAGCTGCTGACGCCGGCGCGCCAGGCCGAGTACGGCAAGATGATGCTGGCCGAGCTGCGCAACTACGACTACGTGCTGGACGACCCGTTGATCGGCGACTGGCTGCAGACCATGGGCACCCGCCTGGGCGCCAACAGCGATCAACCGCAGCAGCCGTTTACCTTTTTCATGCTGCGCGACCGCCAGATCAATGCGTTCGCCACGCTGGGCGGCTACATCGCGGTCAACGCCGGGCTGGTGCTGACCGCCGAGCGCGAGGACGAAGTGGCCGCGGTGCTGTCGCACGAAATCGCCCATGTCACCCAGCAGCACGTGCTGCGCGGGGTGGAACGCGCGCAACGCGACCAGATCCCGATCCTGCTCGGCATGCTGGCCGCAGTGGTGGCCGCGCAGCAGGCCGGTGGCAACTCCAAGGGCGATGCCACCATGGCCACGATCACCAGCGCCATGGGGCTGATGCAGCAGCGCCAGATCGACTACACCCGCTCCAACGAATCGGAAGCCGACCGGCTGGGCATCCGCACGCTGGTGCGCAGCGGCTACGACGTGGACGCGATGGCCGGCTTCTTCGAACGCATGTCGGTGGCGATGCGCGCCAATGAGGGCGGCTACAGCGCACCGGATTTCCTGCAGACCCACCCAGTCACCACCACCCGCATCAGCGAAGCCAAGGCACGCGCCGAGCAGATGAAGAAGAACACCGTGGTGCTGACCACCTCGGTGCCGGGCGGCACGCGCCAGGAGCGCGTGGATCCGGCCGACCCATCGCTGTCGGAGCCGTTGAGCCGTAACGGAAACGCGCTGCTGCCCTACGCGCTGCGGTTGCCGGTGGATGCGCTCAGCCGCGGCGGCGACCAGCAGGGCTTCGATTGGGCCAAGGAGCGCCTGCGGGTGCTCAGCGCCAGCACGCCGGATGCGGCCATCCGCGAATACGAGAACCTGCGCCGCAGCGCCAAGCAGGGCCTGAGCGATGCGCAGCGCTACGGGTTGGCGCTGGCCCGGCTGCGCAACAGCGGCGGCCGGCCCAGCGAACCGGTGTCCGAACTGGCCAGCCTGCTGGAGGCGCACCCGGACAATCTGTGGCTGGCGCTGGGCCTGAGCGAGGCACAGGCACGCGTCGGCCAGCGCGAGGCGGCCAACGCGCGTTTCGATGCCCTGCTCAGGCAGTTGCCGAACAATCGCGCAGTGGCGCTGACCTATGCCGGTGCGCTCAACGAGCAGGCCAACAAGCAATCCGGCCAGCGGGCACGCCAGGTGCTGGAGCCGCTGCTGCATCGCAGTGGCGAGGATCCGTTGCTGCAGCAGACCTATGCCCGCGCCTGCGAGCTGGCCGGGGACCATCTGCGCGCCAGCGAGGCCTATGCCGAGTCCGCGTATCTGAACGGGCGCCCGGAGCAGGCCCTGCTGCAGCTGGAAGCGCTGAAGAAGAAGGACCTGGACTATGTGACACGGGCGCGGGTGGATGCGCGCATCGCCGCGATCACGCCCACGGTGCTGGAGCTGCGTCGGCAGGGAATTCGCGACCCGGACCTGTCGCCACAGTGATGCCTGGGCGGGAATCGGGATTCGGGATTCGGGATTCGGATGACAGTGTGCCGTGCGACGTACTGGACCTTGTCACGCTTTTCAAGTTCAGTCCGCTTGTGAGGGCCGCGCGCCGCCGACGGGCTGCGCGGACCATGTCACATTAGAGTCACAAAACCGTAGTCTACTGGCGATCACCAAAGCCAGACGGTAAGCCCCGCGTGCAGAAACGCATTCTGATCGTCGATGACGAACCCGCGATTCGCGACATGGTGGCGTTCGCGCTGCGCAAAGGCGAGTTCGAACCCATCCATGCCGGCGACGCGCGCGAAGCGCAGACCGCCATCGCCGACCGCGTGCCAGACCTGATCCTGCTGGACTGGATGCTGCCGGGCACCAGCGGCCTTGACCTGGCACGGCGCTGGCGCAAGGAGCAGCTGACGCGCGAGATTCCGATCATCATGCTGACCGCGCGCGGCGAAGAGAACGACCGTGTCGGCGGCCTGGAAGCCGGGGTCGACGACTACGTGGTCAAGCCGTTCTCCGCCCGTGAGTTGCTGGCACGCATCCGTGCGGTGATGCGGCGCACCCGCGAGGACGACGAAGACGGCAGCGTGGCGGTGGGCCGCCTGCGCATCGATGGCGCCGCGCACCGCGTGTTCGCCGGCGATGCGCCAGTGCCGATCGGCCCGACCGAATACCGCCTGCTGCATTTCTTCATGACCCACCCCGAGCGCGTGTATACGCGTACCCAGCTGCTGGACCATGTCTGGGGCGGCAGCGTGTATGTGGAAGAGCGCACCATCGACGTGCACATCCGCCGCCTGCGCAAGACGCTGGAACCGTTCGGCCTGGAAAACATGGTGCAGACCGTGCGTGGCTCGGGCTATCGTTTTTCGTCGGCGACCTGATCGTTGCCGCACAGCCGCCGGGCCGCCGCACGGGCCGGGCAGCTGCCTACCTGACGCTTCGTGGTAACGCCTTCCATGCCTCAACATATCCGTTCCGCCTGGCTCAAGACGCTCGGCACCCTTGCGCTGTTGCTGGGCGCTGCCGTCGTGGTGGGCGTGTTGATCGAGCATGTGTGGATGGCACTGACGCTCACCGCGCTGGGCGTACTGAGCTGGCATTACTGGCGGCTGCGCCAGGTGCTGCGCCGGCTCACCGCGCGCCAGCGCGCCGAGCCGGCCGCCGGCGTCGGTGCCTGGAACGAGCTGGACCGGCTGCTGTACCGCAGCCAGGCTGAAATGCGCGGGCGCAAGCGACGCCTGATCGACATGCTGCGCACCTACCGCGCCGCCGCGCAGGCGCTGCCGGATGCGGTGGTGGTGGTGGACCGCAACAGCCAGCGCGTGCAGTGGTTCAACAAGGCCGCCGGCGGCCTGCTGGGCCTGCACCATCCCGGCGACATGGGCGTGTCGGTGGTGGAGCGGTTGCAGCCGTTGCCGCTGGCCCACTGGCTGGCCGCCGGGCGCAACGCCGAGCCGATGCTGGATGCGGCCTCGCCGGTGGACCCGGACCTGCGCCTGAACCTGCGCCTGATCCCGTATTCGGACGACTACTGGCTGCTGGTGGCACGCGATGTCAGCAAGCTGCTGCGCCTGGAGCAGGTACGCCGCGACTTCGTGGCCAATGTCTCGCACGAACTGCGCACCCCATTGACGGTGGTGCACGGCTACCTGGACATGCTCGACCCGGAAGACTTCCCGGACTCTGGCCCGATGCTGGCGGAGATGCGCAAGCAATCCCAGCGCATGGCGCAGCTGGTCGAGGATCTGTTGACGCTGTCGCGGCTGGAATCGCAGGAAGAACTCGGCGAAGAACATGTGGCGATGGCGCCGATGCTGTCCACCCTGCGCCGCGAGGCCGAGGCGCACAGCCAGGGCCGGCACACGGTGGAAGTCATCGACGAGGCCGGCGTGGATCTGCTCGGCTCCAACAAGGAACTGCATAGCGCGTTCTCCAACCTGGTGACCAACGCGGTGCGCTACACGCCCGGCGGCGGCACGGTCACGATCCGCTTCCTGCGCGAAGGCGACGGTGCGGCGCTGGCGGTGCGCGACACCGGCTACGGCATCCCCGCCTCGCATCTGCCGCGCATCACCGAGCGCTTCTATCGCGTGTCCAGCAGCCGCTCGCGCGAGAGTGGCGGCACCGGCCTGGGGCTGTCGATCGTCAAGCACATCCTGGGCCTGCACCAGGCGCGGCTGGACATCGAAAGCGAGGTGGGACGCGGCAGCGAATTCTCATGCCATTTCGTGGCCGCCCGTGTCGTGCAACGCGAACAGTCCCTGCCACTGTCACGCTCGGCGTGATATGTAAGAGGTGCAGGCCGCAACGCGGCGCGATGCACCGGCGCTGTCCGTGTCGCATTGCCTGCGCCACGGCCCACGCGCCGCACACCACGCACACCCATTCGCCTTGATGACCGACTCCATGGGCCACGCCAAAGAACTGCACGACGTCACACCCGGCGACGACATCGCCACCGATCCGCTGCGTGATCCGGCGCTGTACATCAACCGCGAGCTGTCGCAGCTGGACTTCAATTTCCGGGTATTGGCGCAGGCGTTGGACGAACAGGTGCCACTGCTGGAACGCCTGCGTTTCCTGTGCATTTCCTGCACCAACCTGGACGAATTCTTCGAGATCCGCGCCGCCACCGTGCGGCATGCGCAGGAATTCGGCCTGCCGCCGGCACCGGATGGCCTGAGCCCCACGGCCATCCTCAATGCCGTGCACGATCGCGCGGCCAAGCTGGTGGAGCAGCAGTACCACGCCTGGAACGAGGTGCTGCGCCCGGCGATGGAAGAGGCCGGCGTGGCCGTGCTCAGCCGCAGCGCGTGGACGGCGCGGCAGAAGCGCTGGCTGCGCGCCTACTTCCGTAACGAGATCATGCCGGTGCTGTCGCCGCTGGGGCTGGATCCGGCGCATCCGTTCCCGAAGATCCTCAACAAGACCCTGAACATCGTGGTGGTGCTGGAAGGCCAGGACGCGTTCGGTCGCGCCGGACACCTGGCCATCGTGCGGGCGCCGCGTTCGTTGCCGCGCATCATCCAGTTGCCGGCCAGCCTGTCGCCGGAAGGTGCGCAGAGTTTCGTGTTCCTGTCCTCGGTGCTGTCCGAGTTCGTGGACGAACTGTTCCCGGGCATGCAGGTCAAGGGCTCCTACCAGTTCCGCGTCACCCGCAATTCCGAGTTGGTGGTGGACGAGGAAGAAGTCGAAAATCTTGCGCTCGCCTTGCGCGACGAACTGGTCACGCGCGGCTACCGGCCGGCGGTGCGCCTGGAGATCGCGCACGACTGCCCGGCGCCGATCATGCGCACCCTGCTGCAGAACTTCGGCCTGAACGAGAACGCGGTGTACCGCATCGTAGGCCCGGTCAACCTCAGCCGCGTCACCCAGGTCTACGACCTGGTGCAGCGCCCCGAGCTCAAGTACCCATCGTTCAACCCGCGCACCTTGCGCGACAGCGAAGGCATCTTCGACATCGTCGGCAAGGGCGATGTGCTGCTGCACCACCCCTTCGATGCGTTCACCGCGGTGCTGGATGTCATCCGCCAGGCGGCGGTCGACCCGAACGTGCTGGCGATCAAGCAGACGCTGTACCGCACCGGCAAGGATTCGTTGATCGTCGATGCGCTGATCCTGGCCGCGCGCAACGGCAAGGACGTGACCGTGGTGGTGGAGCTGCGCGCGCGCTTCGACGAAGAAGCCAACCTGGGGCTGGCCGACAAGTTGCAGGAGGCCGGCGTGCAGGTGGTGTATGGCGTGGTTGGCTACAAGACCCACGCCAAGATGCTGCTGATCGTGCGGCGCGAGGGACGCAAGCTCAAACGCTATGTGCACCTGGGCACCGGCAACTACCACAGCGGCACCGCGCGGCTGTACACCGACATCAGCCTGATCACCGCCGATGCGGAGATCGGCAACGATGTGCACATGCTGTTCCAGCAGTTGTCCGGGCTGGCCCCGCGCATGAAGCTGGATCAACTCCTGCAGTCGCCCTTCACCTTGCATGCCGGCGTGCTGAAACGGATCGAGCGCGAAACCCGCCTGGCCCGCAATGGCCGCCCTGGCCGCATCATCGCCAAGATGAACGCGCTCAACGAACCGCAGGTGGTTCGCGCCCTGTACGCCGCCTCGCAGGCCGGCGTGCAGATCGATTTGATCATCCGCGGGGCCTGCACGCTGCGCCCCGGGGTGCCGGGCGTGTCCGACAATATCCGCGTGCGTTCGATCGTGGGGCGCTTTCTGGAACACAGCCGCGTGTACTGGTTCGGCAACGACGGCGCGGCCGAGCTGTATTGCGCCAGCGCCGACTGGCTGGAACGCAACCTGCTGCGCCGGGTGGAGACCTGCTTCCCGATCCTGGAGCCGGACCTGGCACGGCGCGTCTACCGCGAAGTGCTGCAGAACTATCTGGACGACAACGTCAGTGCCTGGGAACTGGATGCCGAAGGCGTCTACCACAAGCGCACCCCTGCCCCCGGAGAACCGGCCCATTCGGCGCAGATGACCTTGCTCGATCGGATCTGAAAACGCCGCGGCCGTGGCCTCTCACGTGGCCAACGGTGCATCGGCTACCATGCGGCCCATGCCGACCTCCTCCCCCACGATTGCCCCCCTGCGTGATGGCGATTTTCTTGCCGCCATCGATCTAGGTTCCAACAGTTTCCACATGGTCATCGCGCGCTACCTGATGGGTCAGCTGCGGGTGGTCGACCGCCTGCGCGAAACCGTGCGCATGGCCGATGGGCTGGATGGCAAGGGCGGCCTGTCCAACGAGGCGCGCCAGCGCGCACTGGAATGTCTGGCGCGCTTTGGCCAGCGCATCCGCGACGTACCCTCGCTGCGCGTGCGTGCATTGGCAACCAATACGGTGCGTCAGCTGCGCTCGCCGCAGACGTTCCTGATGCCGGCAGAAACCGCGCTCGGTCATGCGATCGAGGTGGTGAGCGGGCGCGAGGAAGCACGCCTGATCTATCTCGGCGTGACCCACGCGCAACCGCCCAAGCCAGACCAGCGCCGGCTGGTGATCGACATCGGCGGCGGCTCCACGGAATTCATCATCGGCCAAGGATTCCAGACCCTGGAGCGCGAAAGCCTGCAGGCTGGCTGCATCGCCAGCACCCGGCGGTTTTTCCCGGGCGGCAAGCTGTCCAAGAAAAAATGGAAGGACGCACTGACCGAGATTGGCGCCGAATTCCAGCAGTTCGCCGGCCAGTACAAGGCGCTGGGCTGGCACGAAGCGATCGGCTCGTCGGGCACGCACAAGGCGATCGGCGAGATCTGCGCGGCAATGAAGCTCACCAAGGGCGCGATCACCGCGCAGGCGCTGCCGGCGCTACGCGAGGAGCTACTCAAGGCCAAGCGCATCGAAGACATCCAGCTGCCCGGGCTGGCCGCCGAACGCCGGCCGATCATTGCCGGCGGCATCCTGGTGCTCGAAGCGGCCTTCCAGGCGCTGGGGCTGGAGAAGCTGATGGTCAGCAAGGCGGCGATGCGCGAAGGCATCCTGTACGACATGCTTGGCCGCGGCGGCCAGAACGACCCGCGCGACAGTTCGGTGGCCTCGCTGGTGCAGCGCTACGGCATCGACGAAGTACAGGCGCAACGCGTGGAGGCCACTGCCTGCCGCCTGTTCGACCAGGTGTGCGACTCCTGGCAACTGGACGGCGACGATGCGCAGGTGTTGCGCCGCGCCGCGCGCCTGCACGAACTGGGCCTGATCATCGCGCACAGCCAGTACCACGTGCACGGCAGCTACATCCTGGAGCACTCCGATATCGCCGGCTTTTCGCGGCAGGAGCAGCAGGTGCTGGCCGCGCTGGTGCGCACGCATCGGCGCAACGTGCCCAAGACCGCCTTCGACGCCCTGCCCGACCGCCTGCTGCTGCCAACCCGCCGCAAGGCCGCACTGCTGCGCCTGGCGGTGCTGCTGCACCGCGCACACGAGGCGGACCCGATTCCGACCCTGGAACTCACCGCCGAAGACACACGGCTGTCATTGATCCTGTCGCAAAGCTGGATCGACTCACGCCCGCTGCTGCGCGCCGACCTGATCGGCGAAGTGGAAAGCATGGCCGGCCTGGGTATCGCCTTCAAACCGTTTGTGACCTGAGGCGGGAATCGGGAATCGGGAATCGGGAATCGGGAATCGGGAATTGTCGGTCACCGGCTTCTGATGCAGATTTCTCACAGGCGACCATGCGCTAACACAAGCAACGCTGCGCTGTTGCGATTCCCGACTCCCGATTCCCGATTCCCGATTCCCGATTCCACTGTCACCGCCACGTCTTGTCGGCGCAACATCAATGCCATCGCCCTCCCGGAAGCTAGCGAAAACGGGAGAACGGGCATGCGCTACGCGATCGTTACCGAAACCTATCCCCCCGAAGTCAACGGCGTGGCACTGACGGTGCATGGCCTGGAAACCGGGCTGCGCGCGCGCGGGCACCAGGTGGACGTGGTGCGCCCACGCCAGACCGGCGATGCGGCCGAGGCCGCCGATGCGTTGCTGGTGCGTGGCGCGGCGCTGCCGCGCTACCCGGGGCTGAAGTTCGGGTTGCCGGCCACGCAGCGCCTGGTGCGCCACTGGCGCATGAGCCAACCGGATGCGATCTACATCGCCACCGAAGGCCCGTTGGGCTGGTCGGCGATGCGGGCCGCACGCCGGCTCGGCATTCCGGTGGCCAGCGGCTTCCATACCCGCTTCGACGAATACCTGCCCGACTATGGCGCGGCCTGGCTGCAAGGCACCGCGCTGCGCTGGATGCGGCGCTTCCACAACCAGGCCGAAGCCACCCTGGTACCGACGCGCGAGCTGCAGCAGACCCTGCGCGATGACGGCTTCCAGCACGTGCAGGTGCTGGCGCGTGCGGTCGACAGCCAGCAGTTCGATCCGGCGCGGCGCGATCCGGCACTGCGGGCGGAATGGGGGATCGAAGGCGAAGGTTTTGCCGCGATCTACGTCGGGCGCATCGCCAACGAAAAGAACCTGCCGCTGGCTGTGCATGCATTCCGCAAACTGCAGCAGATCCGCCCGAAGGCGCGTTTCGTCTGGGTGGGCGACGGCCCGGCGCGCGAGAAGCTTGCGCACGATAATCCGGACTTCATTTTCTGCGGTGTCCAGCGTGGCGATGCATTGGCGCGCCACTTCGCCAGCGGCGATCTGTTCCTGTTTCCCAGCCGCAGCGAAACCTTCGGCAATGTGACCCTGGAAGCCATGGCCAGCGGCGTGGCCACGGTCGCCTTCGACTACGGCGCCGCTCGCGAGTACCTGCGCAATGACCAGACCGGCGCGGCGGTGGAGACCGATGAGGCCTTCGTCCAGGCCGCCGTGGCGCTGACGCAGGACGATGCACTGCGTCAGCGCCTGGGGACGGCCGCCGCGCAGGCGATGAAGAAACTGCACCCGGACACTGTGGTGTCCGACTTCGAAGCCCTGTTGCTGGGCATCACCGCTGCACGGGGGCGTTATGTCGTCAACGCGGCTTGAGGTATGGCGCGGTCACGTAGCGCGCTGGTGCCGGCGTGCCAATCACTGGTGCCGTCGCCATCCGGTGCGGCGCGCGTTTGCCGCGATCAGCCGTTTGGGCGACGGCGTATTCTGGTACAGCCTGATGGGGCTGCTGGTGCTGCTCGACGGCATGGACGGCGTGCGTGCCTCCGCGCACATGGCTGCCACCGGCGTGCTGGCGCTGACGCTATACAAGGCGCTCAAGCGCTGGACCCGCCGCCCGCGCCCCTACGCGGCCGACGTGCGCATCCGCGCCTGGGTGGCGCCGCTGGACGAGTTCAGCTTTCCGTCCGGGCACACCCTGCACGCGGTGTCCTTCAGCATCGTGGCGCTGGCCTACTACCCGTCGCTGGCGCCGCTGCTGGTGCCGTTCTCTGCCGGTGTTGCGCTGTCGCGCGTGGTGCTGGGCCTGCATTATCCCAGCGACGTGCTCGCCGCAACGGCGATCGGCATGGTGCTGGCCAGCCTGTCGCTGTGGGGGCTGCCTGCGCTGCTGGGGTAAGCGATAGAGGCTTGCGTGAGAACCGGTCTCTGACCGACCGGCGCAATGCGTGCGAACAGGGAGCCCAGACGAACCCAGCAAATTTCAGAGCGTCTCTGCTCGTCCTTCTCCCTGTGGGGCATTGTCCTCCTTGATGGGGAGAAGGTGCCCCGCAGGGGCGGATGCGGGTGCGTGCGAAGCCTGGTGTTATCGATCGTCGAGTGGCTTCGCCCGTACCCTCACCCCAACCCCTCTCCCGCAGGAGAGGGGCTTGCTGCTGCAGGCCACACGTGTCCTGGAGGCGAACGAATCCTCCAGCCCGGCGGGCTGTTCCTTCTCCCGCCGGGACATTGTCCTCCTTTATGGGGGAGAAGGTGCCCCGCAGGGGCGGATGCGGGTGCGTGCGAAGCCTGGTGTTTCGATCGTCGAGTGGCTTCGCCCGTACCCTCACCCCACCCCCTCTCCCGCAGGAGAGGGGCTTGCTGCATTCCCGTCCCGCGCTCCCGCCGTACAATGACGCGATGACGACCCTGTTCATTTCCGATCTGCATCTGGATCCGGCGCGGCCGGCGATCACCGAGCTGTTCCTGGAGTTCCTGCGCACGCAGGTGCCCGGCAGCGATGCGCTGTACATCCTTGGCGATCTGTTCGAAGCCTGGATCGGCGACGACACCCCGTCAACCGCGGCCGATGCGGTCGCGCTGGCGCTGCATGCGGTGGCCGGTGCGGGCGTGCCGGTGTTCTTCATGGCCGGCAACCGCGATTTCCTGGTCGGCGAACACTATGCGCGGCGTGCAGGTTTCCGCATCCTGCCCGACCCCACGGTGATCGACCTGTACGGTCACACCACCTTGCTGATGCACGGCGACCTGCTGTGCACCGACGACACCGCGTACCAGGCGTTCCGCGCGCAGACGCGCGACCCGGCGTTTCAGGCGCAATTCCTGTCGCAGCCGCTAGCCGCGCGCGTGGCCTTCGCGCAGCAGGCGCGTGCCGCAAGCCAGGCCCGCTACGCCGAACTCCAGCAAGGCGATCAGGCGCAACTGGAAACCGTCACCGATGTCTCGCCGTCCGAGGTGGAGACCACCTTCGTGCGTTACGGTGTGGATCGCCTGATCCATGGGCATACCCACCGCCCCGCCATCCATACCGTGCAGGCCGGCGACCGCACCTGCACGCGCATCGTGCTGGGCGACTGGTACGAACAAGGCTCGGTGCTGCGCGTGGATGCCGACGGCGTCGCGCTGGAACAGCTGCCGCTGTAGTGCGCCGCCAGTGTGTTGCGAGCGGCCAACCCGCCGCTCACGTACCAGCGAGCACTACGTTCGCGCTGCGGCCGGGAGTCGGCACCTGACGGTATTGAAGACGCCTGTGGCGAGCGCACGGCGCTACTGCAGGCTACGCGCGCGCTCGGCATAGTCGACGAAATCGGCGTTGACCACGTCGTACCACAGCACCGTGCCGTCGGCCTGCACGCGGAAGCGATCGCGCACCGGGCTGGTCTGCGGATCACCGGGGCAGCCATTGCCGTGGCGTTCGTGGACGGCAAATTCAAATGCATCCGCGGCAGGTGTATCGCCGGCTTCGGTAAGGATGCTGATGCAGTTGTCCGGATACGCATGATCGCGCTGCAGCCGTGCTTCGAGCACATGCAGCGCGCGGGCCTCGGCATCGTTGCCGGTCACTGCCGCCGGCGTTGCCGCGGCAGGCGTGGGCGTGCTGGCGGCGGGCTCGGCCGGTTGCTGCCGACAGCCGACAATGGCCAGCGCGACCAGGCACGCGAGGGCATAACGCAAGGACGTGGACATGAGGACTCCGCTGGACAGGACGTGGCCGGCGGGTGCCGGCGGTGTCTGTAGTCTGCGCGATCATCGTGTGCGGGAGTAGCGTTCCCGTCCCGGCACCTGAGCGGTGCCGGGACGGGAACGGCAGGCACGGCGTCAGCGGAAGCCGGCGATGGTGGCCTTGGTGTTGACCAGCACGCGCTGATTGTCGGCGGTGCTGGCATTGCCCATCGGCACGCCGTTGTAGCTGATATTGGGATTGGACCAGTAGTTCAGGCGCGGGCAACCACTGGTGCAGTCGTAGGCCATGATGGTGCGCCAGCTGTTGCCGTAGCGATACCCGTGGCCGTAGGCGTAAGGCGAGGTGCTCGGGTCGTTGGTGGCATCGTGACGCGCGCTCTGCAGGTGGCCGATTTCATGCGCGAAACTGTAGTAGCCGGTCGCGCAATCCCAGTACACCGAGGCGAAGGCACTGGCCGCATTCGACCCGATGCCCGAGGCCAGGCCGCAGTAACTGCTGTTGTCCAGCACGATCACGCCCACGTCCGCGGTGTAGGTATTGCGGCTGGTGTGGATGCTGTCCATGTAACCGTCGTTGGTCACACGGAAGCGCTGCAGGTCGGTGGTGAAGTTGCCGGTTTCGGTGTAGCTGGTGGTCTCGTAGCGCGCCAGCTGCAAGGTGATGCCGACGTTGCTGTTGATGTAGCCCTGGTTGGCCTCGGCCACCGCCAGCTGCACCAGCGATTGCATGTTGCCGCCATACGCGGTCACGGCCTTGTTGGTGGCCACGACCAGGACGCGGATGGTGGCCGGGCTGCCGGATGAGGCAGCAGCGGTGGTCACGCGCCCGTCGCCGGGCATGTCGAACCTGGGCAACAGGCTGTACTCGGCCGGATGCTCCTGCGGCATGCGCTGCTCGTCGACCTGCACCAGCACGTGGCGGCCATCGGCCAGCGGACGCAGGCGGTACAACTTGCCGGCATAGCGAATGGTGCCGGTGACGGTGTCGCCGCTACGCACCAGGATGGCCGAATTGAGCGGATCCACGCCGGACAACGTGCGCGCACGGGTGCCGGCACGTGGGCCGAGATTGCCGTACCAGACGCTGTCGCCGCCCTCCAATGCATCCACCTTGGCCTGCGTGGCAGTGATGGTCTGGCCGTCCAGCTGCAATTCCAGCAGTTTTTCGCCAGCGGCCACTGCACCCGCATCGAGCTGGACCACCTGCGCATTGGCAGTGGACGGTGCGCTCAACAGGCGTTGCAGCGAGGGTTCGGCGGTGACGGTGGCAGCGGCGCTGCGGCTGAGCGCGGGGCCGGCCTGGTACAGCGGCTTGCCCGCAGCGGCGGCGGTGCCGGCCAGGCACATGGCAAGCAGACCCACTGTGGTGCACATCGACTTCGACTTCATCGTCTCTCTCTCCTAAGACATGGAAGTTACGGATGTGAAACACCGGGCCCCTGTCCCCGGGACGCCATTAGGGCGCGCGTGGATGTACGGATTGCAAGTTGTTACAACGGAAAATTACAGTTCTGTGATGCCTGGCGGCCACTGGATGCGATTCCGGCAGTGACGCGGGGGGAACCAGCGCACAGTCCTGTCCGGCAGGGATACGCAGTCGCGTGTCTTGGGGCTGCGGATGCGCGGGTACTCGGCGCGCCAGGGACATCGTCCCGGCGCCGCACGCTGCCTAGCCGGCCTGCTCCACCAGGCTGGCCAGCTCGTCCTCATCGAAACCGGCAAGCAGCCGTGCCTCGACGTTGAACGGTCCATGCAGGTAGCCGCCGGCGTACTCGCGCAGCAGCGTCTTGAAGCGGGCGCGCGGCTCGATGCCGGCCCGCTCGCAATACCAGCGGTACCAGCGCGAGCCGGCGGCGACATGCGCCACTTCTTCGCGCAGGATGGTTTCGAGCACGTCGGCGGTGGCGGCATCGCCCACCGAGCGCAGCTTGACGATCATCGCCGGTGTCACATCCAGCCCGCGCGCCTCCAGCACGCGCGGCACCAGCGCCATCCGCGCCAGTCCGTCGTGTGCGGTCTTCTCGCACATTTCCCACAGCCCGTTATGCGCGGCGAAATCGCCGTAGTCGCGCGCGTGTGCCTGCAACCGCGCACGCAGCAGCATGAAGTGCCGCGATTCGTCGTCGGCCACCGCCACCCAATCGGCGTGGAACGCATCGGGCAGCCCGCGGAAGCGGTACACCGCATCCCAGGCCAGATCGATGGCGTTGAGTTCGATATGCGCAATGGCGTGGATGAAGGCCGCACGCCCGTCCGGCGTGCCCAACCCGCGCCGTGGCAGCTCGCGCGGATGCACCAGGATCGGCGTGGCAGGACGGCCCGGCATGCGGATCGGCGCAGGCGCCGGCGCTGCCGGATCGATCGTCAATCGGCCTGCGCGAAACGCCGCTGCGTACTGCTGGGTCAACGCAACTTTTTGCAGCGGATCGGACGCGTCCAGGCACGCGCAAGCAGCGTCGAACAAATCGGTTATCACGATGCGTACGCAGCAGTGATACAGCGCAATTGCGCGCTTATCCGCATGCACGCATCGGCAGTGCCACGCCTGGCGCAATGTCCACGCCAGGCACTGGGCAGGCGCGCCGGTGCAGGCACCATTGCGTCGCACTGCGGCCGCGTTGCCGCCATCGCCATCCCCACGCGCATGGGCGCCGGGCCACCGCGCGTCGGCAATTCAGGCGCGGCGACGCTTCTTGGCATCGTCCGAGCGCAGCTGCTGGATGCGTTCGAAATACCCCGGCTCGATGCCGGTGATGTATTCGCCGTTGAAGCACGAGGAATCGAACTGCTTGATGTCCGGGTTGCCTTCGCGTACCGCCACTTCCAGGTCTTCCAGATCCTGGTAGATCAGCCAGTCGCAGCCCAAAAATTCCTGGATTTCCTGCTCGCTGCGGCCATGCGCGATGAGTTCTTCGGCGGCCGGCATGTCGATGCCGTAGATGTTGGGATAGCGCACCGGCGGCGCGGCCGAGGCCAGATACACCTTGCGCGCACCGGCATCGCGCGCCATCTGCACGATCTGCCGGCTGGTGGTGCCGCGCACGATGGAATCGTCCACCAGCAGCACCACGCGGTTGCGGAATTCCAGATGGATCGGGTTGAGCTTGCGGCGTACCGATTTCTGCCGTTCGCCCTGCCCCGGCATGATGAAGGTACGGCCCACGTAGCGATTCTTGACGAAGCCTTCGCGGTACTTCACGCCGAGCACGTTGGATATTTCCAGCGCCACATCGCGCGAGGTGTCCGGAATCGGGATGATGGTGTCGATGTCGTGGTCCGGGCGCAGGCGCAGGATCTTTTCGCCCAGCTTCAGGCCCATGCGCATGCGCGCCTTGTGCACCGAGATGTTGTCGATCATCGAATCGGGACGCGCGAAATACACGTACTCGAAGATGCACGGCGCGTTGTTGGTCGGCGACGCGCACACTTCCGAGAACAGCTCGCCGCGCGCGGTGATCACCAGCGCTTCGCCCGGGCGCACGTCGCGCACGCGCTGATAGCCCAGGATGTCCAGCGCTGCCGATTCGGAGGACACGATGTATTCGGTACCTTCGGCATGCTCGCGCTTGCCCAGCACCAGCGGGCGGATGCCGTGCGGATCGCGGAACGCGACCAGGCCCAGTCCCAGCACCACGCTGACCACCGCATAGCCGCCCTTGCAACGGCGATGCACGCCGGCCACGGCACGGATCGCCGCTTCCGGGGTGAGCATGCGCTGCGCATCCAGCTCGTAGGCGAACACGTTCAACAGCACTTCGCTGTCCGAATCGGTGTTGATATTGCGGCGGTCGGCCTCGAACACCTGCTGGCGCAGCGCCTCGGTGTTGATCAGGTTGCCGTTGTGCGCCAGCGCGATGCCGTAGGGCGAGTTGACATAGAACGGCTGCGCTTCGTCCATGCCTTCCGACCCGGCGGTCGGGTAGCGGCAGTGTGCGATGCCGACGCGGCCTTCGAGCACGGCCATCTTCTTTTCGTCGAAGACATCGCGCACCAGGCCGTTGGCCTTCTGCACGCGCAGGCGCGTGCCGTCTGCAGTGGCGATGCCTGCGGCGTCCTGCCCACGATGCTGCAGGACGGTCAGGCCGTCATACAGCTGCCCGGCGACGTTCTGGTTGCCGACAATACCGACGATGCCACACATGGTGCGTGTTCTCCGCTTCGGCTTGCGCCGTTACTGTGAAGGTGGCCTTGCCTGGCCATGGGACTCGACCCGCGCGGGGTCGCTTTCTCCGCCGCGAACCTGCGCCGGATCGATATTGGCCGGCATCGCCTGCGCCGGATCGCGTCCGTCGCTGGCGGCCTTGCCGGGTTGCTTGCCAAGCGCACGCGTGATGGTGTCGCTCAGCCCGGAGCCCGCAAGCGCCTTGCCCAGGTCCGCATTATCGCCTGCCGAGGGCAACTTCCCCAAGTCCGTTGGCAGGTTGCGCAGTTCCATCGATGGCATCTCCATCGACGGCATCCGCCACGCCGGCAGTTGCGCCCGCATCCAGCCCGCACCGGGCTGCAGTAGCGGCAACAGCACCGACTGCCGCCATGCCGCCTCGCGCGGCAACGGGGTGAAGCCCATCAGCAGCACCAGCACACTGGCCAGGAATGCGCCGCGCACCACGCCCAGGCCGAAGCCGAGCATGCGGTCGGTGCCACCGAGTTTGACCGCGTCCACGCCGGCGCGAATGACCATGCCAATCACCGCCACGCTGATCAGCACGCCGACGAACACCATGGCGTAGCCACCGAACGACTCGGTGGCCGATGGCTGCCTGCCATCGGCCAGCCAATGCGCGGCCGCACCGCCAAACTGGAACGTGGCCCAGCCGGCCAGCAACCACGACAAGGTCCCCACCACGATCGCGACGAAGCCGCGCAGCAGGCCCAGCAGGGCCGACACCAGGATGATGACACCCAGCACCATGTCGATCATCGGCAAGGTCTCCGCGCGGCATACGGGCCGCTTGTGCAACGTGGCGGGCTGATCATGGCCTTCCCCTCCCTGGGCGTGAGGCGGTCGAACGATTCGGTGAAGCAGATGCGTGCTGAACACACGCGTTGGTCAAGGCAGCGTCTGCTGCGCGTGGATAGCGCAGACAGCATGCTACGCCGTCGTGCTGCCGCAACCGCCAGATGGCGGCGCGACGCATTGCGTGGATCTCAAGGATGCGGGCGCACCATGCCGGAAATGCCCACCTTGGCCGCCACCTGCGCACGCAGCTGTTCGGCATCGCCTCGGTTGGCTACCGGACCGACGCGCACGCGATTGAGCGCGCCCTTGTCGGTGCGGACCTGTTCGACGAACGCGCTGAAGCCGGAGGCGCGCACACGGTCGCGCAGCGCATTGGCGTCTTCGGCGCGGCCAAAGGCGCCCAGCTGTACCGCAAACCCGACGCCGCTGGCGGCCGGCGCTGCCGGAGCGGTGGGGGCAGGCGCAGCCGGCTTGGCGGTCTCGGGCTTGGCGGGCTCCGGCGTTGCCGGGGTCTTGGCGACCTCGGGCTTGGCCGGTGCCGGCTTCGGCGCCTGGACCGGCTTGGGCGCGGCGGCAACCGGCTTGGCCGACTCCGGCGGCAGGCTTTCGGTGCTGGTGGCGGCAGGCGTGGCAGCGGCGGTGGCAATGGTGCTGCTGGCCGGCTTGGGCGCCGGCGCCGACGGAGTCGGGGTCGGGGTTGCCACCGGCGGCCGAGCGCTGGCGCTCGCATCCAGCGTCACCACCTGGGCGTTGACGTCGCTGCGGACCTTCACCGCCTGCAGCCGGGCCGATTCGGCCTGGGCCTGGTCGGCATATGGGCCTACGCGCACGCGCCAGGCTTCACGGCCGCCGATCTGGGTCTTTTCGCTGAAACCGGGCAACTGCGCCTGCTTGAGCCGGGCGATCACCGCATCGGCATCGGCGCTGGTGGCGTAGGCGCCGAAGTTGACCGCGTAGTTGCCGGCCGCCACGCCCGGCGCGGACGGTGCGCTGGAGGGCGCGGCCAGATCGGCGGCGTCGGGGTTGTCCTGCACCGTTGCCGGGCCGCCGGGTGCGCCGGCCATGCCCAGCGCGCCACCGGCCGGGGCATCGCCCGGCGTCACCAGCGGCAACTCGCGGGTTTCGAATTCGCCCTTGCCGGGCGCGGCAGGCGCCTCGAGCGGCACATCGGCCACGCCGCTGGACGGCGCAGGGCCCTTGACCAGCATCGGAAGGAAGATCACGGCGAGCGCCACCAGAACGATGGCGCCAATCAATCGCTGTTTCAGAGCAGTGTCCACAGAAGAGAGCTAGAGGCGGCGTGGCGGGGTGCCGCGGCGATTATAAGGCCGGCGCTCGCTCGCCGACCCTAACGGGCTGAACGAAGTGCGCTCAGCGCATCGGCAACGGTGTGGAACGAGCCAAACACCAGCACCCGATCACCAGCCTGGGCAGCGGCCAGCACCGCCTGCAGCGCCGCAGCAACATCGGCGTGGCAAGCGGCCTGTGCGGCGGCAGTGTCGCGCAGGCGTTGCTGCAGGTCCTGGGCCGACTGACCGCGTGTTCCGTCCAACCCTGCCAGTACCCAGTGATCGACCTGCGCCGCCACGGCCTGGACCACACCCGGCGCATCCTTGTCGGCCAGCGCGGCGTAGATCGCATACGTGCTGCCGGCGTGCGCCTGCGCAGCGAGCGCAGCGGCCAGCGCGCGTGCGGCCTGCGGGTTGTGGCCGACATCCAGCAAGACCTGCACGCCATCGACCTCAAGACGTTGCAATCGCCCGGCCACGTGCGCGTTGCCGATGCCCTGCGCCCAGGCTGCAGCGGGCACCTCCACCGGCAACGCCTGCAATGCGGCGATTGCGGCAGCGGCGTTGGCCAGCTGTACCGGCGCGTGCAATGCCGGCATCGGCAATTGCAGCGTCACCGCCACATCGCGCCAGCGCCATTGCCGCGCGTCGGCTCGGGGGGTCTCCCCCTGCCCTGCGTCGATCGGCTCGAAAAAGTAATCGCTACCGGCACGGATCGCATTGGCGCCCAGCAGGTAGGCGCGGCGCAGCACGCTCGAGGGCGGGTCGATCTCGCCCAGCACCACCGGCTTCCACGCGCGGATGATGCCGGCCTTCTCGGCACCGATCGCCTCGCGGTCCTCGCCCAGCCAGTCGGTGTGGTCGATATCGACCGTGGTGATCACGGCGACGTCCGAGTCGACGATATTGACCGCATCCAGCCGTCCACCCAGGCCGATTTCCAGCACCGCCAACTCCAGCGCGGAGTGTTGAAACAGCCACAGCGTCGCCAGCGTGCCGAACTCGAAATAGGTCAGCGCGGTGTCGCCGCGCGCTGCCTCGACCGCAGCAAATGCCTCGACCAGCTGCGCATCGCTGGCCTCCTCGCCATCGATACGCACGCGCTCGTTGTAGCGCAGCAGATGCGGCGAGGTGTAGGCGCCCACCCTCCACCCGGCAGCACGCCCGATCGCCTCGATGAAGGCCACCGTCGAGCCCTTGCCGTTGGTGCCGCCCACGACGATGACATGCCTGGCTGGCGCTTCGATCTGCAGGCGCGCAGCCACCTCGCGCACGCGCTCCAACCCCATTGCGATACTGCTGGGGTGTTGCTGCTCGATGTAGGCGAGCCAGTCGAAGAGTGTGGTGGGAGTGGTCACGGGGTTACCTGATGTCGTGCGTCGCGCCGCGCATTATCGCGCTTGCGATGCCGCTGTGGTCTGAGCCCTATCAACGCCGTGACTTGGCACGCATCGCGGTTGCGTCCTGCCGGACGCGCTACCTGTCAGATCGCCTTCGAGCGGCTATCGACACGTAGCGGGCGGTCGTCAGGCGCGTACGCCGCGGAGGAAACGGCGTGCACGCGTGGTACATGCCGATCCGAACACCGGCGGCGCCCGCCTGGCAGCCGCGCAGTCGTTTTGCTAGCTGCTCTCACAGCGCCCGATGCTTGGCCTCACCAAAGAACGGTGTGTGATGGGCACAGTCGTTGAGGCGCACCACTTCCAGGTGCTCGACGTCGTCGCCTTCGAGCAGGTTGAGCGTGGTCGGGGCCTGGCGGAAGGTCCACAGCCTGGACAACGGCAGGCCCAGGATCTTGCACAGGATGACGCGATTGACGGCGTCGTGCGCGACCACCAGCAGGGTGTCGTCGGCGCCCAGTCCGTCGGCGGCGCGCGCCAGGCCGCGCCAGCTGCGGTCCAGCACCTGGCGCAGCGATTCGCCGCCGGGCATCAGCACGGTGTCGGGTTCCTCGCGCCATGCGCGCAGGCGTGCCGGATCCTTGTCGTTGATTTCGCTTGCAAGCAACCCTTCCCATTCGCCGTGCGCGATTTCCTGCAGGTCGGCATCGGTCTGCAGCAGCGAGGTGCGCGACGCACCCAGGGCGGCCTTGGCAGTGGCCTGCGCGCGCGACAGCGGCGAGGCGACCGCGCGGGTGATCTGCAAGGCCTGCAGCCGTTCGCCCAATGCGCGCGCCTGGCCTTCGCCCACCGGCGACAGCGGAATATCGATCTGGCCCTGGTAACGGCCTTCGGCGTTCCACGGCGTCTCGCCGTGACGAGCAAGCAGGATGCGCATGCGCTGGGAGTTCCTTGGGGGAGGGGCCGGCTCGCGGCAGCGAAACCGGACCGCATCATAACCGCTCCCTGCCCTGCGGCCCGGCCGACTCAGCGCACACCCAGCTCCTTCAGCAGCTGCGGCGCGGGCGCCACCTCGGTCATGATCCAGCGCAGGTAGCGGCTGTCCACGGCGATCATGCGGGTCATGGCCGGATCGAAGATCCAGTTGCTGCTCACCGATTCCCAATTGCCGTCGAACGCCAGGCCGACCAGCTTGCCGTGCGCGTCCATCACCGGCGAGCCGGAATTGCCGCCGGTGATATCCAGGTCCGACAGGAAGTTGACCGGCACCGAGCCCAGGCGCTTGTCGTCCAGACCGGCATAGCGCTTGGCCTTGACCGCATCCAGCAGCGGCTTGGGCGAGTCGAACGGATCGGCGCCGGTGTCCTTGGCGGTCACGCCCTCCAGCGTGGTGAACGGCGTGTAGGCCATGCCGTCTTTGGGCGCGTAACCCTTGACGTTACCGAAGGTGATGCGCAGCGACAGGTTGGCATCCGGATAGACCGCCTCGCCCTTGCTCTTCTTGTAGTCGGCCAGCGCCTGCAGATAGAGCGGCCGCGCCTTGAGCGCTTCGCCGGTTTCGAGCTTGTCCTCGCGCTCGATCTGCAGCAGTGCCGGCATCAGCGCCACTGCATACCGGATTGCCGGATCGGTGCTGGCCTCGAACGCGGCACGGTCGGCCGTCAACCATTTCAGGCGCGCCTCGGTGCTGCCCAGGGTGGTGGCATCGAGCTTGGCCAGCGCCGCCTGCACGGCGGCTGCGTCGCCGCCGCCCAGCCACTGGTCCAGTGCCGCTATGCGTTGATCGGCAGGCAGCGCGATGTACTGGCTGAGCCAGTAGTGCTGCAGCTGCCGGTCCATGGCCGGCACGTAGCGGCGCTCCATCTGCTTCATCGTGCCTTCGATGGCCGGCAGGTCGCGCTCCTGATACCCCGATTCGCGCTCGGCATCGGGCTTGGCGCGCTCGATGGCCAATCGGTACAGCGTTACCGCCGCGCCCACCGTGCCGGTGGTATCGAACTGGCGCAGCACGAAGTCGCGGTGCTGGGTGGCCTGGTCGCGCTCGACCAGCGTGACCAGGGTGTCGTGGGCCTTGAGCGCGGCGCGGCCGCTGGCGCCCTGCCGCTTGAGCCAGGCCAGCACGGCGGCTTCATCGGCCTGCTTCTGCGCCTGCGCGCCGATCCGCTTGAACCCTTCCAGCTGACCGTCGAAATTCTTGGCGGCGTTGTTGAGGCTGGCAACGGTGCTGGCGTACTTCACCTGGATGTCCGGGTTCTGCTTGCCGGCCTGCTCGATCAGCGCAATCACATCCTTCAGGTGGCGGCCGACCACCGGGTAGGTCCAGCTGGCGGTGTTGTCGAATTCGGCCGCCAGTGCATACCGGTTGGTGCGGCCCGGATAGCCAGCCACCATCACGAAGTCACCGGCGCCCAGCGGCTGGTCGGCGAACTTGAGGAAATGCCTGGGCTGGTAAGGCACGTTGTCCCTTGCGTAAGCGGCCGGCTTGCCGTCCTTGCCGACGTAGGCGCGGTAGAACGAGAAATCGCCGGTATGACGCGGCCACATCCAGTTGTCGACGTCGCCGCCGAACTTGCCCACGCTGGCAGGCGGTGCGTAGGCCAGGCGTACGTCCTTGATCTCCAGGTTCTTGAACAGCCGGTAGGTGTTGCCGCCGGCAAAGCTGAAAAACTGGCAGCGATAGCCGGGCTGCGCTTCGCATTGGGCGATCTGCTGCTTGCTGAAGTCCTCCAGCGCCAGGGTGCGCTTGAGCGGATCATCGCCAGCCGCCGCCATGGCGGCCTTGGCGGCCTTGGCGGCCGTGGTGACATCGGTGATGGCGTCCAGCACATAGATGCGTGCAGTGGGACCGGCGCTGAGTTCGTCAGCCGGTTTGGCCGCGCTGAAGCCGTCCTTGATCAGGTTTTTCTGCGCGGTGGAATTGAGCTGGATCGCGCCGTAGGCGCAGTGGTGGTTGGTCACCACCAGGCCCTGCGGCGACACGAAGCTGGCGGTGCAGCCGCCCAGCGCCACCACCGCGCCCATCGGGTCGCCGGTGAGATCGGCCAGCCGTTGCGGCGACAGTTGCAAGCCGGCCTGCTTCAACGGCCCGGCGATATCGGGCAGTTGCTGCGGCACCCACATCCCCTCGCCCGCCTGTGCGGAAGACGCCACGGCGAGCGTGGACAACAGCGAAACGGCAAGCCGACGTGGGCGCATTGCATGATTCCGGCACAGGCGAGAGTTACAGTGTAACGCTCACGATTGCAGCCGAACGCATGACTGCTGGCAGGGATGCGCTACCTCGCAACCGCGGCAGACCACTTGATGCGCAGCTGGCCGGGCTGGGTCACCCAGGCTCAGGCGCGCCCGAAGCTGGGATCGCTGCGGCTGGGCCGCCCGGTTTCCAGGTGGCCGGCCAGGCGGCGGCGGAAAGCCGCACCCGGCTGCTCGATCACCAGGTCGTACCAGTGATCGCTGGCCGCCAGCGGCAGGCGGATGCTCTGCCGCTGGCCGGCGGCCAGTTGCAGCGGCCGCGGCGTCGGGTCGCCATGGTCCAGCGCACGCAATTGCAGCGCACAGGCCTGTTGCCCGGCGTTGCCGATCTCCAGCACCAGCGCATCGCCGTCCTGTCGCGCTTGAACCCAGGGGCTGGCCTGCTGTACCGCGTCGGAGTGCAGCTCGCCGGCGAACTCGCGCAGGAACCCATTCGGCCCATGCACGCGCAGCGCGTACGCCCCCTCGTGCAGCGCACCTACTGGAACATCGTCGAGCTGCGTGCCCGGCAACACGGTGTAGTACCAGGGCCCACCGTTGGCCTTGCTGGTGTAGACGTTGAACGCCGCCGCAGCGGTGCCGCTGTTGACGAATTGCAACTGCAGCGCGTTGCCGGCGTGTACGCGCGCATGCACCTGCAGGGCATAGGGCAACGCGCGCGCGGGGCGTTGGCCCGGCTCCTGCCTTGGCATGCGAGGGTTGCTCGGCGGCACCGGTGACGGCTTGTTGCGCAACGCAGCGGTCCGCGCACGGTAGTCGTCGATCGATGGCAATGCGCTCAGCGCCGAATCGTCCGGCTTGCGGAAATCGAACACGCTGGTCAGATCGCCGCTGACCGCGCGGCGCCAGGGGCTGATGTTGGGCTCGGCCACGCCGAAGCGGCGCTCCAGCAGACGCAGCACCGAGGTGTGGTCGAACACCTGCGAATTGACCCAGCCGCCGCGCGTCCATGGCGAGATCACCAGCATCGGCACGCGGATGCCCAGACCCACCGGCACACCGTTGTACGACTCACCGCGCACATCGACATTGCTGCGCCCCATGCGTGCATCCAGCGCCGGCAGCGGCGCCGGCACATGATCGAAGAAGCCGTCGTTCTCGTCGTAGTTGATGATCAATGCGGTCCTGGCCCAGACCTGCGGATTGGAGGTCAACGCATCGATCAGCCGCGCCACTAGCGACTCGCCGTAGGCCGGCGGTGCTTCGGGATGTTCGCAGTACGCAGTGGGTGGAATGATCCACGACACCTGCGGCAGGCGATTGCCTTGCACGTCGGCCGCAATCGCGGCAATCAGATGATCGGCCTGCGTGGTGGCCGCGTTGTCGGCGGTGGACCCGGGCACATACGCGCGTGCGCGAAGGTAACGTTCGTCAGCCGGATCGAGCCCACGGTAATGGGAAAAATACGCCAGCGAGTTGCAGCCGAAGTTGTCGTATTCCTGGTACACGCGCCAGTCGATGCCTGCTGCCTGCAGCCGCTGCGCATAGGTGGTCCAGCCCATCGCCGCGTAACCGGGTTTGTCGCGCGCCATGTCGGCGGTCCAGTTGCCGTCGTCGGCGTTGTCGGCCACCTGTGCGCGCAGATCGCCCACGCTCAGGCCGCTGGTGCCGGTGAACAGATACATGCGATTGGGATTGGTCGGCCCGTGCATCGAACAGAAATACCCATCGCAGATGGTGAAGGCATCGGCGAGCGCGTGGTAGTACGGGATGTCCTGGCGCTGGAAATAGCCCATCGTCAGCTCGCCCTTGTACGGCACCCAGGCATCGTATTCGGCCCAGCGCGTCGGGTCCTGCCCATGGCCGGCCTTCCAGGAATGATCCAGGCTCTTGATCAGCGGTGCGCTGGTGGTGTGCGAATCGAACGCGAACGGCAACAGCCGCCGTCCATCGGCGGCAGGCTGGCTCCAGACCGGGTTGCCGTCGCGCAGTTGCAGCGCGTGCGGGTCGCCGAAGCCGCGCACGCCGCGCAGCGCGCCGAAGTAATGATCGAACGAGCGGTTTTCCTGCATCAGGATCACCACATGCTCGATGTCGCGCAGCGTGCCGGTGCGCGCATTGGCCGGCAGCGCCAGCGCGCGGCCGATCGATGATGGCAAGGCTCCGGCAGCGGTGAGCGCGGCAACCCGCTTGAGAAAATCGCGGCGCGAAGAAGATGACGTCATGACCAAAGCCTTGCCGAAGTCGGGGCGATGCAGCGCGTGGCGCGATGCGCAGCGCACACGTATAGCCGTCAAGCACGACAGTTTTGCGACAGCGGCCGTCATCAATGTTTCATGAGCCGTTGACACCCTGCGTCGCGAAACGCCGGTCTTGCACCGCGCGTCCGCCCCCAGCCGTGCTCGAACAGGATTCCCCCATGACTTCCGCTCGTCGTTTTGATGTCACTCCGTTGGCGCTGGCCCTGGCCGCGCTGCTTCCCGTCATGGCGCAGGCCGCCGAGCCGGTGACCGCCAGCGTGGCCGACGCACCGGCAACGCCGGCCGATGCCGCTGGCAACGCAACGCAGCTGGATGCCATCAACGTGGTCTCACAGGGCAGTACGCGCCAGGTGCAGCGCATCAGCCGGCAGGACATCGAGCAGCTGACACCGGGCAGCAGCGCCTTCAAGGCAGTGGAAAAACTGCCGGGTGTGCAGTTCCAGTCCGCCGACCCGTTCGGTACCTACGAGTGGTCCACGCAGGTCACCCTGCACGGTTTCGATCAGAGCCGCCTGGGCTACACGCTGGATGGCATTCCGCTGGGCAACATGAGCTACGGCGTCACCAACGGCCTGCACATCACCCGCGCCATCATTTCCGAAAACCTCGGCTCGGTAGAGATCGCGCAAGGCGCCGGTGCGCTGGGCACCGCCTCCAACACCAATCTCGGCGGCACCATGCAGTTCTACTCGGCCGATCCGCAGACCACGCCCGGTGCACGGCTGGTGCAGACGGTAGGCAGCGATGCAACCCGCCGCACCTTCGTGCGCGCCGATACCGGCGATCGCAATGGCGTGTCGGCGTACCTGTCCTACGCCAATGCCAGCACCGACAAATGGAAGGGCTTCGGCGACCAGACCTCCGAACAGGCCAACCTCAAGACCGTGTACCAGTGGGGCGACGGCAACCGCCTGAGCCTGTTCGTGGATACCTCGCGGCGCAAGGAATACGACTACATGGACCTGTCGTTGACCAGCCAGCGCGCGCTGGGCTGGGACTACGACTACCTGCAGCCGGATTGGGCCACTGCCGTGCAGATGGCACGCGCGTACCAGAGCACCGGCGCCACCAGCGGCGTGGCCAATGGCTATCCGCAATCGCTGGCCGGCCTGCCCAGCGACTACAGCTGGCTGGATGCCAGCTACTACGCCGGCGGCGGCCTGCGCCGCGACAATCTTGCCGGTCTGTCGGGCACGTTCGTGTTCGGCGGTGCAACCCTGGATGCCGCCGGCTACTACCACGCCAATCGCGGTGAGGGGCAATGGGTGACGCCCTATGTCGTCACCTCGGCGCAGGTTCCAGTGTCGATGCGCACCACCGACTACGGGCTGGATCGCTTTGGCGGCACCAGTGCGCTGAAGTGGTCGTGGGGCAACCACGATCTGGAGATCGGTGCCTGGGCCGAAAACGCGCGCACCACGCAGGGCCGCAATTATTTTGCGCTGGGCAACGAGGGCTATACCTCGCTGTACAACGTCCTTGAGGCACAGACCCCGTTCCGCCGCGATTTCCTACAGCGCTATACCACCCAGACCCGCATGCTGTACCTGCAGGACACCGTGCGCCTGCTCGATGACCGCCTCACCTTGAACTACGGCGCAAAGGCGCTCGACACCACCACGCGCGCGCAATCGCTGGTGCCGACCACCTCGCTGGCGCAAGGCCGCATCCGTGCCGAAGACAACTTCCTGCCGCAGGTGGGCGTCAACTACAAGCTCGACGAGCGCCAGGACCTCTACGCCTCCTACAGCAAGAACATCGCCGCCTTCGGGTTCACCCCATTCGGCACCTCGCAGGCCGCTTTCGACCGCAGCCGCTCCACGCTGGAGCCGGAACAATCGCAGACCGTGCAGGTGGGCTACCGGGTGCAGGACGCGCAGTTCCAGCTTTCGGCCGATGCCTACTTCACCAAGTTCTCCAACCGCCTGCTGACCACTTCGCCGTGTACCGCAGTGCAGACCTGCGCGGCGATCCTGAGCAACGTGGGCGCCGTGCATAGCGCCGGTGCAGACCTGGCGCTGATGTGGCGCCCGGTCGAAGGCCTGAGCTGGTTGAACTCGCTCTCATGGAACCGCTCGCGCTACCAGGACGATTACCTCAACAACGGCGTGGTCGCCACCTCCGGCAAGGACGTGGTCGGCATCCCCGCGCTGATGTTTTCCTCCAGCGCCAGCTACCAGTTCGGTAACCTGCGCCTGGACCTGGATGGCAAGTACGTCGACAAGCGCTACATCACCTTCCTCAACGATTCGCAGGTGCCTTCGTACTGGCTGTTCAATGCCGGCGCACGCTACGACTTCGGCCGCGTGGGCCCGCTCGAGAATGTCGCGCTGGCCCTCAACATCACCAACCTCACCGACAAGCGCTACTTCGCCAGCACCGGCACCAACGGCTACGTCGCCTCCGATCCGAATGGCTACAACCAGACCATGGTGGTCGGTGCGCCGCGGCAGACCTTCCTGAGTCTGGATGTGAAGTTCTGAGCATCTGCCGGTTGCACCCTCATCCGGCGCTGCGCGCCACCTTCTCCCGCGTGCGGGAGAAGGGCGAAGGCAGCGGTGACCTCCATCGGCGCTGCGCGCCACCTTCTCCCGCGTGCGGGAGAAGGGCGAAGGCAGCGGTGACCTCCATCGGCGCTGCGCACCACCTTCCCCCGTATGCGGGAGAAGGGTGAAGACGGTGGTGGCCTCCATCCGGCGCTGCGCATCGCCTTCCCCCGCATGCGGGAGAAGGGTGAAGGCAGCGGTGACCTCCATTCGGCGCTGTGCATCCCCTTCCCCCGCATGCGGAGAAGGGCGAAGGCAGCGGTGACCTCCATCGGCGCTGCGCACCACCTTCCCCCGTATGCGGGAGGAGGGTGAAGACGGTGGTGGCCTCCATCCGGCGCTGCGCATCGCCTTCCCCCGCATGCGGGAGAAGGGTGAAGGCAGCGGTGACCTCCATTCGGCGCTGTGCACCGCCTTCCCCCCCCACATGCGGGAGAAGGGTAAAGGCAGCGGTGACCTCCATCGGCGCTGTGCATCCCCTTCCCCCGCATGCGGGGGAAGGTGCCCAAAGGGCGGATGGGGGCAGCGCGAAGTCGCCCCTTGCACGGCTGGTGCGCCCGCCCGTACACCGCCCGCTCAAGTCTCCCGGCAGGCGCCGGATCAACGCGGGCGACTGTCCTGCACTGCCGCATGGCGGATGCGGCATCGGGCATATAATTGCCGACTTATTTCACTTAGCAGGCCTCGCCATATGGCGCAGACGATGAAGGCGCTGGTCAAGCGCGACGCGGGAAAAGGCATCTGGATGGAGCAGGTGCCGGTTCCCACCCCCGGCCCCAACGAGGTGCTGATCAAGCTCGAAAAAACCGCCATCTGCGGCACCGACCTGCACATCTACCTGTGGGACGAGTGGAGCCAGCGCACCATCACCCCCGGCCTGACCATCGGCCATGAGTTCGTCGGCCGCGTAGCCGAGCTCGGTTCGGCGGTGACCGGCTACCAGGTCGGCCAGCGCGTCTCGGCCGAAGGCCATATCGTCTGCGGCCATTGCCGCAACTGCCGTGGTGGCCGCCCGCACCTGTGCCCCAACACGGTGGGCATCGGCGTCAACGTCAACGGCGCCTTCGCCGAATACATGGTGATGCCCGCCTCCAACCTGTGGCCGATCCCGGACCAGATCCCTTCCGAGCTGGCGGCATTCTTCGACCCCTACGGCAACGCCGCGCATTGCGCGCTGGAATTCGACGTCATCGGCGAAGACGTGCTGATCACCGGCGCCGGCCCGATCGGCATCATTGCGGCGGGCATCTGCAAGCACATCGGTGCGCGCAACGTGGTGGTCACCGACGTCAACGATTTCCGTCTCAAGCTGGCCGCCGACATGGGTGCCACCCGCGTGGTCAACGTCGCCAACACCTCGCTGAAAGAGGTAATGAAGGACCTGCACATGGAAGGCTTCGACGTGGGCCTGGAGATGAGCGGCAACCCGCGCGCGTTCAACGACATGCTCGATTGCATGTACCACGGCGGCAAGATCGCCATGCTCGGCATCATGCCGCGCGGGGCCGGCTGCGACTGGGACAAGATCATCTTCAAGGGCCTCACCGTGCAAGGCATCTATGGCCGCAAGATGTACGAGACCTGGTACAAGATGACCCAGCTGGTGCTGTCGGGCTTCCCGCTGCAGAAGGTGCTGACCCACCAGCTGCCGATCGACGATTTCCAGAAGGGCTTCGACCTGATGGAAGAAGGCAAGGCCGGCAAGGTCGTCTTGAGCTGGAACTGATCGACCGATCCAGCCGATACGCAAAAGGCGCCGCGAGGCGCCTTTTGCATGTCCATTTCCTGACGTCACCTGGATGCAGGGACCGAAGATGCTGCGCGCAACGCTTCGCTACGCACGGCGACGCAGCAAAGGTGTGAGCGTCGCTTCAGCCCATCGCACTCACGGCCAGGTGACCGTCGCCGTCGCCACCAGATGGTTCTGCGAATTCTGTCGCCCGAAGCCGAATTCGGCCGCTTCACTGGTGTCGTAATAGCCCACGCTCAGGCCCAACGGGCCGAAGGTCCTGCCTACGTTGACACCGAAATCGTTGTAGTCGTGATCGACCTGGCTCAGCGACGAGGTGTAGACGCTGTGCCCGGCATGCGCGCCGAAAGTGAAGTCGTACGGCAACGTCCAGTTGGCGTCCAGCGCGTAGTAGTACCCGTCGGTATCGGTGCCGTACAGATCGTTGGTGTAGGCAAGGGTCAGGCTGTAGGTCTTCAGGAAGGTGGTCTTGGTGATCAACTCGGCGTAGTTGGACGCGCCCGCACCCAGGTAGTGATAACGGTTCACCATCACGTCGAGATTGAAATTGGTGCTCAGGTCGGTGTTGTAGCCGACAAAGCCGTCCACTTCCCAGTCCGGATCGCCCGCGCCGAAATCGACATTGGACCCCCAGGTGCCGACATAGAAGCCATACGGCAGTTTGTAGGTCAGCCCGGCCTGAAACGCCGGCTCTTCGTTGGTCTGCGAGATACCGCGGAACAGGTAGTCGCTGGTCAGCGCAAACGTGCCACTGAGCGGCGAGGCGGGCGCGTCTTCATCTTGTGCCTGTGCCAATGGCGCGACACACAACAGCAGCAACGACAGACAACAAGCGAGCGAGGACGGCTTCATGGGGCTTCTCCTGGAGCGATGGGCGGCGGATGGCGCGAAGCGAGTGCTGCAATGACTTCTTAGTCGAACTGTCGTTGCAGCGCAACACAAACCTCGCGCTCGCTCGACCCAGCGCACACACGTGGTAGCCGTTCCGCCGATCCGGTGCCGGTCTCATCGACCAGACGCACCGAATCTTGACGTCCGCGATTGGAGATTGGGCATTCGGGATGGGTCACAGCCAAGGCAAAGGCGCGCCTTGCAATCCCCCTCATTCCAGCTGGCCCATCCCCGCCAGCGATGCAGGCGCTGACTTACGCGGGGAACACCCCGTATTGCCGCGCTGCCAGTCGTAATTGCTGGCCTGGCTGAAAACTACCGGCCGAGGCCGGCAGCTCCACTTCCACTTCATTGCCCGCCGGCTCCAGTGTTGCGCGCAAACGCAGGCGCGCCCCGCTACGCTGCGACCATGCCACCGTCGCCGGCCAGCCGGCTTCGTCGGGCACCAGATCTTCCGGCCGCACATACACCTCGACCGGCCCCGCAGCCAACGTGGCATTGGCCAGCGGCAGCGCATGACCGGCCACCTGGATCTGCCCCTGCTCCAGAACGCCAGGAATGCGGTTCACCGCCCCTACGAAGGAATACACGAACGGCGAGGCCGGGGTGTCGTAGATCACCGCCGGGGTGTCGAGCTGTTCGATGCGACCACGGTTGAGGATGGCAACCCGGTCGGCAAGCTCCAGTGCTTCCTCCTGGTCATGGGTCACGAACACCGTGGTCAGGCCGGTGCGCTCGTGCAACTCACGCAGCCAGCGCCGCAGGTCGCGGCGCACCTGCGCATCCAGCGCGCCGAAGGGTTCGTCCAGCAACAGCACGCGCGGTTCGATCGCCAGCGCCCGCGCCAGCGCCACGCGCTGCCGCTGGCCGCCGGACAGCTGGGTGGGATACCGCTGCTCCAGCCCCTGCAGCTGCACCAGCGCCAGTAGCTCTTCCACCCGCGCACGGATGCGCGCTTCGGCCCAGCGCGCGTTGCCGCGCCGCACCCGCAGCCCGAAGGCGATGTTCTCGAACACATCCATGTGCTTGAACAGCGCGTAGTGCTGGAACACGAAGCCGACCCGGCGCGATTGCACGCTCATGCCGGTGGCGTCCTCGTCGCCGAACAGCACCTGCCCAGCATCGGCGTGCTCCAGCCCGGCCATGATCCGCAACAAGGTGGTCTTGCCCGACCCGGACGGCCCCAGCAACGCCAGCAGCTCGCCCTGGCGCACGTCCAGGCTGATGTCGTCCAGTGCGGTGAAACTCTCGAACTGCTTGCGCAGGCGGTGGATACGGATGCCCATGGTGACCTCAGTGGCGGTGGTTGGCGGCCAGCGAATCGCCGTGCCGCCATTCCAGGTACGTCTTCAGCGCCAGCGTCAGCAGCGCGGTCAATGCCAGCAGCGAGGCACACGCGAATGCTGCGCTGTAGGCGTATTCGTTGTAGAGAATTTCCACATGCAGCGGCAGCGTATTGGTGCGCCCGCGGATATGCCCGGACACCACCGACACCGCGCCGAACTCGCCCATTGCCCGTGCCGCGCACAACAGCACGCCATACAGCAGGCCCCAGCGGATATTGGGCAGCGTCACCCGCCAGAACATCTGCCAGCCATTGGCGCCCAGGCTCAGCGCGGCCAATTCCTCGTCGCTGCCCTGCTGCTCCATCAGCGGCATCAGTTCGCGCGCGATGAACGGGAAGGTGACAAAGGTGGTGGCCAGTACGATGCCCGGCAACGCGAACACGATGCGTGGCAACTGGATCAGCGTCTCGCCCAGCAGTGGCAGCTGCACATGCCAGCCTTCGTCGATCAATGGCCAGGCCCAGCCATTGCGTCCGAAGATCAGCACGAAGATCAGCCCCGCCACCACCGGCGACACCGAAAACGGCAGGTCGATCAGGCTGACCAGCAGGCGCTTGCCGCGAAACTGGTGCTTGCTCACCGCCCAGGCAGCGGCCACGCCGAAGACCAGGTTCAACGGCAGCACGCAAGCCGTCACCAGCAGCGTCAGCTTGATCGCCGACAGCGCATCCGGGTCGACCACCGCGCGCAGGAAGGTCTCCCAGCCGCCACGCAGTGCTTCGGCGAAGACCAGCACCAGCGGCAGCAACAAGAATGCCAGCAGAAATCCCAGCGCGCCCAGGATCATCAGCCACTGCACCCAGCGCGGCTCGTTGGTGGCCGAATCGGTGATGCGGCGCGCCTGCTCGGTCATCGCACGGGTCTGCAGCATCGAGGGCAACGAGGAAACAGCATCGGTCATGCCGGCCTCCGTTGATAGCGCAACAGGCGTGCCTGCAACGTGTTGACCACCAGCAGGATCACCAGCGACAGCAACAGCATCGCCGCGGCGATCGCGGTGGCGCCGGCATAGTCGAACTCTTCCAGCCGGATGGTGATCAGCAGCGGAGCGATCTCGGTGGAGTTGGGCAGGTTGCCGGCAATGAAGATCACCGACCCGTACTCCCCCACCCCGCGTGCGAAGGCCAGCGCAAACCCCGTCAGCACCGCCGGCCACAGCCCCGGCAATACCACCCGCCAGACCGTCTGCCAGCGCGAGGCGCCCAGCGTGGCGGCGGCAGCCTCCATTTCACGGTCACTCTCGGCCAGGACCGGCTGCACCACCCGCACCACGAATGGCAGGCCCACGAACACCAGCGCGATCACGATGCCGAGCTGGGTATAGGCCACCGTGATCCCGGCCGCCTCCAGCCAGCGCCCGATCCAGCCGTTGCCGCCATACAACGCGGTCAGCGCGATGCCGGCCACTGCGGTGGGCAGCGCGAACGGCAGGTCGATCACCGCATCGAAGAAGCGCTTGCCGGGAAAGCGATAGCGCACGAACACCCAGGCCACCCAGGTGCCCATCAACGCATTGAACGCGCCTGCCGCCAGGGCGGTGCCGAAGCTGAGCCGCAACGCCGCCAGCACGCGCGGTTCGCTCCAGACCTTCCACAACCCGTCCCAACCCAAGCCGCTGGTCTTGATGAAGATGCCCAGCAACGGAATCAGCACGATCAGGCCGAGCCAGGTCAGGGTGATGCCCAGACTCAGGCCCAGCCCCGGCATCACGCGGCGGCGGCGCGCTGGCGACACCGCCCGGGGTGCAACCGAGGTCTGCATGCCTACTTCCTGGCCTGGATCTGGTCGAACAGGCCGCCGTCGGCGAAGTGTTCCTGCTGCGCCTTGTCCCAGGATCCGAACGCCTGCTGGATCGTCACCAGCTTGATGTCCGGAAAGCGCGCCATGTCGGCCGGATCGGCAAACTCCGGATGGCGCGGGCGATAGAAGTGCCTGGCCGCCAGCTTCTGTCCCTCCGGCGCATACAGGTAGCGCAGATAGGCCTCTGCCACCTCGCGGGTGCCGTGCCTGTCGACGTTCTTGTCCACCAGCGCCACCGACGGCTCGGCCAGGATCGACAATTTGGGCACCACGATCTCGAACTTGTCCTTGCCCAGCTCCTCGCGCGCCAGCAGCGCCTCGTTTTCCCAGGCCAGCAGCACGTCGCCGATGCCACGCTGGACGAAGGTGGTGGTCGCACCGCGCGCACCGGTGTCGAGCACCGGCACGTTGCGGAACAGCGCCTGCATGTAACGCAGGATGCGCTCGCGGTCGCCCTTGAAGATGTGATCCGCGTACGCCCAGGCAGCCAGATAATTCCAGCGCGCGCCACCGGAGGTCTTCGGGTTGGGCGTCACCACCGCCACGCCCGAGCGCAGCAGGTCAGGCCAGTCCTTGATGTTCTTCGGGTTGCCCTTGCGGACCAGGAACACGATGGTGGAGGTGTACGGCGCGCTGTTGTCCGGCAGCCGCTTTTCCCAATCGCTGTCGATCAGCTTGGCCTTCTGCGCGATCGCATCCACGTCGTAGGCCAGCGCCAGGGTCACCACATCCGCCTCGATGCCGTCGATGACCGCGCGCGCCTGCTTGCCGGACCCACCGTGCGAGGTCTCCACCGTGACCGTGTCCTGCGGGTGCTGCCGCTTCCACTGCGCCGCGAATGCAGTGTTGAAATCGCGGTAGAACTCGCGGGTGGGGTCGTAGCTCACATTGAGCAAACCGATGTCGCGTGCGCCTGCCGGGCCGGCCAGGGCCAGCAAGATGCATACGAGGGAAACAAAACGAAAGCGGGGGTGTATCACAACGATCTCCTGGCCGGGGGCACAGCTGAACAGCAAGCATGCCATGCTGCGCAGCGTCACGCGGGCGGTGAAATGACATCCACGCCACTGCTTATGCCGATTTTGCATGACGTAGTGGTATGCCATGGTGATCGTTAAGATTGCGCTTCTTCCTTGCCACTGCGACCGCCATGACCCGTCCGCCTGCCGCGCTCACCGCCCACTACGCCGCCGAACTGGATGCCATCCAGTCCCAGGGCCTGTTCAAGTCCGAGCGCATCATCACCGGCCCGCAGTCGGCACAGATCACGCTGGCCGATGGCCGCAGCGTGCTGAACTTCTGCGCAAACAACTATCTTGGCCTGGCCGACCATCCGGACATCATCCAGGCCGCCAAGGATGCGCTGGACAGCCACGGCTTCGGCATGGCATCGGTGCGCTTCATCTGCGGCACCCAGGACCTGCACAAGCAGCTCGAGCGCACCATCGCCGCGTTCTTCGGCACCGAGGACACCATCCTCTATGCCGCCTGCTTCGACGCCAACGGCGGCCTGTTCGAACCACTGCTCGGTGAGCACGATGCGATCATTTCCGATGCGCTCAACCACGCCTCCATCATCGACGGCGTGCGCCTGTGCAAGGCCAAGCGCTTCCGCTACGCCAACTGCGACATGGCCGACCTGGAGGCGCAGCTGCAGGCCGCCGATGCGGCCGGCTGCAAGACCAAGCTGATCACCAGCGACGGCGTGTTCTCGATGGACGGCTTCATCGCGCCGCTGGACCAGATCACTGCCCTGGCCCGCAAGTACAACGCGCTGGTGCATATCGACGAATGCCATGCCACCGGCTTCCTGGGCGCCACCGGTCGCGGCTCGGCCGAGGTCAAGGGCGTGCTGGACCAGATCGACATCTTCACCGGCACGCTGGGCAAGGCCATGGGCGGCGCACTGGGCGGCTTCACCACCGCCAGGCGCGAGGTGATCGAACTGCTGCGCCAGCGTTCGCGCCCCTACCTGTTCTCCAATTCGTTGCCGCCGCACGTGGTGGCTGCCGGCATCAAGGCCTTCCAGATGCTGGACGCGGCCGGCGAGCTGCGCACGCAGCTGGTGGACAACACCCGCTACTTCCGCGAACGCATGACCGCCGCCGGCTTCGACCTCAAGCCCGGCGTGCACCCGATCAGCCCGGTGATGCTCTACGACGCACCGCTGGCGCAGACGTTCGCCGAGCGCCTGCTGGAGGAAGGCATCTACGCGATCGGCTTCTTCTTCCCGGTGGTGCCCAAGGGCCAGGCGCGCATCCGTACCCAGATCAGCGCCGCGCATACCCGCGAACAGCTGGACCGGGCGATCGACGCCTTCATCAAGATCGGCCTGGAACTGGACGTCATCAAGGCCTGAGCATGCGGACAGTGCTGCGCCAACGGCTGCTGCTCGCGGCGCGCACCGATGCCCAGGCCCGGTTGCTGGACGGCAGCTGGGAAACCCGCTGCCTGCATTGCCGTCGCCGCCTGTACATCGGCCTCGACGGCGAACCGCTGGGGCACACCACGCTGGAACACGTGGTGCCGCAGGCCTGGTTCGGCCGCCGCGCCGCAGCCGATCTGTGCGTGCTGGTGGGCAATGCGCGCAACGATGCGCGCAATCTGGCGCTGGCCTGTGCCGGCTGCAATCACGCCAAGGGCCGGCGCCATGACGCCAACGGTGCCGGCGACGCACGCGCGGTGGACGTGGTGAGCGCCCTGCTCAGCGCGCGTTTGGCGCGCTGGCGCGAGCCGGCGTCAGCGCCAGGACTTCCGCCGCACTGAGCATCCGCCAGGCGCCTTTGTCCAGCTCGCCGATTGCCAGCGGCCCGATCGCCACGCGCACCAGCCGCAGCACGCCGATGTCCACGGCCGCGAGCAAACGGCGGATCTGCCGGTTACGGCCTTCGTCCAGCACGATTTCCAGCCAGGCATTGCGCTCGCCTTCGCGCAGCAGGCGCACCTGCTTTGCACGCAGCACTCCGCCATCACCGTCGGGGTCTGGATCGATTACCCCGACCTGCAGCTGCTCCAGCTGCCCGGCGTCCGGGTGGCAATCGATCTGCACGTGATAGGTCTTGTCCGGCCCGCTGGCGGGATCGGTCACCGCCGCCGCCCACTGCGGGTCGTTACTGAACAGCAGCAGACCTTCGCTGGCCTTGTCCAGGCGCCCGACCGGCGCGATCCACGGCAGGCCCGCACCATCGAAACAGCGGTATACGGTGTCCCTGCCCTGCTCGTCGCGCACCGTGGTGACCACGCCGCGCGGCTTGTTGAGCATCACATAGATCCGCGCAGGTCCAGCCAGGGGTTGGCCATCGATGGCGATGGCCGCCGGTTGATGGGTGCGGATCGGGAATTCGGGGTCGCGGATCACCCGTCCATCGACGCTGACCCGCCCATCGGCGATCCGGCGGGCCGCCTCGGTCCGCGAGCACACGCCCAGCTTGGACAGCACCCGCGCCAGCCCATGCCGCGGCCCGGAGTTGCCCGGTGCAGCGGTGGACACGCGCGCGGCGCGCGCCGGCGGTGCCAGGCCACGCGTGCGAGGCCGGGGCGTCGCCGGCGGAGGCCGCCGGGTCATGCCGTCCCGACCGCGCGGATTACTTGTTCTCGACCGGCTTGGCGTCGGCCGCCGGTGCAGGCGCCGCTGCCGCCGGCGCTGCGCCGGCAACCGGGCGTGCCTTTACCACGCGCACGCCGCGCGCCTTCATCCAGGCATCGAATTCTTCGGCCGTCATGCGCTTGCCGTTCTGGCTCATGTCGAAGCGCCACGGGGTGTTGTCGAAGGCGGTGGCGGCCTTGTAGGCCGCCGGATCGTTCGGGTTGACGGTCCCGCCCGGCGGAATCACCTTGGCCACGTCCTGGCAGCCTTCCACGCGCAGGCGCAGCAGCACGCGGTCCACCGATTGATCGCTGCTGTAGGGCTGGGCCAGCACGCCGGTCGGCATGCCCAGCTGCACGCTGCGGGTGTAGAACTCGGCGGCGGCCGGCGCAATCACGGTGGCGGGCAACGGCAGCGGCTGGGACACCGTGCTGCCGGCGCAGTTCGGAGCGGCGTAGGCAGCGGGGATCAGAGCGAGACAGAGCAGTCCTGCCGTAGCGGTACGCAGCATCGTTGGTTCTTCCAGTAAGAGTGTGGTGTCGACGCGGCGAGTGTAGGCAGCGATGAACGCTGTTTCAACAAGAACCGTGCCGGGAGGGCAACCCAGACAGCATTGCCGCCTGTACGCCGAGGAATCAGGGGACTTTCGGAACACACATAGACAAAACCCGGCACAAGGCCGGGTTTTGTATGGAGCAAGCCAGCGGTCCGATTAGTTCTGGACGTTCAGCTCGGTACGACGGTTCTTCGCACGGCCTTCCGGATTGTCCGAACCATCCGGGTTGGTGTTCGGAGCAATCGGACGGCTCTCGCCGTAGCCGATCGGGCCGACCAGACGCGACGCATCGACGCCGTTCTTGGTCAGGTAGTCGTACACGGTGGTCGCACGACGCTCGGACAGCTTCTGGTTGTACGCGTCGGTACCCTTCGAGTCGGTGTGACCGGCAACCTCGACCTTCAGGTCGGGGTAACGCTTCAGGATCTCGGTCGCTTCGCTCAGGATCGACACCGCATCCGGACGCAGGGTCGACTTGTTGAAGTCGAAGTTCACGCCCTTCAGGTCGATCGACACAGGCACCGGGCAGCCGTCCGGACCGATGGTCTGGCCAGGCTGCGAAGCCGGGCACTTGTCGTCGCAGTTGTTGACGCCGTCACCGTCGTCATCCAGATCGGCGCAGCTCGGAGCAACCGGAGCAGGAGCCGGCGGCGGAGCGGTCGACGGAGCCGGTCCCAGCGGGATCACGACGCCGACCGAAGCCAGCACGTCGCCGAACCAGTCTTCCTGCGGAGCAGCAACGCTCTGGTCGTCGAAATCGGCGCGGTAGGCGACTTCGGCACGCACGGCGACGCGCTTGTCGAAGGTGGTCTGCAGACCCACACCAGCCTTGGCGGCGAAGTTGCCGTCCTTACGCTGACCCGGCGACACCGGGTTCGGGGTGGCGTCGAACTCTTCTTCCGAGCGCTGGTAGCCCAGGCCGAACAGCAGGTACGGGTTCCAGCCGCGGCCTTCCTGGATGAAGTGGCGACGCAGGTCGAACGAGATGCCGTACTGGCTCCAGTTCTGGTCCTGGTTGTCGTCGAAGTTCGGGTTCTGATAGTTCAGTTCACCGTCGATCGACCAGTTCGGGCTGACGAACTTGCCCAGGCCCAGGGTGACGAACGGGGCATCATTGGTCAGACGATCGCTGTCCTGGAAGTTGAAGCCAGCGCTACCGGTCAGGTACCAACGGTCATCGAACTCCTGCGCGGAAGCAGCCTGGGCAACTGCCAGACCGCCGAGCAACGCGGCAGTGAGAATTTTCTTGTTCATTTATACAGCTCCTTCTTTGGGAGATAAAACCGATAGAGGCGTTGTTTTTGGTAAAGATGCTCGTCACATCCAGAGCCATCGGGGCGCAGATTAAGCCGGCCTCAGTGAAGATCGCGTTAACGGTCATATAACATGTGAAAGCAATCGCCAGGGCTGCAAACCCCAGCCAATACTACGTATACAGTTTCATGAAGAAAAGGACCGGGCGCCCACTTTTGCCGCGCACGCGATATGAACGGGAGCCGAATTAAGCCCGGTGAAGACGTTTACACCAGTGCCTGTTTTTGACCTTGCTGAGCGCTGCAAAAACCACATTGGTGAACGCCAGGCCCCGTCCGAGCTGAATTGTGGGGCCGATGGTTGCAGCCAACTTGCTTCACAACGCACCCTGAACTCCCCACCAGGAGCGTCCCGATGAAAGCTGTCGCCCTCACACGTTATCTTCCGATCGACGACCCGGCAGCGTTGCTTGACATGGAGCTTCCGGCTCCCGCAGCGCCGTCGGGGTATGACGTCTTGGTACGAGTGGAAGCGATCTCGGTGAATCCGGTCGACACCAAGATACGCGCGCCCAAGCCGCAGACCCTGGAAGCACCCAAGATCCTGGGCTACGACGCTGCCGGCGTGATCGAGGCCGTGGGTCCGGACGTCACCGCGTTTGCGGTAGGCGATGAGGTCTATTACGCCGGCGACATCAGCCGTCCGGGCAGCAACGCGCAGTACCAACTGGTGGATGCGCGCATCGCCGGCTGCAAGCCCACCTCGCTGAGCTTTGCGCAGGCCGCTGCACTGCCATTGACCACACTCACGGCGTGGGAGCTGCTGTTCCAGCGCATGCCGTTCGCCTTCGATGGCGCACGCAACCGCGGCCGGCATCTGCTGATCATCGGCGGCGCCGGCGGGGTTGGCTCGATCGCGATCCAGCTGGCGCGGCATGCCGGGTTCACGGTGATCGCCACCGCATCGCGGCCGGAAAGCATCGAGTGGGTGCGTCAGATGGGCGCCCAGCATGTGATCGATCATCATCAACCGCTGCACCCGCAGTTGCAGGCGCTGGGCCTGCACAACGTGGATGCGGCACTGAACCTGGCCGACACCGATCGCTACTGGCAACCGCTGGGCGAGATCCTGGCGCCGCAAGGGCATGTCGGCCTGATCGTCGAGCCGCGCGGTCCGTTGGCGATCGGCGACCCGTACAAGTCCAAGTGCATCGGCATCCATTGGGAGCTGATGTTCGCCCGCTCGCGTTACGCCACCGACGACATCGTGGAACAGCATCGCATCCTCAACCGTGCGGCGAGCCTGATCGACGCAGGTGAGCTGCGCACGACACACACCGAAACGCTGTCGCCGATCAATGCCGGCACCTTGCGTGAAGCGCACCGTCGGCTGGAAAGCGGCAGCACCATCGGCAAGCTGACCTTGGCCGGCTGGTAGCCATCACAATCGCCACGTCATTGCCTGTCCGGCGTTGATGCTGCCGCGCGTCTCGGCGAAACAGGAAAGAAGACGCCGGGACTTGCCCTTCGCAGGCCACGCGCGTCGGGGACAGGCGCGTCCGGACGCAGAGGCAGGCGCGGCGCAAACCCTGACGCGACAGGAGGGTATCCGTCCGGCCTTCCAGCAGCTGCGCCAGCCGGCAACCCGGGCCCGGACACCCGGGACTTGCCGCCATGCCCGTTTGCCTGCATCGTGCGCACTCCGTACGCCAGCGTATCCATATCATGTCGCCCGCCACCGGCCCTTCGCCCTCGCCCTTCCCGCACCTGTTCACGCCGCTCGATCTGGGCTTCACCCAACTGCGCAACCGCGTCCTGATGGGATCGATGCATACCGGGCTGGAAGACCGCGCACGCGACTTCCCCAAGCTGGCGGCGTATTTCGCCGAGCGCGCGGCCGGCGGGGTTGGCCTGATCGTCACCGGCGGGTTCTCCCCGAACGTGGTGGGTTGGCTCAAGCCGTTCGGCGGCAAGCTGTCGTGGCCCTGGGAAGTGCGTCCGCACCGCCAGGTCACCCATGCCGTGCACGCGCACGGCGCCAAGATCTGCCTGCAGTTGCTGCATGCCGGGCGCTATGCCTATCACCCGCTGTCGGTGGCGCCGTCCAGGTTGCAGGCGCCGATCAATCCGTTCACCCCGCGCGCCCTGTCTGCAGCGGCGGTGGAGCGCCAGATCGCCGCCTATGCGCGCTCGGCACGGCTGGCGCGCGAGGCCGGCTACGACGGCGTGGAGGTGATGGGTTCGGAAGGCTATCTGATCAACGAATTCACCGCGGCACGCACCAACAAACGCAGCGATGCCTGGGGCGGCGATGCGGCCAAGCGGATGCGCTTTGCGGTGGAGATCGTGCGCCGCATCCGCGAGGCCTGCGGACCGGACTTCATCATCATCTACCGGCTGTCGCTGGTGGATCTGGTCGAAGACGGCAATCAATGGCAGGACATCCTGGCCCAGGCCCAGGCGATCGAGGCAGCTGGCGCCACCATCATCAATTCCGGCATCGGCTGGCATGAGGCGCGCATCCCGACCATTGCCACCTCGGTACCGCGCGCCGCGTTCGCCAGCGTGACCGCCAAACTCAAACCGCACCTGCGCATTCCGGTGGTGGCGAGCAACCGCATCAACATGCCGGAAGTGGCCGAGCGCATCCTCGCCGACGGCGCGGCGGACATGGTGTCGCTGGCGCGGCCGTTGCTGGCCGACCCGCAGTGGACCAACAAGGCCGCTGCCGGGCAATCGCACACCATCAATACGTGCATCGCCTGCAACCAGGCCTGCCTGGATCACGTGTTCGAGAACAAGCTGGCCACCTGCCTGGTCAATCCGCGCGCGGCCCATGAAACCGAGCTGGTCTACACGCCCACCGCCACGCCCAGGCGCATTGCCGTGGTCGGTGCAGGGCCGGCCGGCCTTGCCTGCGCCACGGTCGCGGCCGAGCGCGGCCACCGGGTGACCCTGTTCGATGCCAGCAGTGCGATCGGCGGACAGTTCAACATCGCCAGGCGCATTCCCGGCAAGGAAGAATTCAACGAGACGCTGCGCTACTTCGGCCACCGTCTCGAGGCGACCGGCGTGCAGTTGCGCCTGGAGACCCATGTGCAGGCAGCCGACCTCACCGAGTTCGACGAGGTGGTGCTGGCCACCGGCATCGAGCCGCGCAAGGTCGACTTCCCGGGTGCCGACCATCCGATGGTGGTGAGCTATCTGGACGTGGTGCTGGGCCGCCACGTGCCCGCCGGCAAGGTCGCCATCATCGGTGCCGGTGGCATTGGCTTTGATGTCGGCGAATTCCTGGTGCACGAAGGCGAGCCCGTGTCGCTGGACCCGGTACGCTGGATGGCCGAATGGGGCGTGGACCCGACCTTCGAGACCCGCGGCGCACTGGCCAAGCCGCAGCCCGAGCGCCCCGCCCGCCAGGTCTGGTTGCTGCAGCGCAGCCCGGGGCGGCCGGGTGCGCGGCTGGGCAAGACCACCGGCTGGATCCACCGCGCCACACTCAAGGCCAAGGGCGTGAAGATGCTTGGCGGCGTGGAGTATCTGGGCGTGGACGATGCCGGACTGCGTATCCGCGTGGAGGGCACCGAGCAATTGCTCGATGTCGGCACGGTAGTGATCTGCGCCGGCCAGGAACCGCGCCGCGACCTGCTGGCCGCCTTGCAGGCGCTCGGCAAGCAGCCGCACCTGATCGGCGGCGCCGACGTGGCGGCCGAGCTGGATGCCAAGCGTGCGATCAACCAGGCAAGCCGACTCGCTGCAACCTTGTGATCCCTGCGCCGGTACGCCGGTGCTCTTGCAGCGCGTTGCGCAAGGCGGACGGATAGCGCCAGCGTTCGTGTTGCTGGCCACCAAACATCCTTGTCGCCGGGCGCGTCATTGCCAGGTCACTACCTCAGCCGTCGCCAGGCCGCGATCGCCGCATCCTGCGGCGTTCTTTTTGTTGTCGCAGAGTCCGGCTATAACCGGCTGCATGCACGCCCCGACGGCATCGCCTCAGCTCCCCACCCTGCCACTGTCGGCGATGCTGGCGTACACGGCTGCGCACTTCGGCAAGAGCCTGCTCTGGTATACCGGCGAGCTGTTGCTGATCTTTGCCCTGACCGAATACGTGCAGCTGAGCGCCACCGCCGCCGGCATGACGGCTGCAGCGGGATTGGTGGTCAGTGCGCTGATGGGCTTGCTCGCTGCCCGTCGCTGGCAGGCGAGCAGCAGCCTGGCCTGGGCCGGTCGCGCGCAATGGCGTGGCATTGCGATCGCTGCCGTGGCCATGGCACTGCTGTTCCTGGTGCCCCTGTTGCCCGCTGCCGTGCGCCTGGCCTGCGTGTTGCTCGTCAGCCTGCCGTTCCGCGCGGCGTACGCCGTGGGCGATGTTGCGCAGAACACCTTGCTCGGCCTGGGCCGCTGGCCGTGGCGTGGTGCAAAGGGCATCAGCGCACTGCGGTTGGTCGGCAGCGGCCTGGCCGCATTGTCGGTCAGTGCGGCGATCGGGCTGCTCGTGCATTCCAGGCCGTCTGCAGGCGCATCCGTCGCCATGACGGTGGTGGTCGCCGTCAGCACGCTGGCCATGCTGACGGCAGGCTGGCTGCGCCACACGCTGCAACCGCATGCGCACCACGTTGCTGGCCCGCCAGCGCACGCACCGAATGCAGGCCTGCACCGCGCCTGCTGGCTGCCGTTGATGGCGATCGCAGCATTGTCGCTGGCCTTGCCCACCTTCACCAAACTGGCGCCATATCTGGCGCAAACCCTGCTTCCCTTGCCCCGCTGGGGCAGCGCGGTTCTGATCAGCTACGCCGTCGGCACCGTGGCCATACAGCCGTTGGCGGCGCGGCTGCAGACCGGTGCCTTGCAGCGGCTGGGATGCAGCGGGTTCATGCTGGTCGTGTTCGGGCTGTCGTTTGCGATGCAGACGACACGTGGCGTGTGGCCCGACGCGGCGCTGGCATTCGGCCTGGGGATGGCAGCCGGCAGCGCCAGCCAGTGGGTGTGGGCGCGGCATGCCGAACTGTCGACACGCCACGACCCCGCACACCAGGCGCGCGGCTTCGCCTTGCTGACGGCGGCCGCCCAGCTCGCGCTTGCACTAGGCAGCGTGCTGATCGGCCTGCTGCTGCACTTGATCAATGATCACGATGCGGATCATGCACAGTTGGCATGGTCGATGGCGATCGGCCCGATGCTTTGCGGAGCGGCATGCATGCTGCTGACCTTTGGCAACGCATCGAAAACCACTTTCGGACAGAAGCCGCCTGTTGAAAGAGCGGCAATGCCATAACGATTCTGAAAGCATCTCCCGATAAGCGCGCATCCAGATCTCTATCGACGCACGCAACGGCGTGCATCGTCGCAGCGAAAGACGGCAATGCTTCCAGCAGTCAAGAGGCGACGCGCAGTGGGTTGATGCCAACGTCCGCTACAGGATGCGCAAGTGGCGTTATCTAGTGCCATGCATGTACGTGTCGCCACGTATTGATTGACTGATACGACACCGGTCGACGACGTTCCAATCGATATGCCCGGCTGTTGACGATGCACGGAAAAACACGTGCAGCCAGCATGAAGGTGTCACGCCTTGAGGCAATGCGCGCCTCATTGCAGATGCATCAACGCCGGTGCAACCAGCGCCCGCGCTGTCGCTGTGCCGATGCGACGCGCATGCACTGCTGCAGTGGGATACGCACCAGTGCGCCAAGCAGGCGCAGCAGGCATTGCACCGCGTCAACCCCGCCCATTCAGCCACGATTCTGTGATCGACGCCTACCTTGCGCCAACTTTTTGACCCACCCACTTGGTGGGCGCCTTCGGCAGCTCTCTTTCGCCGGAGACCGGGCGGCCCGTGACAGGTCGCCTCCCCATGACGCCAAGCCCTTCGCACTGGTGCATCCACCTTGGATGCCCTGCGGACCGGCCCATACGGAGCAAGGAGTTGTATGAAGATGATTTGGATTTTCTGGCTGGCGCAATTGATGCCGCAGCCAGCTGCAGATTCGCTGTGCTTGAGTACCACCGTGTACCTGGAGGCGCGCGACCAGACCTTGCGCGGCCAGCAGGCTGTCGCTGAAGTTGCGCTGCGCCGGCTGGACAGCGGCCTGTGGGGCGACTCGATGTGCGAGGTGGTCACCGCGCGCAAGCAGTTCGCACCGACCATCGTGGCCCCCGGCACACAGCTGAAGAACGATGACGCCTGGAACAAGGCGCTGGGTGTGGCACTGGCTGCAGAACGCAATTGGGCATTGCCTGCGGGTCAGCGCAAGGAAATCGTGCCGGGTGCCAGTCACTTTGCCGCCAGCGCAATTGCAAGCCCGAGCTGGCGCAATGCCTACCAGGTGGCAACCATCGGCGGCCACACGTTCTATCGCGTGCAGAAGCTGCGTCCGCGCACGGCGTCGTAAGCAACACGCCTCACCGTGCTGCGGCGTGTCGATACCGCCGCCATCACGCCTCTGCAACCGCTTGCGCTATGTTTGCTTGGATCGAACGGCGCGCAGCGGTGCGTATGCTGCCGAACTACCGGCAGCTGAGTTTGCGGTGAGCAAGCCGCCTCGCGCCGGAACGTCATTGGCCGCAACGCCTGCAGCGATGCACAACGCCACGCGCAGCCGTCATTGCACTGCGTACCGCTTGTCGAGGCGCGCCACAGCTTGCGGGACAACCCGGCTAAGCTTGCGGTCCTGTTCCTCACTGGATTGACCATGAAGCTCTACACCAAGCCCGGCGCCTGCTCGCTCGCTGACCACATCGTCCTGCGCTGGTCCGGGCTGCCGTTCGATCTGGTGGTGGTCGACGCCGCCACCATGAAGTCGCCCGACTATCTGCAGCTCAATCCGGCAGGTGCCGTGCCGTTGCTGCTGATCGACGATTGGGCGCTGACGCAGAACGCCGCCATCTTGAATTACATCGCCGATATTGCGCCGCTGACCGGCCTGGGCGGTGATGGCAGCGCGCGCAGCCGTGCCGAGATCAATCGCTGGATCGGGTTTTCCAACGCCGACGTCCACCCGACCTTCAAGCCGATCTTCGGCAGCACCGCCTACCTGCAGGATCAGGCATTGATCGCGCGCAGCCAGGACGATGCGCGCAGCAAGCTGCGCACGCTCTACGCGCGTGCCGATGCGCATCTGCAGGGCCGCCAGTGGCTGGCCGGCGACAGCCATACCGGCGCCGATGCGTATCTGTTCGTAACCTTGCGCTGGGCCCGCAAGGCCGGCGTGGACCTGAGTGGGCTGACGGCACTGGGTGCCTTCTTCCAGCGCATGCAGGCCGATGCCGACGTGCAGGCCGCGCTGAAAGCCGAAGGCCTGGAGTAAGCGATAACGCGACCAGGGCACGCACCTTGGCCGCCGAATCACCGAGCGCAGGTGCGCCGCGTTGTCACTGCACGCAGCACCGCCGCGATGCCCACCCGCCGTCGTCACCGCGGGTGGGCAGACACAAAAAAACGCCGGGCAGTGCCCGGCGTTTCGACTTGCAGCAACCGTGGTGCTCAGCCCAGCAGATGCGACACGCCGCTGCGCTCTTCTTCCAGCTCGGCCAGGGTCTTGTCGATGTACTTCTGGCTGAAGTCGTCGATCGGCAGATCCTTGACGATGGTGTACTTGCCGTTTTCGGTGGTGACCGGGAAGCCGAACATCACCCCTTGCGGAATACCGTAGGAACCATCCGAAGGCACGCCCATGGTGACCCACTTGCCGTTGCTGCCCAGTACCCAGTCACGCACGTGATCGATGGCGGCATTGGCGGCCGACGCTGCCGAGGACAAGCCGCGGGCTTCGATGATCGCCGCACCGCGCTTGCCCACGGTCGGGATGAAAGTGGACGCGTTCCATTCCTGGTCGTTGATCGCATCGCTGATGGACGCACCATCGGCGGTGGCGAAACGGTAGTCCGGATACATGGTCGGGCTGTGGTTGCCCCACACCGCCAGCTTCTCGATGCCGGCCACCGGCTTGCCGAGCTTGGCCGAGAGCTGGCTCAGCGCGCGGTTGTGGTCCAGGCGCAGCATCGCGGTGAAATTCTTCGGGTCCAGGTCCGGCGCCGACTTCATCGCGATATAGGCATTGGTGTTGGCCGGGTTGCCGACCACCAGCACCTTCACGTCGCGCTTGGCGACCTTGTTCAACGCCGCGCCCTGCGCAGTGAAGATCTCCGCATTGGCCAGCAGCAGGTCCTTGCGCTCCATGCCCGGGCCGCGCGGACGCGAACCGACCAGCAGGGCGACATCGACGTCCTTGAAGGCCACTTCGGCGTCGTCGGTACCGACCATGCCGGCCAGCAGCGGGAACGCGCAGTCTTCCAGTTCCATCATCACGCCCTTGAGGGCGGCCTGGGCCTTCTCGAGCGGCAGTTCAAGCAACTGCAGGATGACCGGCTGGTCCTTGCCCAGCATTTCGCCCGAGGCGATGCGGAACAGCAGGGCATAGCCGATCTGGCCGGCAGCGCCGGTCACAGCAACACGAACAGGTGCTTTCATGGGGTGTTTCCTCTGCTAAAAAGCGTTGGTGGGGGTGGCGCGCTGGCGGGGCCGCAAGGCCTGGCGGCGCGCGTTGACGAGCAAACGGCCGCACACGGCGGCCGTTCGACGGGAACTTGCGATCAGGCGGCGAGGATCTTGTTCCACTCCGCAACGCGGTCGGCCTTGGCGGCCAGCACGGCGTCGGTATCGCCTTCGATGGTGAGCGTGTTGATGGTGTCGCCCTGGGCAACGCTATCCACCACGTCCAGGCCCTGGGTGACCTTGCCGAACACGGTGTGCTTGCCGTCCAGCCACGGGGTGGCGGTGTGGGTGATGAAGAACTGACTGCCGTTGGTATTCGGGCCGGCATTGGCCATGGACAGCACGCCGCGCTCGTGGCCCACGCCGTTATTGGTCTCGTCTTCGAAACGGTAGCCCGGGCCGCCGCGGCCGGAACCTTCCGGGCAGCCGCCCTGGATCATGAAATCGGCGATGACGCGGTGGAAGCTCAGGCCGTTGTAGAAGCCGCGCTTGGCCAGGTTGACGAAGTTGGCAACCGTCAGCGGAGCCTTCTCCGGGTACAGCTCGACAACGATCGGGCCGCGGGAGGTGTCGAAGGTGGCGATCAGGGACATGGAAATCCTTGCAGGTTCTGGAGTGATCATCAGCCCATTAGGATACACCCGGGCGCGTGACCGGCCGCGCGGTTACGACCATGGTCCAACGGACCTGCCCGCCCCGGCCCCCCGGCCGTCACACTGGCTGAATGGGCGATCTGAATCGACTTGCGTCAATCCGCAACGGCAGCGCAACGAAACCGCTATAATGTCGGGCTTACCTCATCTCAAGACTGGCGCCAGACAGGGGCCCTTTCCGCATGTCCATTGAAAAACTCCGCAATATCGCCATCGTCGCGCACGTCGACCATGGCAAGACCACCCTCGTCGACTGCCTGCTGAAGCAGTCCGGCACCCTGTCCGAACGCACCGTCCTGGCTGAGCGCGTGATGGACAGCAACGACCAGGAAAAGGAACGTGGCATCACGATCCTGGCCAAGAACACCGCCATCACCTGGCAGGGCAACCGCATCAACATCGTCGACACCCCGGGACACGCCGACTTCGGTGGCGAAGTCGAGCGCGTGCTGTCGATGGTGGACTCGGTGCTGATCCTGGTCGACGCGATGGACGGCCCGATGCCGCAGACCCGCTTCGTGACCCAGAAGGCCTTTGCGATGGGCTTCAAGCCGATCGTGGTGGTCAACAAGATCGACCGTCCCGGCGCGCGCCCGGACTGGGTGATCGACCAGGTGTTCGACCTATTCGACAAGCTCGGCGCCACCGACGAGCAGCTGGACTTCCCGATCGTCTACACATCGGCATTGAACGGCTACGCCAGCCTGGATTCGAGCGTGCGCGACGGCGACATGACCCCGCTGTACGAAGCGATCATGCAGCACGTCTCGGCACCGGACGTGGACCCGGACGGCCCGTTCCAGATGCGCATCAGCCAGCTGGACTACAACAACTTCGTCGGCGTGATCGGCATCGGCCGCATCCAGCGCGGCACCTTGAAGAAGAACATGCCGGTCAGCGTGATCGACCGCGAAGGCAAGAAGCGCCAGGGCAAGGTGCTGCAGGTGCTGGGCTTTTTGGGTCTGGAGCGCATCGAGCAGGACAGCGCCGAGGCCGGCGACATCGTGGCCATCTCCGGCATCCAGGAACTGACCATCTCCGACACCGTGTGTGCGCTCGACCACCCTGAGGCGCTGCCGGCGCTGACCGTGGACGAACCCACCATCTCGATGACCTTCCAGGTCAACAACTCGCCGTTCGCCGGCAACAAGGACCTGTCCGGCGGCAAGTTCCTGACCAGCCGCCAGCTGCGCGACCGCCTGGACCGCGAGAAGGTGCACAACGTGGCACTGAAGGTCGAGGAAGGCTCGGACGCCGACAAGTTCCTGGTCTCCGGCCGTGGCGAACTGCACCTGTCGGTGCTGATCGAGAACATGCGTCGTGAAGGCTACGAGCTGGCCGTGTCGCGTCCGGAAGTGATCATCAAGGAAATCGACGGCAAGCTGATGGAGCCGATCGAACAGCTCGTGGTGGACATCGAAGAACAGCACCAGGGCGGCGTGATGGAAAAGCTGGGCACCCGCAAGGGCCAGCTGAAGAACATGGAGCCGGACGGCAAGGGCCGCGTGCGCCTGGATTACATGATCCCGGCGCGTGGCCTGATCGGCTTCCAGAACGAGTTCCGCACCCTGACCCAGGGCTCGGGCCTGCTGTTCCACGTGTTCGACCATTACGGCCCGAAGGAACAGGGCGCCATCGCCAAGCGCCAGAACGGCGTGATGATTGCCAACGCACCGGGCGCAACGCCGGCCTATGCGCTGGGACCGCTGGAAGAGCGTGGCCGCCTGTTCGCCGCCGAAGGCGACAACGTATACGAAGGCCAGCTGGTCGGCATCCATTCCAAGGACAACGACCTGACCGTCAACGCGATCAAGACCAAGCCGCTGACCAACATGCGTGCGTCGGGCAAGGACGATGCGATCAAGCTGACCCCGGCCATCAAGTACACGCTGGAACAGGCGCTGGACTTCATCGAGGACGACGAGCTGGTCGAAGTCACCCCGAAGGAAATCCGCCTGCGCAAGAAGCACCTGACCGAGAACGAGCGCAAGCGCGCTGGCCGTTCCGGCTAAGCCCTGGCGTTCACGCTCGTGCAGCGCAAGCCTTACAGCCCGGATCCGCGTGCGCATCCGGGCCTTCATGCGATCGCCCTGCTCGAGGCGGTCAAGGGGGCGCTTGCGCTGTTGGCGGCGACGGGCCTGGAAATTCTGGGCCCGCTCCCGCTGCAACATGCGGTCAGTACGCTGATCCGCCGCTTCAACCTGGATCCCGACCACGGCGCTCTGCCGTCGTTGCTCAAGACCATCAACCCCGATGCCGTGCATCTGGCCGCTGCCGCCATGCTGGCCTACGGCCTGCTGCATGTGGTGGAAGCCTGGGGCCTGTGGCGCGCCAAGGCCTGGGCCTCGCTGCTGGGCTGCCTGTCGGCCGCCATCTATCTGCCATTCGATATCTACGCCATCGTCCGCCATCCTGGCTGGACCGCCTGGGCCGTGCTGGCGATCAACCTGATCGTGGTCGGCGTGCTGGCACGCGATCTGGTCCGGCGTCGCCGCTGACCCACCCTGTCCCGTCCATGCGGACACGGCCATCCGTTGTCACCGAGATCCTGCGCCGTTAGCCTGCGCAGACTTCCCGGGGAACCCGCGCCGATGCGACCCACCACCTTGTGCCTTGCCTTGCTGCTGGCGCTGTGCGGCTGTACACATGCCGACGCCCCGACGCGTCATGCACCCGCCACGGCCGCCGGCACCGAACCGCTGGAACTGGTTGAGGCCGATGTGGCCGGCCTGCAGGCGCGCATGCAGGCCGGCACCACCACCAGCCTCGAACTGACCCGTGCCTACCTGCAACGCATCGCCAGCGTCGACCGCGCCGGCCCGCAGCTCAATGCGGTGATCGAACACAATCCGCAGGCCGAAGCCGAGGCACGCTGGCTCGACGACGAACGCCGCGCCGGCCGCACGCGCGGACCGTTGCACGGCATCCCGGTGCTGCTCAAGGACAACATCGACGCCGTGCCGATGGTCAACAGCGCCGGCTCGCTGGCACTGGCCGCGTTCCATCCAACCCGCGATGCCTTTCTGGTGCAGCGCCTGCGCGCGGCCGGGGCGGTGATCCTGGGCAAGACCAACCTGAGCGAGTGGGCGAATTTCCGCTCCACCCAGTCCAGCTCCGGCTGGAGCGCCCGCGGCGGGCTGACCCGCAATCCCTACGCGCTCGACCGCAACCCATGCGGCTCCAGCGCCGGCACCGGTGCGGCAATCGCCGCCAGCCTGGCCACGGTGGGCATCGGCACCGAGACCGATGGCAGCATCACCTGTCCGGCATCGGTCAACGGCCTGGTCGGGCTCAAGCCGACGGTAGGCCTGGTCAGCCGCGACGGCATCATCCCGATTTCGGCCAGCCAGGACACCGCCGGCCCGATGACGCGCAGCGTGGCCGACGCGGCCGCGCTGCTGCAGGCCATCGCCGCGCCCGATGCGCAGGACCCGGCCACTGCCAAGGCACCGGCGACCAGCGTCGATTACCTGGCCCACCTGAAACCCGACAGCCTGCGTGGCGCGCGCCTGGGCCTGCTGCGCAATCCACTGCGCGAGGATCCCGTGATCGCCGCCGCATTGGATCGCGCCGTGCAGACCTTGCGCGCGGCAGGTGCCACGGTGGTTGAGACGGCCCTGGCCACGGATGGCAAGTGGGATGCTGCTGAGCAGATGGTCTTACTGGTCGAATTCAAGGCCGGCTTGAACGCGTATCTGCAGAACCACCGCGCGCCCGTGGCGAGCCTGGAGCAGTTGATTGCGTTCAATCGCACGCAGGCGCAGCGCGAGATGCCGCACTTCGGGCAGGAGTTGTTCGAACAGGCGCAGGCAGCGCCCGGCCTCGACGACGCGGGCTATTTGAGCGCACGCGCCAACGCCAAACGGCTGGCCGGGCCGGAAGGCATCGACGCAGCCCTGGAAGCCGACCGCCTGGACGCGCTGATCGTGCCGACCACCGGCGCGGCCTGGGTCACCACGCTCGGCAAGGGCGACACCTTTCCCGGTGCCGGCTACGGTGCCGCGGCAGTGGCCGGATATCCGAGCCTGAGCGTGCCGATGGGGCAGACCCAGGGCTTGCCGCTCGGACTGCTGTTCATGGGCACCGCCTGGAGCGAGCCGCGCCTGATCGAACTGGCCTACGCCTACGAGCAACGCAGCCACGCGCGGTTCGCGCCCGGCTACGCGCCGAGCGCACCACCGCCAGCGACACCGGGCGCATCGCCACCGAAGACCGCGGACTGAGCGCACCGCCCCGCACCGCAAGGCAATGCGGGGCGGTCCAGGTATCGACGTCATCAGACAGCGTCCCCCGGATGTCGCGCAGCTTGCCGCCCGGGCGGCTGCGCATCGCCAATCCTGCGATGCGCGAACCGGTTGGCCGCCAGCGCACACCAAAACGGCTAGATCCCTCTGCCGGCAACGCTAGATCGATGCTGCAGGCTCGCCATCTTCGGCACCCGGCGAACGCACGCTCTCCGGCGAGATCGGTTCTGCAGCGCGCGACACCGGCTTTTCCTGCGCCGCAATCTCGGCGCGGATCCTGGGCAGCGCGTAAGCATGCTCGCGGGTCAGAAAATCGATCATGCTTTCGCGCACCAGGCAGCGCAGGTCGAAGGCATCGCCAGAATTGCGCGCACTCACCAACAGGCGCACCTGAATGGTGTTGTCGCTGGTATCGGTGATCTGGGTGACGCAGACGCGCCCATCCCATAGCGGCTCGCTCTGGCAGATGCGCTCCAGTTCCGCGCGCACTGCGGCGATCGGCGTGCGGTAATCCAGCCACAGGAACGCGGTACCGAGCAGATCCGCGCTGGCGCGCGTCCAGTTCTGGAACGGGTTTTCGATGAACCAGGTGAGCGGCACCACCATGCGTCGCTCATCCCAGATCCGTACCACCACATACGAGCTGCCGATCTCTTCGATGCGGCCCCATTCGCCTTCGACGATCACCACGTCGTCCAGCCGGATCGGCTGGGTCAGCGCGATCTGCAGGCCGGCGATCAGGTTGCCGAACACCGGCTTGGCCGCGATGCCCGCCACCAGGCCGATGATGCCGGCCGAGGCCAGCAGCGTCTTGCCGATCTGGCGCACCTGCTCGAAGCCGAGCAGCACCACCGAGACGCCAAGCAGGATCACCGCGCCCATCACCACGCGGCTCAGCACCCGGGTCTGGGTCTGGATGCGGCGCGCGGTCAGATTGTCCGCCACCTCGATCGGGTTGCTGCGAAGGATCGCCGCTTCGCCGGCCGCCACCGCGCGTACCAGCAACCAGGTCACGCAGCCGACGATGCCGACATGCAACAAATGCTGCACCGCTGCCAGCGCCTTGCCGCTCAGCGGGGTCGCCTCGGTAGCGACACCCAGAAACAACAGCGGCAGGATGAAGGCCGCGGGCAAGGTGATCACGCGAATGATACGCGCGCGGCGGTAATCGCGTCCCTGCATGCGGCGGAACAACCACAGCATCAACGACCAGGTCACGACGCCGGCCAGCAGCGCGGCGCCCAGGGGAATTGCGTATTCGCGAATGACGTTCCAATCGGCAGTCAAACCGTTCTTCCTGTGGGGGGGAGAGGGATGGCTGCCAGAGCATGCCGCAAGCGGCATGAGCATCACGTCATGCGCACGCGCCGCTCATGCGCCCAGCGGCTGCGACGCGGCCTGTTGTTGCTTGCGTACGATCGCCATCGCAATTTCCAGCGACTGCTCATAGTTCAGGCGTGGGTCCACGCTGGAGCGGTAGGCACGCTCCAGATCGCGCTCGGTCAGTTCGCGTGCGCCGCCGGTGCATTCGGTGACATCTTCGCCGGTGAGCTCCAGATGCACACCGCCCAGCCGCGTACCGGCAGCCGCATGCAGGTCGAACGAGGTCTCCACTTCACCGCGGATATTGTCGAAACGCCGGGTTTTGTAGCCATTTCCGGTGCTCTCGGTATTGCCATGCATCGCATCGCACACCCACAGCACCCGGCGCCCATCGCGCTTGACCGCATCCAGCAGCGGCGGCAACTTCTCGGCGATCTGCGCCGCGCCCATGCGATGGATGAAGCTCAGACGCCCGGGTTCGTCTTCGGGATTGAGTACGTCGATCAGCCGCAACAGCTGGTCCGGCTGTACCGACGGCCCAACCTTGATGGCGATCGGGTTGCGCACCCCGCGCAGGTATTCCACATGCGCGCCATCCAGCGCTGCGGTGCGCATGCCGATCCACGGGTAATGCGTGCTGAGGTTGAACCAGCCCCATTGGCGCGGCACCTGGCGGGTCAGGCACTGCTCATAGGGCAGCAGCAACGCCTCGTGCGAGGTGTAGAAATCGATGCGGTTGAGGTTGTACACCTCGGCTCCAGACAGGGTCTCCATGAAGCGCACCGCATCGCCGATCGAGGACACCATCTTCTGGTAGTCGGCCGCCAGCGGCGAATAGCCCACCCAGTCCAGGTTCCAGTATTCGGGGTGATGCAGGTCGGCGAAGCCGCCGTCGATCAAGGCGCGCACGAAGTTCATCGTCATCGCCGACCGCGAATGCGCGGTGATCATGCGCCGCGGATCGGGCACGCGCGCGGCCTCGGTGAAGGCCGGCGCATTGATCACATCGCCGCGATAACTCGGCAAGGTCACACCATCACGGGTTTCGGTATCGGCCGAGCGCGGCTTGGCGTATTGCCCGGCAAAGCGGCCCACCCGTACCACCGGCAGCCGCAGGCCGTGCACCAGCACCAGGCTCATCTGCAGCAGCACCTTCAGGCGATTGGAAATGGTGCCCGATTCACAATCGCTGAAATTCTCCGCGCAATCGCCACCCTGCAGCAGGAAGCGCTTGCCCTCCTGCGCTTCGGCCAACTGGCGCTTGAGTGCGAAGATCTCCCACGAGGTCACCAGCGGCGGCAACTGACCCAACTCGTCCATCGCCGCCTGCAGCGCAGACTGATCCGGATACACGGGCAGCTGCAGCGCGGGTTTGTCACGCCAGCTGCCGGGCGCCCACGACGAGGCAGCGTGATCGGAAGCGGGGGTTGCGGCGGAAAGATTCATGACGAGGGCTCCTGACAGCCTGCGATGGTGGCAGAGCCAGCGCGCAACGCAAAGCGTTCACGCAGTGGACGAGGCAAGCGATGACGTCGAATCCTTGTGCCCCTTGGCGAACGCAACTGAATGGCGAACAACGCCCAAGGTCTGACACGACGTCCACCTACGCCAGCGGGCACTGGCCACGCACCTGATCGACGTAGTTGCGGAACGACGCCGCACCCTCGGCCGGCCCGCTCGGGCAGCGCGGGCGAACCGCACATCCGCGCACTTGTCTGTGACGCGCACAACCGCGACGCCTTCAAGCCACTCAAGCCACGCAGACGGCACGCGATAGGCCAAGGCAGCTCGCGAGGCGACCGACCCATCATGTTCCGGCCCCACCGTCCCAGGCGCGCAGCGGCATCCCTTAGCCTTGGCGATGCACCGAGCTGCGCCTCGCCTTGAAGCCGGCGTACAGCGCCCACAACGCAAGCGCCACGAACCACACCATGCTCCACATTGGCATGCTCAGGCCCAGAAAGCGCCAGTCGATGTTGCCGCAGTCGCCGCTGCCGGTCAGCACGGTGCGGAACACCTCGAACGGCCCCATCGTCTCGCTCAGAAAACTCAGCGGCGGGCCACACGAAGACATCATGTCCTTGGGCCGGATCTGCACCCAGACATGCCGTGCGGCGATGCCCATGCCCACGCCGGCGGCGATGAAACTCAATACGCCATAGACCTTGCGCCCGCCTGCGCCACGCGGCCCGTGCAGGGCACCGAGCAGGAACAACACTGCCAGAGCCGCAAACGCGATCCGCTGGAAAATGCACAGCGGGCAAGGCTCCAGCCCCAGATACAGCTGTACGTAGATCGCATAGGCCAATAGTCCCGCACAGGCCAGAAAGCCCAGCAGGAACTGCGCCCGAAACCCCCAACGCAATGGATTCATCGTGACTGCTTGCCTAGGATCGAAGCCCGATTATCAATCATCGCCGCGGCGCTGACCACGCATGTACCGCCCTGCTCCGTCGCACACGCAAGGCGCCTTGCATCCCAGCGGCAGCGCATCGCCAGGCGATGGGCTCCACGGCCATCGAGCAGGCATCGCCGCGACCACGCCGGCTAGGAACCCTGGCCATCCAGCATCATGGCCACGCCACCGCCCCGGAGTCGGCCGGTGCCCAAGCAAGCATTGCCCAGAACACGCCCAATACCCCGAACCGCTGGCCCGAATCGATACCGCGCACAACAAAAAGCCCGGCAATGCCGGGCTCTTCGAGAATCTTGATGAAGCGATCCGATTACTCGGCCACTTCCTCCGCAACGACCGGGCGATCGACCAGCTCCACATACGCCATCGGCGCATTGTCGCCAGCACGGAAACCGGCCTTCAGGATGCGCAGGTAGCCGCCGGGACGGGTCGCGTAACGCGGGCCCAGTTCGACGAACAGCTTGCCCACCGCTTCCTTGTCGCGCAGGCGAGCGAACGCCAGACGACGATTGGCGACGCCATCGACCTTACCGATGGTGATCAGCGGTTCGGCGACGCGACGCAGTTCCTTGGCCTTCGGCAAGGTGGTCTTGATCAGCTCGTGCTTGAACAGCGAAGCGGCCATATTGCGGAACATGGCTTCGCGGTGCGCGCTGGTGCGGTTGAACTTACGACCAGATTTCTGGTGACGCATGAGTGTGATTTCCTAAGGAATGTTGAGACTACTGGGAGACGTTGTCGCCATCCTGGCGCTGTTGAATGGACTGCGGTTGGTCCGAACCGGCCATCCTTCGACCGGTGTCACCGCGGGCTTTGGCCCGTCGATGAGAAAAACCGCATGGGCGCCCGAAGACGCCCATGCGCTGATGCATCAACCAAGCATGCCGTGCTGGGCGACGCCGGCCGGCGGCCAGTTCTCCAGCTTCATGCCCAGTGCAAGGCCGCGCTGTGCCAGCACTTCCTTGATTTCGGTGAGCGACTTCTTGCCCAGGTTCGGGGTCTTGAGCAGCTCCACTTCGGTCTTCTGAATCAGATCGCCGATGTAATAGATGCTCTCGGCCTTGAGGCAGTTGGCCGAACGCACGGTCAGCTCGAGGTCGTCGATCGGGCGCAGCAGCACCGGATCCACGCCGCTGGCAGCCGGCTTGGCCGCACCGCGATCGCGGTGGGTGAAATCGCCGAACACCGACAGCTGATCGCTGAGGATGTCGGCGGCGGTGCGCACGGCTTCCTCGGCATCGATCGTGCCGTTGGTTTCGATATCGATCACCAGCTTGTCGAGGTCGGTGCGCTGTTCGACGCGCGCAGCTTCCACTGCATAGGCAACGCGACGCACCGGCGAGAACGACGCATCCAGCATCAGACGACCGATGGTGCGGGTCTCTTCGTCCGGACGACGACGCGCAGCAGCCGGCTGATAGCCGAACCCACGCTCGATCTTCAGGCGCATGTTCAGCGCCGTGTCCTTGGTCAGGTGGCAGATCACGTGCTCGCCGTTGATGATCTCAACGTTGTGATCGGTCCTGATGTCGGCCGCAGTGACCGTGCCCGGACCCTGCTTGGACAACGACAGCGTCGCGCTGTCGCCACTGTGCATGCGAATGGCCACGTCTTTCAGGTTGAGCAGGACGTCAAGCACGTCTTCCTGCAAACCCTCGACCGTGGTGTACTCGTGCAGCACGCCGTCGATCTCGACCTCGGTGATCGCAAAACCGGGGATCGACGACAACAGCACACGACGCAGGGCATTGCCCAGCGTGTGCCCGTAACCGCGCTCCAAGGGTTCGATCACGACCTTGGCACGGTTGTCGGTAAGACGTTCGATCTGCGGACCACGAGGGCGCAGAACCTGGTTGGCGGTAACCGTCATGTTGCGGGGTCTCCTGCGAACCTCCGGCAGTGCCGGAGGCTCTCCAATGTGAATTACTTCGAATACAACTCGACGATCAGCGCTTCGTTGATATCCGAAGGCAGGTCAGCGCGATCCGGAACGGCCTTGAACACGCCGCTAAACTTCTTCGAATCGACTTCAACCCACGACGGCGTCATGTCGTGCTGCTCAGCCACGGTCAGGGCTTCCTGCACGCGGAGCTGCTTCTGTGCCTTTTCCGACAGCGTGATCGCATCGCCGGCCTTGATCTGGTACGAGGCCAGATTCACCGACTTGCCGTTGACCAACACGCCACGGTGCGACACCAACTGGCGCGCGGCCGGACGGGTGACGGCAAAGCCCATGCGGTAGCAGACGTTGTCCAGACGGGTTTCCAGCAACTGCAGCAGGTTCTCGCCGGTGTTGCCCTTCTTGGTCGAGGCCTTCTTGTAGTAGTTGCGGAACTGGCGTTCCAGCAGACCGTAGATACGCTTGACCTTCTGCTTTTCGCGCAGCTGGGTGGCGTAGTCGGAGAGCTTGCCCTTGCGCGCCGCGCCGTGCTGGCCGGGCTTCTGCTCAAGCTTGCACTTGGAGTCCAGCGCACGCGCCGGGCTCTTGAGGGAAAGGTCGGCGCCTTCGCGGCGCGCGAGCTTACAGGTAGGACCGATATAACGAGCCATTTCTTATCGCTCCCTTTAGACGCGACGCTTCTTCGGCGGACGGCACCCGTTGTGCGGGATTGGCGTCACGTCGATGATGTTGGTGATCTTGTAGCCCACGTTGTTCAACGAACGCACGGCCGACTCACGGCCCGGACCCGGGCCCTTGATACGTACTTCCAGCGACTTCACGCCGTAGTCGAGCGCAGCGCGGCCAGCCTTTTCGGCGGCAACCTGAGCAGCGAACGGGGTCGACTTACGCGAACCACGGAAACCGGCGCCGCCCGACGTAGCCCACGACAGCGCATTGCCCTGGCGATCGGTGATGGTGACGATGGTGTTGTTGAACGAAGCGTGGACATGAGCGACGCCGTCAGTGATGACGCGCTTGATCTTCTTCTTCGTTTTCTTTTCTGCTGGCTTGGCCATGATCTATCCCTTACTTCCTGATCGCCTTGCGCGGACCCTTGCGGGTGCGGGCGTTGGTACGGGTGCGCTGACCACGCAGCGGGAGACCACGGCGATGACGCAGACCGCGATAGCAGCCCAGGTCCATCAGTCGCTTGATCGCGATACCGATTTCGCGGCGCAGGTCGCCTTCGACGACATACTTGCCGACTTCGGCGCGCAGGCGCTCGATTTCGGGTTCGGACAAATCACGAATCTTCGTGGTCGAGGTAACGCCTGCGGATTCGCAGAGCTTCTTCGAACGGGTACGGCCGATGCCGTAGATGCTTTGCAACCCGACCCAGACGTGCTTCTGGGCTGGCAGGTTGACGCCTGCAATACGCGCCATGACGCGATTCTCCAACTGAGTGATGGCCCGACAGCGCCAAGGCGCCATCCGGCAGGATGGATCAAAAGTGAACTCGGAATTATAACAAGGCCTCGGATTGCTTTGAAGCCCGTGGAACCAGAGGTTCCATGGACCCGGCGTGGGGAGTGTGCCCTCGCTCCGGCGCCGGACGGTGTTGATCCAGAAAACTTCTCCGAATCGCCTGTGCTACTCCCGCACAGGACCACCCCGTCACACCCGCGCGCGAGACGTCGCGCGAGCCGCCCTTCTGATCGGAAGATCGTGGCCCGGGAACCAGGCCGTCTTCACGTAATGAAGATCTAGTGTACCACTTAACCGCGTGCAAGACCGCCGCGTGACCCACCCTTCAGGTTGGCCTTCTTCAGCAGGCTCTCATACTGGTGCGACATCAGGTGCGCCTGGATCTGCGCAATGAAGTCCATCACCACCACCACCGCGATCAGCAGCGAGGTGCCGCCGAAGTGGAACGAGGTACCGAGCTGCGTGCGCATGATTTCCGGCAGCAGGCAGACGATGACCAGGTACAGCGAACCGGCCGCCGTCAGGCGCGTCAGCACGCCGTCCACGTAGTCGGCGGTCGCCTTGCCCGGACGGATACCCGGGATCAGCGCACCCGACTTCTTGAGGTTGTCGGCGGTTTCCTGCGAATTGAATACCAGCGCGGTATAGAAGAACGCAAAACCGATGATCAGCGCAGCGAACACCAGCATGTGCACCGGCTCACCGGGCCCAAGCGCATTGGCAATCTTCTGCAGCCACGACCCCACGCCACCCGAGGCCGCCTGGCCCGACCACATCGACAGCGTCGCCGGGAAGGCCAGGATGCTCGATGCGAAGATCGGCGGAATCACGCCAGCCATGTTGAGCTTGAGCGGCAGGAACGAGGTCTGGTTCATGTACGCATTGCGACCGCCCTGGCGGCGTGCGTAGTTGACCGTGATGCGTCGCTGCCCACGCTCGACGAACACCACGAACAGGGTGAAAGCCAGGATGGTGACGACGATCAGAAGCAGCGAGATGAAATTCAACTGATCATCACGGTATGCCTCGATGGTCTGAAATGCGGCAGCCGGAAGACCTGCAACGATGCCGGCGAAGATGATCAACGACACACCGTTGCCGATGCCACGCTCGGTGACCTGCTCGCCCACCCACATCAGGAAGATGGTGCCCGCCGTCAGGGCGATCACTGCGGTCAGCACGAAGCCCATGCCCGGTGCATACACCACCGGAGCGCCGCCCGGGGCGGTCTGGTTCTGCAGCGCCAGCGCGATACTGCCGCCCTGCACCACCGCCAGCAACACCGCACCGATGCGCGAATACTGGGTGATCTTGCGTCGGCCCGATTCACCTTCTTTCTGCATCGCCTTGAGGGCCGGAAAGATGTGCGTGGCCAACTGGATCACGATCGATGCCGAGATATACGGCATCACGTTCAACGCAAAAATACTGAAACGGTGCAGGGCGCCGCCCGAGAACATGTTGAACATGTCCACGATGCCGCCGCCCTGCGCCTGCATCAACGAAAGCATGGCATCGGGATTGACGCCCGGCACCGGCACATAGCAGCCGATACGATAGACGATCAATGCCCCGAGGACGAACAGCAGCCGCTGGCGAAGTTCCGTGAACTTGCCGAGTCCGCCACCGAGGTTACCAATGCCAGCCTGCGCCATCTGCCGATTACTCCTCTACGCTGCCGCCGGCAGCTTCGATTGCTGCCTTGGCGCCTGCGGTCGCCGCAACGCCCTTCAGCACGAACTTCTTGCTCAGCTCGCCCTTCAGCACGATCTTCGCCTTCTTGGCGCGGCTCGGGACCAGGTTGGCCGCACGCAGCGCTGCAAAGTCGACATCACCGGCTTCCAGCTTGTCCAGCTGGTAGGACAACACTTCCGCGGTATCGCGCGCCATCTTGGAGCGGAAACCGATCTTCGGCAGACGGCGCTGCATCGGGGTCTGGCCGCCTTCGAAGCCGGCCTTGATCTTGCCGCCGCCCTTACGGGCGAACGAACCCTTGTGACCGCGACCAGCGGTCTTGCCGAGGCCCGAACCGATACCACGACCGACGCGGGTGCGCTCGGTACGGGCGCCGTCGGCCGGCTTGAGGTCATTAAGACGCAGAGTCATTGGATTACTCCTCAACCTTGACGAGGTAGTGAACCGTATTGATCAGGCCACGCACCTGCGGGCTGTCCTTCAGTTCACGCACATCGTTGAGCTTATTCAGGCCCAACGCACGCACCGACAGGCGGTGACGCGACTGGGTTCCACGCAGGCCACGCACCAGGCGCACCTTCACGGTCTTGTTGGTGTCCTTAGCCATGGTTGAGCTCCTCCACCTTCTTGCCGCGCTTGGCCGCAACACGGGCCGGCGACTGCACTTCCGACAGACCCTTCAGGGTTGCGCGGACCAGGTTGATCGGATTACGCGAACCAACAGCCTTGGCCAGCACGTTCTTCACGCCAACCGCTTCGAGCACGGCGCGCATGGCGCCGCCCGCGATGACGCCCGTACCTTCGGAAGCCGGCTGCATGTACACACGTGCGGCGCCGTGGCCGGACTTGACCGCATGCCACAAGGTGCCGTTGTTCAGATCCACAGTGGCCAGGTTCTTGCGCGCCTGCTCCATCGACTTCTGGATGGCGACCGGCACTTCGCGCGCCTTGCCATAGCCGAAACCGACCTTGCCCAGACCATCGCCGACCACGGTCAGCGCGGTGAAGGTGAACTGGCGACCGCCCTTGACCGTCTTGCTGACGCGATTGACCGCGACCAGCTTCTCGATCATGCCATCGTCGACTTTCTCTTCGCGGTTACGGTCGCGATCACGACCCCGCGGTGCACGTTCTTCTGCCATCTTGATTCCTTGATTGATTGGGTATGTACGGCTCGAAGCCGCTTATGGTTGTGGAATGACGCAGTGTTCCCGATGCCGCTGCAAAAGAACGGGTCGGCCCGGCTTCTACCCTGCCGGCGGAACGCAAGGGCGGCATGACGCCACCCTTGCAGCAGACTTTAGAACTGCAGGCCGCCTTCGCGAGCCGCGTCGGCCAGCGCCTTGATGCGGCCGTGGTAACGGTAGCCCGAGCGATCGAATGCGACCTTCTCGATGCCCGCAGCCTTGGCACGCTCGGCGATCAGCTTGCCGACCTTGACGGCCGCATCGCTGTTCTTGCCGTTCTTCAGGCCATCCTTGACGTCGGCCTGCAGGGTGTTCGCCGCAGCGATCACCTTGGAACCGTCGGCAGTGAAGACTTGGGCATACAGGTGCTGACCGGTGCGCAGCACCGACAGACGCGCGACGCCCAGCTCGCGGATGTGTGCACGGGTCGACTTGGCGCGACGCAGGCGGGCGATGTTCTTGTTGATGCTCATGATATTTATCCTACGAAAGCTGAAGGAAAACAGGCTTGTACATTGAAAAGTCCGGCCATGGATGGCCGGGCTCCTCGCAGACGGACCTGCCTTACGCCTTCTTGGCTTCCTTGCGAATGATGACTTCACCGGCGTACTTCACACCCTTGCCCTTGTAGGGCTCCGGCGGACGGAAACCGCGGATCTTGGCGGCGACTTCGCCGACGCGCTGCTTGTCGGCGCCCTGGACCACGATTTCGGTCTGGCTCGGGGTCGACAGCGTGATGCCTTCCGGCGCCACGAACACCAGCGGGTGCGAGAAACCGAGCGCCAGGCTCAGATCCTTGCCCTGCATGGCGGCACGGTAACCGACGCCGACCAGCTCGAGCTTGCGCTCGAAGCCTTCGGACACGCCCTTGACCATATTGGCCAGGATGGCGCGCACGGTGCCGGTGATGGCGATCTGCGAAGGATCATTGGCCGACAGCGTGGCAACGTCGCCGTCGACGGCGATTTCCACGCCATTCGGCTTGGGCAGGGTCAACGTGCCCTTCGGGCCCTTGACGCTGACCAGCTCAGGCTGGACGTTGAGCTCGACACCCTTCGGAAGGGACACAGGCTTCTTGGCTACACGGGACATGTTCGACTCCTTCCCTTAGGCCACGAAGCACAGAACTTCACCACCAACGCCGGCTTCGCGAGCCTGTGCGTCAGTCATGATGCCCTTCGACGTGGAGATGATGGCGATACCCAGGCCACCCAGGACCTTGGGCAGCTCGGTCTTGCCGCGGTACTGACGCAGACCCGAGCGCGAGAAACGCTTCAGGGTCTCGATGACCGGACGGCCTTCGAAATACTTCAGCACGATTTCCAGCTCCGACTTGTTGTTTTCGGTGGCCGTAACGCGCAGGTCGGTGATGTAACCCTCGTCCTTCAGGACCTGGGCGATCGCAACCTTGATCTTGGACGACGGCAATTTCACCGTCTGCTTACCAACCGCTGCCGCATTCTTGATGCGAACCAGCAGGTCGGCGATGGGATCAGTCATGCTCATATGAGTACCTTTGAGTGCACCGATATCCGCTTTCGCGAAAATCTTGTGTTTTCCTGGGGACGGGCCAGGACCCTTGACGCCATGCCAGGCCCATACGGGCAAGACAGAAGCGGAAGTATACGACAAAAGAGCCCGACTTGCGTCGGACTCCCCTGTTGAACAGAACAAACCTGTCCAGACCGGCCGCGAGCGGCCGGGGTGCTGTTACCAGCTTGCCTTGCGCAGGCCCGGAACGTCGCCGTTCATCGTGGCCTTGCGCAGCATGTTGCGACCCAGACCGAACTTGCGGTAGACACCGCGCGGACGACCAGACAGCTCGCAACGGTTGCGGTGGCGGCTCGGCGACGAATCGCGCGGCAGCTTCTGCAACTTGGTCGACGCATCGATCTTCTCTTCGTAGGACGCATCCTGGCTGGAGAGGATCTTCTTCAGCGCATCACGCTTGCCGGCAAATTTCTTCGCAAGCTTTGCACGCTTGATGTCGCGGTGGATCATGGAGGTCTTTGCCATTTCGGATGTCCTCTATGGTCAGTTACGGAACGGGAACTTGAACGCTGCCAGCAGCGCCTTCGCTTCCGCATCCGTCTTGGCGGTGGTGGTGATGGCGATATCCATACCGCGGATCGCGTCGACGGCGTCGAAGTCGATTTCCGGGAAGATGATCTGTTCCTTCACACCCATGTTGAAGTTGCCACGACCGTCGAAGGAGCGACCGGACACACCCCGGAAGTCGCGCACGCGCGGCAACGAGATGTTGATCAGGCGATCCAGGAACTCGTACATCTTGGCGCGACGCAAGGTGGTCTTGCAGCCGATCGGCCAACCGTCACGAATCTTGAACGATGCGACCGAAACGCGCGACTTGGTGACCACCGGCTTCTGGCCGGAGATCTTGGACATGTCGGCGACCGCATTTTCCAGAATCTTCTTGTTGGTAGCCGCTTCGCCCACGCCCATGTTGAGCGTGACCTTGACCAGCTTCGGCACTTCCATCGGATTGGTGTAGCCGAATTCCTTCATCAGGGCCGGCACCACGTTTTCCTTGTAAAACTTTTCGAGACGAGTGTTCATGATCTCATTCCTCAGGCGTCGAGCGCCTCACCGCTGGAGCGGAACACACGCAATTTGCGTCCATCCTCCAGCACCTTGAAGCCAACGCGCTCGCCCTTGCCCGTTGCCGGGTTGACGATATTGACGTTGGAGATATGGATCGACGCTTCACGCTCGACCACGCCGCCGGCGACACCCGCCTGCGGGTTCGGCTTGGTGTGGCGCTTGATGACGTTGGCGTTGGAGACGATCACGCGATCGCCGTCCACACGCACCACCTCACCCTGCTTACCCTTGTCCTTGCCGGTGTTGATGACGACCTGGTCGCCCTTCTTGATACGGTTAGCCATGTGTATGTCCTCCGCTCACAGCACTTCGGGAGCGAGCGAGACGATCTTCATGAACTTCTCGGAACGCAGCTCGCGCGTCACAGGCCCGAAGATGCGGGTACCGATCGGCTCCTGCTTGTTGTTCAACAGCACAGCGGCATTGCCGTCGAAGCGGATCAGCGAACCGTCGGGACGGCGCACACCCTTGCGGGTACGCACCACGACGGCGTCGTAGACTTCGCCCTTCTTGACCTTGCCACGCGGAATGGCGTCCTTGACGGTCACCTTGATGATATCGCCAATGTGTGCGTAACGGCGCTTGGAGCCGCCCAGCACCTTGATGCACATCACTTCCTTGGCACCCGAATTGTCGGCGACATCGAGGTAGCTCTGCATCTGGATCATGATTCAGATCTCCCTTATTCGGCCGAACGGGTGACGATTTCGACCACCCGCCAGTTCTTGGTCTTGGACATCGGAGCAATCTCGGTCACGCGCACGACATCGCCTTCGTTGCAGGCGTTGTCGGCATCGTGTGCGTGCAGCTTGGTCGAGCGCTTGATGTACTTGCCGTACAGCGCATGCTTGACCTGGCGCTCCACCAACACGGTGACCGTCTTGTCCATCTTGTTGCTGACGACACGGCCTTCGACCGTGCGCAGCGTTTGCTTTTCGTTATTGTCGCTCATCGCGGCCGTCCTTACTTGGTGCTGCCGAGCAGGTGCTTGACGCGAGCAATCTCGCGGCGCACCCGGCGGGTTTCGTGGGTCTTCGGCAGCTGGCCGGTGACCTGCTGCATGCGGAGCGAGAACTGCTCCTTACGCAGATCGGTCAGGTGGGCCTTCAGTTCGTCAGCCGACTTTTCGCGGAGTTGTTTGATATCCATCAGCGCACCGTCCGGGTCACGAAAGTGGTGGTCACCGAGAGCTTGGCGGCGGCGAGGCGGAACGCCTCACGTGCGGTCTCTTCGGGGATCCCCTCGATTTCATAGATCATGCGACCCGGCTGAATCTGCGCGACCCAGTACTCCACGTTGCCCTTACCGGAGCCCATGCGGACTTCGATCGGCTTCTTGGTGATCGGCTTGTCGGGGAACACACGGATCCACATCTTGCCACCCTTCTTGACGTGGCGGCTGATCGTGCGGCGCGCTGCTTCAATCTGACGCGCAGTCAGCTGACCGTGCGCGGTGGCCTTGAGGCCGTATTCGCCGAAGCTGACGGCGTTTCCGCTCCATGCCAGGCCGTCGTTACGGCCCTTGTGCATCTTGCGATATTTGGTTCGCTTGGGTTGCAACATTGCCGTTACCTCGCTTCACGAGCCGGGCGCGACGGGCGGTCACCACGGTCGCCGCGATCGTTACGATCGTTGCGCGGGCTGTCGTCCTGCTTTTCCTGGCCAACCTGAGAGAAGTCGAAGACTTCGCCCTTATAGATCCAGACCTTGATGCCGATGATGCCGTACGTCGTGGACGCCTCGGCAAAACCGTAATCGATGTCGGCACGTAGCGTGTGCAGCGGCACGCGGCCTTCGCGGTACCACTCCGAACGGGCGATTTCTGCACCGTTGAGGCGGCCAGCGACGTTGACCTTGATGCCCAGGGCACCCAGGCGCATCGCGTTACCGACCGAGCGCTTCATTGCGCGGCGGAACATGATGCGACGCTCCAGCTGCTGCGCGATCGACTCGGCGACCAGCTGCGCGTCCAGCTCCGGCTTGCGCACTTCGGTGACGTTGATGTGCGCCGGAACGCCCATCAGCTCGCTCACTTCCTTACGCAGCTTTTCGATGTCCTCGCCACGCTTGCCGATCACCACGCCCGGACGGGCGGTGTGAATGGTCACGCGGGCGGTTTTGGCAGGGCGCTCGATCAAGATCTTGCTGATACCTGCCTGCGCGAGCTTCTTGCGCAGCATTTCACGCACTTTCAGGTCGGCAGCCAGATAACCGGCGAACTCGGCCTTGTTTGCGTACCACTTGGAATTCCAGTCCTTGGCGATGCCCAGGCGGATTCCAGTCGGATGAACTTTATGACCCATGGTCTTTTCCTTTCCGCTTACTTGGCGGCGCCCACAACCACAGTGATGTGGCTGGTGCGCTTGAGGATGCGGGTACCGCGGCCTTTCGCCCGCGCCATGAAACGCTTCAGGGAGGGACCTTCATCAACCATGATGGTCTTGACCTTCAGCTCGTCGACATCCGCGCCCTGATTGTTCTCGGCATTGGCGATCGCCGACTCCACCACCTTTTTGATCAGGTGCGCAGCCTTCTTGTCCGAGAACTTCAGCAGATTGACCGCACGCTCGGCGGACAAACCACGCACCTGGTCAGCGACCAGGCGGGCCTTCTGCGGGGAGATGCGCGCGGTGCGCAGGATTGCTTTCGCTTCCATCGTCATCTCTCCTTACCTGCCCGACTTCTTGTCGCCACCGTGACCCTTGAAGGTCCGGGTGACGGCAAATTCGCCGAGCTTGTGGCCGACCATATTCTCGTTGACGAGCACCGGAATGTGGTTCTTGCCGTTATGCACGGCGATGGTGATGCCTACCATTTCGGGCAGGATCATCGAACGGCGCGACCAGGTCTTGATCGGCTTCTTGCTACCCGCAGCGGACTCCACCTTCTTTGCAAGGTGGTGATCGACGAACGGGCCCTTCTTGAGTGAACGTGCCATGGTCGATTAGCCCCTACGATCGCGGACGATGAACTGCTGGGTGCGCTTGTTCTTGCGCGTCTTGTAACCCTTGGTCGGAACACCCCACGGGGTGACCGGATGCGGATTACCCTGGCCAGCCTTCGCTTCACCACCACCGTGCGGGTGATCGACCGGGTTCATGGCCGCACCGCGAACGGTCGGGCGAACACCGCGCCAACGCTTGGCGCCGGCCTTGCCCAACTTCTCGAGGTTGTGCTCGTCGTTGCCGACTTCGCCGATGGTGGCGCGGCACTCAACCGGCACCTTGCGCATTTCGCCCGAGCGCAGACGCAGCGTGGCATAGATGCCTTCGCGAGCGACCAGCTGGACGGCTGCACCGGCAGCACGCGCGATCTGAGCGCCCTTACCCGGCTTCAGCTCGATACCGTGAACCGTCGTACCGACCGGGATGTTGCGCAGCGGCAGCGTGTTGCCGGTCTTGATCGGTGCGTTGGCACCGGCAATGACCTGGTCGCCAGCCTTCAGGCCCTTGGGGGCGATGATGTAGCGGCGCTCGCCGTCGACATAGCACAGCAGGGCGATATGAGCGGTACGGTTCGGATCGTATTCGATCCGCTCCACACGCGCCGGAATGCCTTCCTTGTTGCGCTTGAAGTCGATGATGCGGTAGTGCTGCTTGTGGCCACCACCGACGTGACGCACGGTGATGCGGCCATGGTGGTTACGACCACCGGACTTGCTCTGCGAGTCGAGCAGCGCCGCGTGCGGTGCGCCCTTGTGCAGATCGGGAGTAACCACGCGCACGGCGGAACGACGGCCGGGAGAGGTGGGTTTGAACTTCATCAATGGCATGGGATGGACCTCAGGCCTTGGCCGTTACGTCGATGGACTGACCATCGACCAGGCGGACGTACGCCTTGCGCCAATTGCCACGGCTGCCAGCACGGTTACGGAAGGACTTGCTCTTGCCCTTGACGTTGACCACGTTGACTGCCTTGACCTTGACGTCGAACAGCTGCTCGACCGCGGCCTTTACATCGGCCTTGGTGGCTTCGTTCGAAACTTCGAAGACATACTGGTTGGAGATTTCCTGCAGGCGCGCGGTCTTTTCGGAGACTCGCGGAGCACGCAGCACGCTGAAGATTTTTTCGTTGCTGCTCATGCCAGCCACTCCTCGACCTTCTTGACCGCATCGGCGGTGATCACGACCGTGTCGGCCCCGACCAGCGCGACCGGATCCAGACCCTGCACATCACGCACCTGCACATACGGCAGATTGCGGGCGGACAGATACAGGTGCTCGGAGGCTTCTTCGGTGACGATCAGCGGGCGCTTGCCCACATCCAGTCCCTTCAGCTTCTCGATCAGACCCTTGGTCTTGGTCGCTTCGAGGTCGAACGCGTCGACGATCATCAGACGGCCCTGACGGTTCAACTCGGAGAAGATCGCGCAGATGGCCGCGCGGTACATCTTGCGGTTAACCTTCTGCTCGAAGCTGCGCGGCTTGGCCGCGAAGGTCACGCCGCCGCCGACGAAGATCGGAGCCGTCAGCGCGCCATGACGCGCACCGCCGCCCTTCTGCTTCTTCGACTTCTTGGTCGTGCCCGCAACTTCCGAACGCGTCTTCTGAGCCTTGGTACCGGCGCGGCCGGCATTGCGATAAGCGACGACGACCTGGTGAACCAGATCTTCGCTGAATTCGCGACCGAACACGGCATCGGAGACCGAGACCTTGTTGTTGCTACCCGTGATAACGAGTTCCATCGTCATCTCTCCTTATGCCTTGCTCGCCGGACGGACGATCACGTCGCCACCAGCTGCGCCAGGCACGGCGCCGCGGATAGCAATCAGACCACGCTCGACGTCGACCTTGACCACTTCCAGGTTCTGCGTGCTTTGCTGCACGGCGCCCATGTGGCCCGACATCTTCTTGCCCGGGAAAACGCGACCCGGCGTCTGGCGCTGACCCAGCGAACCCGGCGCGCGATGCGACAGCGAGTTACCGTGGGTTGCATCGCCCATACGGAAGTTGTAGCGCTTGATGGTGCCCTGGAAACCCTTACCCTTGGTGACGCCCTGGACGTCGACCTTCTGGCCGACCTCGAAGATGTCCGCCTTGATTTCGCCACCGACGGCGAAATCGCCGAGCTGTGCGTCTTCAACGCGGAATTCCCACAGGCCGCGACCGGCTTCCACCTTCGCCTTGGCGAAGTGGCCTGCAGCCGGCTTGTTGACCAGCGCGGCACGACGGGCGCCAACGGTAATCTGCACAGCGCTGTAGCCGTCGGTTTCGACGGTCTTGATCTGCGCGATGCGGTTCGGAGTTGCTTCGATCAGCGTAACCGGCACCGAGCGGCCGTCTTCGGTGAAGACGCGGCTCATGCCAGCCTTGCGGCCCACGAAGCCCAACGAATATTTCTTCGTCATGGTCGTAGTCCTCAGGTCAACTTGATCTGTACGTCGACGCCAGCCGCGAGTTCGAGCTTCATCAGCGCGTCCACGGTCTTGTCGTTCGGGTCGACGATATCAAGCACGCGCTTGTGCGTGCGGGTTTCGTACTGGTCACGCGCATCCTTGTCGGCATGCGGGGATACGAGGATGGTGTAACGTTCGATCTTGGTCGGCAGCGGGATCGGGCCACGCACTTGCGCGCCGGTCCGCTTGGCCGTTTCGACGATCTCGCTGGCCGAACGGTCGATCAAACGATGATCGAACGCCTTCAACCGAATCCGGATCTTTTGTTCCGACATGACGGAAGCTTCCTTCGTTAAAAGAGCGACGGGCAAGGCCTCTGGGATACCTGCCCCCATATTCCTGCGTAGATAAAATCGCCGCGCATCCTGCCGGCGAGGGCATTCCTCCGCCCAAAAACTGAGGCAGCCCGGTAAACCGGCCTGCCCAGACGGAAAAGTATAATGCGCAACAAGAGCACGGTCAACAACGCGTGAGTTGTTGAGTGCTCCATGCAACGCGACCTTCCCGGTCTGGCGAACACGAGCGGCATCCTGCCGTTCTTTTCGCTGTAACTCAGCGCCCTACCCAGGGACACCGAGCCGCGCATTGTAGCTGGCGTGATTACGACGTGCAAGCATCCGCTTTCAGAAACTTGCCAACGGCCACCCCGCCAACTTTCTCCCGGGCAACAAAAAAGGCCGGCTTGCGCCGGCCCCTTTCGCTACGCCGACTGCCGAAGCAGCCGAAACGCAGGTGTCTTACTTGACGATCTTGGCAACCACACCGGCGCCGACGGTACGGCCACCTTCGCGGATGGCGAAACGCAGACCTTCGTCCATCGCGACCGGGTTGATCAGGGTCACGCCCATCTTCACGTTGTCGCCCGGCATCACCATTTCCACGCCTTCCGGCAGCTGGCAGGCGCCAGTGATGTCGGTGGTACGGAAGTAGAACTGCGGGCGGTAGCCCTTGAAGAACGGGGTATGACGGCCACCCTCATCCTTGGACAGCACGTAGACTTCGGCTTCGAACTCGGTGTGCGGCTTGATCGAACCCGGCTTGCACAGCACCTGGCCACGCTCGACGTCGTCACGCTTGGTGCCGCGCAGCAGCAGACCGGCGTTGTCGCCTGCCTGGCCCTGGTCCAGCAGCTTGCGGAACATTTCCACGCCGGTGACGGTGGTCTTCTGGGTGTCGCGGATGCCGACGATTTCGATTTCGTCGCCCACCTTGATGATGCCGCGCTCGATACGACCGGTCACCACGGTGCCGCGGCCGGAGATCGAGAACACGTCTTCGACCGGCATCAGGAACGGACGGTCCACATCGCGGGTCGGCTCCGGAATGAAGCTGTCCAGGGCATCGACCAGCTTCAGGATCGCCGGCACGCCGATCTCGCTCTGATCACCGTCCAGCGCCAGGCGGGCCGAACCATGGATGATCGGGGTGTCGTCGCCCGGGAAGTCGTACTTGCTCAGCAACTCGCGCACTTCCATTTCGACCAGCTCGAGCAGCTCGGCGTCGTCGACCATGTCGGCCTTGTTCAGGAACACCACGATGTGCGGCACGCCGACCTGACGCGAGAGCAGGATGTGCTCGCGGGTCTGCGGCATCGGGCCGTCAGCCGCCGAACACACCAGGATCGCGCCGTCCATCTGCGCTGCGCCGGTGATCATGTTCTTGACGTAGTCGGCGTGGCCGGGGCAGTCGACGTGGGCGTAGTGACGGGTCGGGGATTCGTATTCGACGTGCGCGGTCGAAATCGTGATGCCGCGCGCCTTCTCTTCCGGCGCTGCATCGATCGCGTCGTACGCCTTGAACTCGCCACCGAAACGCTCTGCACCGATCTTGGTCAGCGCGGCGGTCAACGTGGTCTTGCCATGGTCGACGTGACCGATGGTGCCGACGTTCACGTGCGGCTTGGTGCGCTCGAATTTAGCTTTTGCCATGACTTGCTACCTCTAATTGAAAAATTTTTGAAGCGGCTGAGCGAACTCAGCCCTTCTTGGTGACGGCGTCGGCGATGTTGGCCGGTGCCTCTTCGTAATGGTCGAATTCCATCGAGAACGTGGCGCGACCCTGGCTCATCGAGCGCAGCGAGGTCGCATAGCCGAACATCTCGCCCAGCGGAATCATCGCGTTGATGATCTTGCCCGACGGGCTGTCGTCCTGACCCTGCAACACGCCGCGACGACGGCTCACATCGCCCATCACGTCGCCCAGGTAATCCTCCGGACTGACGATTTCGACCTTCATGATCGGCTCCAGCAACACCGGGCTGGCTTTCGCAAAGCCCTGCTTGAACGCCATCGACGCGGCCAGCTTGAACGCCATTTCCGAGGAGTCGACGTCGTGGTACGAGCCGAATACCAGCTTGACCTTCACGCCCACCACCGGGAAGCCGGCGATCGGACCACTGATGATCGTTTCGCGCAGACCCTTTTCGACCGAGGGAATGAATTCCTTCGGGATGATGCCGCCGGTGATGTCGTTGATGAAGAGGAAATCGTCCTTGACGTTGTCGCTCTTGCGATCTTCTTCGGTCATCGGCGACAGCTCGATCACCACGTGACCGTACTGACCCTTACCACCGGACTGCTTGGCGTGCTTGTAGTCGGACTTGACGTCGGACTTGCGGATCGTCTCGCGGTAGGCCACCTGCGGCTTGCCGACGTTGGCCTCGACATTGAACTCACGACGCATGCGGTCGACGATGATGTCCAGGTGCAACTCGCCCATGCCCGAGATGATGGTCTGGCCGGATTCTTCGTCGGTCTTGACGCGGAACGAGGGATCTTCCTGCGCCAGGCGACCCAGGGCCATACCCATCTTTTCCTGGTCCGACTTGGTCTTCGGCTCCACCGCCATCGAGATCACCGGCTCCGGGAACACCATGCGCTCCAGGGTGATGATCTTGTCCTGCGCACACAGCGTGTCGCCGGTAGTGACGTCCTTCAGGCCCACGGCAGCGGCGATGTCGCCAGCGCGCACTTCCTTGATCTCTTCGCGATTGTTGGAGTGCATCTGCAGGATGCGGCCCACGCGCTCTTTCTTCGACTTGACCGGGTTATAGACCTGGTCGCCGGAGTTCAGCGTGCCCGAGTAGACACGGAAGAACGTCAGCGAGCCCACGAACGGGTCGGTCATGATCTTGAACGCCAACGCCGAGAACGGCGCGGTATCGCTCGCAGCGCGCGTATCTTCCTTCTCGTCCTCATCGATACCCTGGACCGGCGGACGGTCGGCCGGCGACGGCAGCAGGTGCACGACGCCGTCGAGCATCGCCTGCACGCCCTTGTTCTTGAATGCCGAACCGCAGAACACCGGCACGATCTCGACCTTCAGGGTGCGCTCGCGCAGACCCTGCAGGATCTCTTCTTCGGTCAGGTCGCCTTCGTTGAGGTACTTGTCCATCAGGTCTTCGCTGGCTTCTGCAGCCGCTTCCACCATGAACGAGCGCGCCTCGGTCGCAACGTCGACCAGATCGGCCGGAATGTCGCGGTATTCGAAGGTGGTGCCCTGCGAGGCGGTATCCCAATGGATCGCCTTCATCTTCAGCAGGTCGACCACGCCCTCGAAACCGTCTTCTGCGCCGATCGGCACCTGCATCGGCACGGCGTAGGCACCCAGACGGGCCTTCAGCTGCTCAACGACCTTGTCGAAGTTGGCACCGGTACGGTCCATCTTGTTGACGAAGGCCATGCGCGGCACGGAATACTTGTTGGCCTGGCGCCACACGGTCTCGGACTGCGGCTGCACGCCACCGACGGCGCACAGCACGAACACCGCACCGTCGAGCACGCGCAAGGAGCGCTCCACTTCGATGGTGAAGTCGACGTGCCCGGGGGTATCGATGATGTTGAAGCGGTGCTGCTGCATGGACTTGTCCATGCCCGACCAGAACGCAGTGGTCGCCGCGGAGGTGATGGTGATACCACGCTCCTGCTCCTGCTCCATCCAGTCCATCACTGCCGCGCCGTCATGGACTTCGCCGATCTTGTGACTCACACCGGTGTAGAACAGGATGCGCTCGGAAGTGGTGGTCTTGCCGGCATCGATGTGAGCCATGATGCCGAAGTTGCGGTAACGCTCGATAGGGGTGGTGCGGGCCACGGGGAGCCTCTCAATTTCTTGGATTTCGGATGGCCGAACGCCGCCTTTCGGCGGCCTTCGGATTGGATGCGACGCCAAAGGCGTCGCAAACAGCACTCATATGGTGCTGAAGGGCCCCGTTACCAAGGCCCCCGAGGTCACCAGCGGTAGTGTGCGAACGCCTTGTTCGCTTCCGCCATACGGTGAGTCTCTTCGCGCTTCTTGATCGCGCCGCCACGGCTTTCCGAGGCGTCCAGCAGTTCTGCAGCCAGCTTGCGCGGCATGGTGTTCTCGCCACGCTTGCGCGCGGAATCGATCAACCAGCGCATTGCCAGCGCCATGCGACGGGAGGAACGCACTTCGACGGGCACCTGATAGGTAGCACCACCGACGCGACGCGATTTGACTTCGACAGCCGGGGCCACGTTGTCCAGTGCTTTCTGCACCAGCTCGACGGCATTCGGATTCTTTTCGCCAATGACGTCCATCGCGCCATAGACAATTTTCTCAGCAACCGACTTCTTGCCACTTTGCATCACCATATTGATGAAGCGGGCAATGGTTTCGCTGCCATGCTTGGGATCAGGCAGGACGGTGCGCTGCGGAGTAGAACCTTTACGGGACATTGGAGTATTTCCTTAGCTCTTCGGGCGCTTGGCGCCGTACTTGGAACGACCTTGACGGCGCTTTGCGACGCCGGCGGCGTCCAGCGAACCACGGACGGTGTGATAACGCACACCGGGAAGATCCTTGACGCGACCACCACGAATCAGGACCACGGAGTGCTCCTGCAGGTTGTGGCCTTCACCGCCGATGTAGCTGATGACCTCTTCCTGGTTGGTCAGGCGCACTTTGGCAACCTTACGCAGGGCCGAGTTCGGCTTCTTCGGGGTAGTGGTATAGACGCGTGTGCAGACGCCACGGCGCTGCGGACACTTGTCCAGTGCCGGAGAGGCACTCTTGTAGGTGGTCGCTTGCCGGGGCTTGCGGACCAGCTGATTGATCGTTGCCATCAGTCGATTCTTCTGATTGGAGGCCGAAACGGCCTTGCATGAAAACGAAGGCAGGCCGCGAAACGGCCCACCGAGACAGAGAAGTATAGCTGGCAGGGCGAAACTCCGTCAACTTCACGGAAACCTAACCCTGCTGGTCCGTCCGGGACCGGAAAACGGAGGGCCTCCTGCCCTCCTTTTCGCCTGGCTTACGGCAGCCTTGCGACTGCCGTCGGAGCGCTTACTCCTCGTCCGCGCCAGCGTCGGCCACGGTAGCGACCGGTTCGGCCACTGCGGACTTGCCCGACAGCGTTTCCATCTCCGAGTCGGTCAGACCCGCGGACTTGCGGCGGCCGGCGTGATACGCCAGACCGGTACCGGCCGGGATCAGACGGCCCACGATCACGTTTTCCTTCAGACCGCGCAGGTTGTCGCGGGTGCCGCGCACGGCAGCCTCGGTCAACACGCGGGTGGTCTCCTGGAACGACGCCGCCGAGATGAACGACTCGGTGGCCAGCGAGGCCTTGGTGATGCCCAGCAACACCGGGTCGTACTTGGCCGGCAGTTCGTTGCGGGTGGTCAGACGTGCATTTTCCTCGATGACGCGCTGGCGCTCGACCTGCTCGCCGTTGAGGAACTTGCTGTTGCCCTGGTCGACGATCTCGACCTTGCGCAACATCTGACGCGTGATCACTTCGATGTGCTTGTCGTTGATCTTCACGCCCTGCAGGCGATACACGTCCTGGATTTCCTTGACCAGATACGCTGCCAGCGGCTCGACACCCAGCAGGCGCAGGATGTCCTGCGGGCTCGGCTCGCCATCCACCACGGTCTCGCCCTTGGTCACGTGCTCGCCTTCGAACACGATGATCTGGCGGTACTTGGGGATCAACTCTTCGTGTTCGGAACCATCGGTGTCCTTGATGATCAGGCGCTGCTTGCCCTTGGTGTCCTTACCGAAGCTGATGATGCCCGAACGCTCGGCCAGGATCGCCGGATCCTTCGGCTTGCGCGCTTCGAACAAGTCGGCAACGCGCGGCAGACCACCGGTGATGTCGCGGGTCTTGGACGCTTCCTGCGGAATCTTCGCCACCACGTCGCCCACGCCGACGGCTGCGCCGTCCTGCAGGTTGACGATCGAGCGCGGCGGCAGCAGGTACTGCGCCGGCAGATCGGTGCCCGGGATGGTCAGGTCGTTGCCCTTGCCATCGACGATGCGCACGATCGGCCGCAGTTCCTTGGCCTGCGCACCGCGACGCTTCGGGTCGGTGATTTCACGCGACGCCAGACCGGTCAGTTCGTCGGTCTTCTCGATGACGGTGACGCCGTCGACGAAGTCGATGAAGCGGATGAAACCGGCCACTTCCGACACGATCGGGTGGTTATGCGGATCCCAGTTGGCCACACCCTGCCCAGCCTTGACCGCATCACCGTCCTTGGCGGTGATGGTGGCGCCGTACGGCAGCTTGTAACGCTCGCGCTCGCGACCATGGCCGTCGAGCACCGACAGCTCACCCGAACGCGACACCGCGACCAGCGAACCGTTGGCATGCTCGACCGACTTCAGGTTATTGAACTTGATCGAACCGGTGGTCTTGACCGTGATGTTGTCCACTGCCGCCGCACGCGACGCCGCACCACCGATGTGGAACGTACGCATGGTCAGCTGGGTACCCGGCTCACCGATGGACTGGGCAGCGATAACGCCGACCGCCTCGCCGATGTTGACCAGATGACCGCGCGCCAGATCGCGACCGTAGCAACGTGCGCACACGCCGAACGAGGATTCGCAACTGATGGTCGAACGCACCTTCACCGACTGCACGCTGGCGTCTTCGAGCTTGGCGACCCAGGCTTCGTCGAGCAGCGTGTTGCGGGTCACGATCGGCTCTTCGTCGTTGCCCGGCAGGTAGACGTCCTCGGCCACGACACGGCCCAGCACGCGCTCGCGCAACGGCTCCACCACGTCGCCGCCTTCCACGATCGGGGTCATGATCAACCCTTCGGTGGTGCCGCAATCGACTTCGGTGATCACCACGTCCTGTGCCACGTCGACCAGACGACGGGTCAGGTAACCCGAGTTCGCGGTCTTCAACGCGGTATCGGCCAGACCCTTACGCGCGCCGTGGGTGGAGTTGAAGTACTCCTGCACGTTCAGGCCTTCGCGGAAGTTCGCCTTGATGGGCGTCTCGATGATCGAGCCGTCCGGACGCGCCATCAGGCCACGCATACCGGCCAGCTGACGGATCTGCGCCTGGCTACCACGGGCACCGGAGTCGGCCATGATGTACAGCGAGTTCATCGACTTCTGATCGATGGTTTCGCCCTTGGCGTTCTCGACCTTTTCGGTACCGATGGTGTCCATCATCGCCTTGGCGATGCGCTCGTTGGTACGCGACCAGATGTCCACGACCTTGTTGTAGCGCTCGCCGGCGGTGACCAGACCGGACTGGTACTGCTCCTGGATTTCCAGCACTTCGGCTTCGGCCTCGGTGAGGATGCCCTTCTTCTCGTCAGGGATCAGCATGTCGTCGATGCCGATCGACACGCCGGCGCGGGTCGCGTAGGCATAGCCGGTGTACATCAGCTTGTCGGCGAACACGACCGTGTCCTTCAAGCCCAGCAAACGGTAGCTGGAGTTGATCAGACGCGAGATGTTCTTCTTGGTCATTTCGGTGTTGGCCAGCTGGAACGGCAGGCCTTCGGGCAGGATTTCGCTCAGCAGCGCACGACCGACCGTGGTGTCCACGATCGAGGTGCCGCTGCTGCGCTTGCCGCCGGCTTCCACGTCCACCTGGGTGATGCGCACCTTGACCTTGGCGTGCAGTTCGACCACGCGGTTGTCGTAGGCGCGCTTCACTTCGCTGGTGTTGGCGAACACCATGCCCTCGCCCTTCTTGTTCTCCAGGGCGCGGCTCATGTAGTACAGGCCCAACACCACGTCCTGCGACGGCACGATGATCGGCTCGCCGTTGGCCGGCGACAGGATGTTGTTGGTGGACATCATCAGCGCACGCGCTTCCAGCTGGGCTTCCAGCGAGAGCGGCACGTGGACGGCCATCTGGTCACCGTCGAAGTCGGCGTTGAAGGCGGTACACACCAACGGATGCAGCTGGATGGCCTTGCCTTCGATCAACACCGGCTCGAACGCCTGGATGCCCAGACGGTGCAGGGTCGGCGCACGGTTCAGCAGCACCGGATGCTCGCGGATGACTTCTTCGAGGATGTCCCACACCTCGGCCTCTTCGCGCTCGACCAGCTTCTTGGCGGCCTTGATGGTGGTGGCCAGGCCACGACGCTGCAGCTTGGCGAACACGAACGGCTTGAACAGCTCCAGCGCCATCTTCTTCGGCAGACCGCACTGGTGCAGCTTCAGGTACGGACCGACGGTGATGACCGAACGGCCGGAGTAGTCCACGCGCTTGCCGAGCAGGTTCTGACGGAACCGGCCCTGCTTGCCCTTGATCATGTCGGCCAGCGACTTCAGCGGACGCTTGTTGGTGCCGGTGATGGCACGGCCGCGACGGCCGTTGTCCAGCAGCGCATCGACCGATTCCTGCAGCATGCGCTTTTCGTTGCGCACGATGATGTCCGGCGCATTGAGCTCGAGCAGGCGACGCAGGCGGTTGTTGCGGTTGATCACGCGGCGGTACAGGTCGTTCAGATCCGAGGTCGCGAAGCGGCCACCATCCAGCGGCACCAGCGGACGCAGGTCCGGCGGCAGCACGGGAAGCACGGTCATGACCATCCATTCCGGACGGTTGCCCGATTCCAGGAAGGCTTCGATCAGCTTGATGCGCTTGGTGAGGCGCTTGAGCTTGGTTTCAGAACCGGTGCTGGCGATTTCTTCGCGCAGGCGGGTCATTTCCGATTGCAGGTCGATCGTGCGCAGCAGTTCGTACACCGCCTCGGCGCCCATGGCGGCGTCGAAGTCGTCGTTGTACTCCTGGCGCGCGGTCAGGTACTGCTCTTCGGTCAGCAGCTGGCGGCGCTCGAGCGGGGTCAGGCCCGGCTCGGTGACGACATAGGCTTCGAAGTACAGCACGCGCTCGATATCACGCAGGGTCATGTCCAGCATCAGGCCGATGCGCGAGGGCAGCGACTTGAGGAACCAGATGTGCGCGACCGGCGAGGCCAGGTCGATGTGACCCATGCGCTCGCGGCGCACCTTGGCCAGGGTGACTTCGGTGCCGCACTTTTCGCAGACCACGCCCCGGTGCTTCATGCGCTTGTACTTGCCGCACAGGCACTCGTAATCCTTGATCGGTCCGAAGATGGCGGCGCAGAACAGGCCGTCACGCTCGGGCTTGAAGGTCCGGTAGTTGATGGTTTCGGGCTTCTTCACTTCGCCGTAGGACCACGAACGAATCAGGTCCGGCGACGCGAGCGCGATCTTGATCGCGTCGAAATCCAGCGTCTGGCGCTGCTGATTGAAGAGGTTGAGCAGGTCTTTCATTTGATATCTCCGGGTCGGAGGAATTTCGTATCTGAGATGGAACGCGCAGAGATCTGTTCGGGGCCGGGTCCCGGGGACCCGGGACCCGGAAAAGCGAGGAGCACAAAGCCCTTGCTCTTCCGGGTCCCCGGTCCGGAGTCCCGAGTCCCGGCTCTTACTCTTCCAGTTCCATGTTGATCGCCAGCGAGCGGATTTCCTTCACCAACACGTTGAAGGATTCCGGCATGCCCGCGACCATCTCGTGCTCGCCATCGACGATGTTCTTGTACATCTGGTTGCGGCCCTGCACGTCGTCGGACTTCACCGTCAGCATTTCCTGCAGGGTGTAGGCCGCGCCATAGGCTTCCAGCGCCCAGACTTCCATCTCACCGAAGCGCTGACCACCGAACTGCGCCTTGCCGCCCAGCGGCTGCTGGGTCACGAGCGAGTACGGGCCAGTCGAGCGTGCATGCATCTTGTCGTCGACCAGGTGGTTCAACTTCAGGTAGTGCATGTAGCCGACCGTGGTCTTGCGATCGAACGCCTCGCCGGTACGACCGTCGAACAGCTGGGTCTGGCCGCTCTGCGGCAGATCGGCCAGTTCCAGCATGCGCTTGATTTCCGCCTCGCTGGCACCGTCGAACACCGGGGTCGCCATCGGCACGCCGTCGACCAGGTTCTTGCCCAGGTTGAGCAGTTCCTCATCGCTGAACTGCGACAGGTCCACGCGCTCGGCATTGATCGCGCCATCGTGGTTGTAGATGTCGTTGAGGAACTTGCGCAGCTCGCTGACCGCCGCCTGGGCTTCCAGCATGCGCTGGATCTTGCGACCCAGGCCCTTGGCGGCCCAGCCCAGATGCACTTCCAGAATCTGGCCGATGTTCATACGCGACGGCACGCCGAGCGGGTTCAGCACGATGTCCACCGGCTCGCCGGTCGCCATGTACGGCATGTCTTCCACGGGCACCACATTGGAGACCACACCCTTGTTGCCGTGGCGGCCTGCCATCTTGTCGCCCGGCTGGATGCGGCGCTTCACGGCCAGGAACACCTTGACCATCTTCAGCACGCCCGGTGCGAGGTCATCGCCCTGGGTGATCTTGCCGCGCTTGTCGGCGAAGCGCGCTTCGAATTCCTTTTCGTGCGCCTGGATCTGCTTCTGTGCGCGTTCGATCGCGTCCGCGGCGTCTTCGTCCTTCATGCGCAGCTGGAACCAATCGGACTTCTTCAGCCCGTCCAGGTACGCGTCGGTGACGGTGTCGCCCTTCTTCAGGTTGGCGCCGCCATTGGCGACCTTGCCCACGATCTGCGAGCGCAGGCGTGCGTAGATGGCCGCTTCCAGGATGCGGAACTGGTCGTCGAAGTCCTTCTTGACGCGCTTGATTTCAGACTCTTCGATCTGACGCGCACGCTTGTCCTTCTCGATGCCGTCGCGGGTGAAGACCTGCACGTCGATGACGGTGCCGTCCATGCCCGGGGGCACGCGCAGCGAGCTGTCCTTCACGTCGGACGCCTTCTCGCCGAAGATCGCACGCAGCAGCTTTTCTTCCGGGGTCAGCTGGCTTTCGCCCTTCGGCGTGACCTTGCCGACCATGATGTCGCCGGCGCGCACTTCCGCACCGATGTACACCACGCCGCTCTCGTCCAGACGGTTCAAGGCCTGCTCGGACACGTTCGGGATGTCGGCGGAAATTTCCTCCGGCCCCAGCTTGGTGTCGCGTGCCACGCAGGTCAGCTCTTCGATGTGGATCGTGGTGTAACGATCCTCTTCCACCACGCGCTCGGAGAGCAGGATGGAGTCTTCGAAGTTGTAGCCGTTCCACGGCATGAAGGCGATCAGCATGTTCTGACCCAACGCCAGCTCACCGATGTCGGTGGATGGGCCGTCGGCCAGCACATCGCCGCGCGCGATCACATCGCCCACATTCACCAGCGGACGCTGGTTGATGCAGGTGTTCTGGTTGGAGCGGGTGTACTTGATCAGGTTGTAGATATCCACGCCGGCATCGGTGCCGCCGCCGATTTCTGCTTCGTTGACCTTGACCACGATACGCGCCGCGTCGATCTGCTCGATCACGCCACCACGCAACGCATTCACGGTCACGCCCGAGTCGCGCGCCACCGCACGCTCGATACCGGTACCGACCAACGGCTTCTGCGAACGCAGCGTCGGCACGGCCTGGCGCTGCATGTTGGCGCCCATCAGTGCGCGGTTGGCGTCGTCGTGCTCCAGGAACGGCACCAGCGCCGCGGCGACCGACACGGTCTGCATCGGCGAGACGTCCATAAAGTGGACTTCTGCCGGCGGCTTCAACAGCGATTCGCCCTGGAACCGGCACGGCACGAACTGCTCGGTGAGCATGTTCTTGGCGTCGGTCAGCGCGTTCGCCTGGGCGATCACGTACTCGTTTTCTTCGATCGCCGACAGGTACTCGACGTCGTCGGACACCTTGCCGTCCAGCACCTTACGGTACGGCGTCTCGAGGAAGCCGTACTGGTTGGTGCGGGCGAACACGGCCAGCGAGTTGATCAGGCCGATGTTCGGACCTTCCGGCGTTTCGATGGTGCAGACGCGGCCGTAATGGGTCGGGTGCACGTCGCGCACTTCGAAGCCTGCGCGTTCGCGGGTCAGACCGCCCGGACCCAGCGCGGAGACGCGACGCTTGTGCGTCACTTCCGACAGCGGGTTGTTCTGGTCCATGAACTGCGACAGCTGCGAGGAGCCGAAGAACTCCTTGATCGCCGCGGCCACCGGCTTGGCGTTGATCAGCTCCTGCGGGGTCAGGCCTTCGGACTCGGCCATCGACAGACGCTCCTTGACCGCGCGCTCGACGCGGACCAGGCCCACGCGGAACACGTTCTCGGCCATTTCGCCGACCGAACGCACGCGACGGTTGCCCAGGTGATCGATGTCATCGACCACGCCGCGACCATTGCGGATCTCGGTCAGCACCTTGATCACTTCGAGGATGTCGGAGGTGTCGGCGTGCTCGGCGACCAGGCGCTTGGATTCTTCGTCGTTACGCTCGGCGAAATACTTCTTGTCGTACAGCACCGACTCGCCCAGCACGTCCTTGCGGCCGACGCGCCGGTTGAACTTCATGCGACCGACCGTGGACAGGTCGTAACGCTCGAAGGTGAAGAACAGGTTGTGGAACAGGTTCTGCGCCGCTTCCTTGGTCGGCGGCTCGCCCGGACGCATCATGCGGTAGATTTCGACCAGCGCTTCCAGCTGCGTCTTGGTCGGATCGATGCGCAAGGTGTTGGACAGGTACGGGCCACGATCCAGGTCGTTCACCCACAGGGTGCCGACCGCGTCGACGCCAGCCTTGCGGAAGGCAGCCAGCTGGTCTTCGCTGATCTCGTCGTTGGCGTTGGCCAGCAGTTCGCCGGTCGAACCATCGACCACGTCATGCGACAGGATGCGGCCGACCAGGTAGTCGTCCGGCACGGCCAGCGCGGCAACGCCGGCGGCTTCCAGCTGCTTGACGTGACGGGCGGTGATGCGCTTGCCCGCTTCCACGATGACCTTGTCGCCATCGGCCAGGTCGAAATTCAGCGTCTCACCACGCAGACGCTCCGGCACCAGCTCCAGCTGCACGCCTTCGTCGGGGTTGATGTGGAACGTGTTGATCTCGAAGAACTCGGCCAGCATCTCTTCGTTGCTGTAGCCAAGCGCACGCAGCAGGATCGACACCGGCAGCTTGCGGCGGCGGTCGATACGGGTGAACAGCGCGTCCTTCGGGTCGAACTCGAAATCCAGCCAGGAACCGCGGTAGGGAATGATGCGGGCGCTGTACAGCAGCTTGCCCGAGCTGTGGGTCTTGCCACGGTCGTGGTCGAAGAACACGCCCGGCGAGCGGTGCAGCTGCGAGACGATCACGCGCTCGGTGCCGTTGACGATGAAGGTGCCGTTGCCGGTCATCAGCGGAATCTCGCCGAGGTAGACCTCCTGCTCCTTCACGTACTTGATGGCCTTGGTCGACGACTCGCGGTCGTAGATCACCAGGCGCACGGTCACGCGCAGCGGCGCGCCATAGCTCATGCCACGCTGACGGCATTCACGCTCGTCAAACACCGGCTGACCCAACTTGTAGCCCACGTACTCGAGCGCAGCGTTGCCGCTGTAGCTGGAGATCGGGAACACCGACTTCAGAGCCGCATGCAGACCGAGGTCCTTGCGCTTGGTCGGCTCCACGTCTTCCTGCAGGAATTCGCGGTAGGAATCCACCTGGATGGCAAGCAGGAACGGCACTTCGAGGATCGAGCGCTGCTTGCCGAAGTCCTTGCGGATACGCTTTTTTTCGGTGAACGAATAAGACGTCATGAGGTCTTCACCCTAGGCTGCGGGGGCCGCGTCGCGGCGGCCCTGAAATAACAAGACTGAACCCGCGCACATGGATGTGCGCTGCTCTTGCGAGGGACTCACATTCAAGTTGTCAGTTGGAAGTCGCTGGTATTGCCGGCACCAGCACGCCTTCTCCCGCTACTTCCAACTACCAACTCGGTGAGGCGAGGATTGGGGATGACCGGATTGGGGATTAGCGAAGGCGACCTTCCAATCCCGAATCCCGACTCTCAAATCCCGGCTTTCCATCAACGGCCAAAGGCCGGGGGCTCTACGCCCCCAGCCTTCAGTGCATCACCGTGAAACGTGGCGATGCAAGATGCTGCTTACTTGATTTCGACCGTCGCACCGGCTTCGGTCAATTCCTTCTTGATCTTCTCGGCTTCTTCCTTGGTGGCGCCTTCCTTCAGCATGCCACCGGCTTCGGTCAGATCCTTGGCTTCCTTCAGACCCAGGCCGGTCACGCCGCGCACGGCCTTGATGACGCCGACCTTGTTGGCGCCGCAGTTGGTCAGCACCACGTTGAACTCGGTCTGCTCTTCGACCACGGCGGCCGGGCCAGCTGCAGCGGCTGCGACCGGGGCGGCGGCGGAGACGCCGAACTTCTCTTCGATGGCCTTGACCAGCTCCATCACTTCCATCAGGGACTTCTCGGCGATGGCGTCGACGATCTGTTCGTTGGTAAGGGACATTGTGATTACCTTTAAATGATTTTCTGGATTGGGGTTCTAGCGAACGCTAGGACATCAAGCTTCGGCAGTCTCGGCAGCCGGCGCGGCGGCTTCGTCGCCACCGCCCTGCTTGTCGCCAACGGCCTTGACGGCACGGGCGAACATGGCAGCCGGTTCGGACAGCACGCGAGCCAACATGGCCAGGGCCTGGTCACGGGTCGGCAGCGAGGCCAACACATCAACGTGGCTGGCCGGGAACAGTTCCCCACCAATTGCCACGACCTTGGCCTGCAGCTTCTCGTTGCTCTTGGCGAATTCCTTGATCAGGCGACCGGCAGCGCCGGGTTCCTCCATCGAAAACGCATACACCAAAGGACCAACCAGCTTGTCGGACGCGACAGCAAATTCGGTACCTTCGACGGCACGCACAGCCAGGGTGTTCTTGACGACTTTCAAGAACACGCCGGTTTCGCGGGCCTGCTTGCGCATCGCGGTCATCTGGGAGACCGTGGTGCCAGCGTATTCGGCGGCGATCAGGGAGTGGGCCTTGGCGGCGATGTCTGCCAGCTCGGCGACTACGTCTTGCTTCTGGGACAGATTGAGAGCCATTGCACTCCTCCGTTAAAGCCGGGATTGGTGATTGGTGACTGGTGATTCGTCGAAAGCCATGAAGCAGCTCCTGCAAATCCCCAATGCCGAATCCCGAATCCCCGCTTCAAACTACTCCGCTCGCGGCTCCTGCCGGTTGCGGTCCAGGGCGGCCTCCTTCCTGGAAGCCGGGAACATCGACCGATGTTCCGTTGGTGGCCGTTCTAGACCTGGAGTGGACTCGATCCGGGATGTCCCAGACGCGCGTAAACCAGAAAGCTCCAGAAGGGCGACACCATCTACGCCGGCCAGTTCGAAAACGAACCAATTAAGCGACCCCGCTGCATCGACGGCGACTCCTTGCCAGTGCGAGCATCCCTGCCCGTCGTCGACCTGCGCTGACCGCGCCTGCGGTCTTTGACGGCTACCGCCGGGCATGCCGACGATCGCCTTCAAAATGTCCGTTACCCCAAAGGAGGGAACGGACTCCCAGCACACGGTTGCCCGGGCCAGAAAAACAATGCAGTGCTACAGGAACACGTCAGGCGCATGACGCCCGACGCATTCGATTACTTCAGCGACAGGCTCGACTGGTCGACCGTCACGCCCGGACCCATGGTCGAGCTGACCGACACCTTCTGCAGGTAGGTCCCCTTGGAGGTGGCCGGCTTGGCCTTGACCAGATCCAGCAACAGCGCCTGCAAGTTCGACTTCAGCGCTTCGTCGTCGAAGCTGGCCTTGCCGATGGTGCAGTGGATGATGCCGGCCTTGTCGGTGCGGTAGCGCACCTGGCCCGACTTGGCGTTCTTGACCGCTTCGCCCGGATTGGCCGACACGGTGCCGACCTTCGGGTTCGGCATCAGGCCGCGCGGACCCAGCAGGGTGCCGAGCTTACCGACCACGCGCATCGCATCCGGCGTGGCAATGACCACGTCGTAGTTCAGGTCGCCGGCCTGCATCTTCTCGGCCAGATCGTCCATACCCACGGCTTCGGCGCCGGCGGCCAGTGCTTCGTCAGCCTTGGCGCCTGCCGGTGCGAACACTGCAACGCGCACGCTCTTGCCGGTACCGGCCGGCAGCACGGTCGAACCGCGCACCTGCTGGTCGGACTTCTTGGCGTCCACGCCCAGGCGCACGGCCACGTCGATGGACTCGACGAACTTGGCCTTGGTGGCGGTCTTCAGGATCTTGATTGCGTCTTCGAAGGCATAGGTCTTGCCCGGAACGACAGCGGCCGTGATGGCCTTAACGCGCTTGCTCTGTGCCATGTCTTAGCCCTCCACCGTCAAACCCATGCTGCGGGCAGTACCCGCAATCGTACGAACCGCCGCTTCCAACTCGGCTGCCGTCAGATCGGCTTCCTTGGTCTTGACGATTTCTTCCAGCTGCTTGCGCGTCACCTTGCCGACCTTGTCGGTATTGGGGCGCTTGGAACCGGAGCTCACACCGGCAGCCTTCTTGAGCAACACGCTGGCCGGGGTGCTCTTGGTGATGAAGGTGAAGGTACGGTCGGAGTACGCGGTGATGATCACCGGCGTCGGCAGACCCGGCTCCAGCTTGGAGGTCGCTGCATTGAATGCCTTGCAGAACTCCATGATGTTCAGACCGCGCTGACCCAGCGCAGGGCCGACCGGCGGCGCAGGATTGGCCTGACCGGCCTTCACCTGCAACCTGATGTACGCAGTTATCTTCTTAGCCATTTCGATACTCTCCGGGTGCTAGCGCCTGAACTGCAGGCTCCCCATCGGACCGGGAGAATCACGCGTCCCGGCTTCACGTTTTTGATCACACGCAGATGGCTGCCATGCGGCAGCCATTGATTCCCGGCGGTCGCCAGGTCAGCGAGCCGCGCACTATAGCAGGATTTATTACCGGCGCCTAGCAGGCGCCAGGCATGGTCAGCCCTTCTCGACCTGGCCGAACTCGAGTTCGACCGGCGTGGAGCGACCGAAGATGAGCACGGCCACCCGCAGCCGACTCTTCTCGTAATTGACTTCTTCGACCACGCCATTGAAGTCGTTGAACGGACCATCGGTGACACGCACCATCTGACCCGGTTCGAACAGCACCTTCGGACGCGGCTTCTCGACCCCGTCCTGTACGCGCTGCAAGATGGCCTCAGCTTCCTCGTCGCGGATCGGCAACGGACGATCGGCGGTACCGCCGATGAAGCCCATGACCTTGGACGTCTCCTTCACCAGATGCCAGCTTTCGTTGTCGATGCGCGGAATACCGGCTTCTTCGTGGGTCTCGATCTGCACCAGCACATAGCCGGGGAAGAACTTGCGCTCGGACCGGCGCTTCTGGCCGGCACGCATCTCGATGACCTCTTCGGTCGGCACCAGCACCTCGCCGAAACGATCTTCCATCTCGGTGCGCACGATGCGATCGCGCAATGCCTGCGCAACGGATTTTTCGAAGCCTGAATAGGCGTGAACGACATACCAACGCTTCACTGCTTGATTCTCCTCAACGAGCCAGGAACCACTGCGTGAGCTTCTGGATGACGAAGTCGAAGCCGCCCAACAGCAAACTCAGAATGATCACAACAACAATGACGACCCAGGTGGTGCGGATGGCTTCCTGGCGCGTTGGCCAGACCACCTTGCGCAGCTCGAACCTGGATTCGGACAGGAATTCACGGGTTTCGCGGCCCTTGCCGGTCCCCAGAAACACGAATGCACCCGCCACCAAGCCCACGATGACCGCCAGCGCACGCAATTGCGGCGTCCAGGCACCCAACTGGGTGGCGCGCTCGGGCGCAGAAAACCAGAACCACACAAACAACCCTGCAATCACCAGGATCGCAGAGATCACGTATTTCACGATATCAGCGCTGGCAGCAGACGCGCTTTTGGAAGGCTCGATTTTGCTATTCATCCGGCTCTAGTTACCGATCTGACCCGAATCGCTGGGCCGGAAAGAGGAGTGGCACGCCAGGAGGGACTCGAACCCCCAACCTGCGGTTTTGGAGACCGCTGCTCTGCCAATTGAGCTACTGGCGTATGTACTCGTTTACCGCACACCCTAAGACAACGAAGGCGGACCGCGGTTCAGCCGGCCCGCCTTTGCGCGAATCCGGTGGCCGAGGCCACCGGATCACAGGTTCTTACTTGACGATCTTGGCAACCACACCGGCGCCGACGGTACGGCCACCTTCGCGGATGGCGAAACGCAGACCTTCGTCCATCGCGACCGGGTTGATCAGGGTCACGCCCATCTTCACGTTATCGCCCGGCATCACCATTTCCACGCCTTCCGGCAGCTGGCAGGCGCCAGTGATGTCGGTGGTACGGAAGTAGAACTGCGGGCGGTAGCCCTTGAAGAACGGGGTATGACGGCCACCCTCATCCTTGGACAGCACGTAGACTTCGGCTTCGAACTCGGTGTGCGGCTTGATCGAACCCGGCTTGCACAGCACCTGGCCACGCTCGACGTCGTCACGCTTGGTGCCGCGCAGCAGCAGACCGGCGTTGTCGCCTGCCTGGCCCTGGTCCAGCAGCTTGCGGAACATTTCCACGCCGGTGACGGTGGTCTTCTGGGTGTCGCGGATGCCGACGATTTCGATTTCGTCGCCCACCTTGATGATGCCGCGCTCGATACGACCGGTCACCACGGTGCCGCGGCCGGAGATCGAGAATACGTCTTCGACCGGCATCAGGAACGGACGGTCCACGTCGCGGGTCGGCTCCGGAATGAAGCTGTCCAGGGCATCGACCAGCTTCAGGATCGCCGGCACGCCGATCTCGCTCTGATCACCGTCCAGCGCCAGGCGGGCCGAACCGTGGATGATCGGGGTGTCGTCGCCCGGGAAGTCGTACTTGCTCAGCAGCTCGCGCACTTCCATTTCGACCAGCTCGAGCAGCTCGGCGTCGTCGACCATGTCGGCCTTGTTCAGGAACACCACGATGTGCGGCACGCCGACCTGACGCGAGAGCAGGATGTGCTCGCGGGTCTGCGGCATCGGGCCGTCGGCCGCCGAACACACCAGGATCGCGCCGTCCATCTGCGCTGCACCGGTGATCATGTTCTTGACGTAGTCGGCGTGACCGGGGCAGTCGACGTGCGCGTAGTGGCGGGTCGGGGATTCGTATTCGACGTGCGCGGTCGAAATCGTGATGCCGCGCGCCTTCTCTTCCGGCGCTGCATCGATCGCGTCGTACGCCTTGAACTCGCCACCGAAACGCTCTGCACCGATCTTGGTCAGCGCGGCGGTCAACGTGGTCTTGCCATGGTCGACGTGACCGATGGTGCCGACGTTCACGTGCGGCTTGGTGCGCTCGAATTTAGCTTTTGCCATGGGTGCAAGTTCTCGGTAATCGTTTGGAGTTAAGACGATTGAGTAATGGTGCTCACGAAAGGAATCGAACCTTCGACCTCCTCCTTACCAAGGAGGTGCTCTACCGACTGAGCTACGTGAGCGAGTTTGGCATTATGCCATGCATTTGCGTTCAATGGAGCGGGAGACGGGAATCGAACCCGCACCATCAGCTTGGAAGGCTGAGGTTCTACCGTTGAACTACTCCCGCGCCGGGAACTGCATGCCACAACGTGAAACTGGTGGAGGGAGGTGGATTCGAACCACCGAAGGCGTAAGCCAGCAGATTTACAGTCTGCCCCCGTTGGCCGCTTGGGTATCCCTCCAGCTTTTACTACCGGACCGCCGCGCCAGGAGGCGAAGTGGTTCGGGGTGAAGCAGCCCGTTATTTTGTTGTGGACGACGCCCAGTGTCAACAAAAATTTCGAGAAATCGTCACGACTGAATGCGCGCGCCGCGCGAGGCGGCGCGCGGCCGATCAGACGTTGAAACGGAAGTGCAGCACATCGCCTTCCTGGACGCGGTATTCCTTGCCTTCCAGACGCAGACGGCCGGCATCACGCGCACCGGCTTCGCCGCGGTACTTGATGAAGTCGTCGAAGCCGATCGTTTCGGCGCGGATGAAGCCCTTCTCGAAATCGGTATGGATCACCGCCGCGGCCTGCGGCGCCGTGGAGCCCGCCCTGACCGTCCAGGCGCGCACTTCCTTGACGCCTGCCGTGAAGTAGGTCTGCAGGCCCAACAGCGTGTAGGCCGCGCGAATGACGCGATTCAGGCCGGGCTCGTCCAGGCCAAGGTCGGCCAGGAAGGTGTCGCGGTCTTCGTCGTCGAGCTGGGACAGCTCTTCTTCGATCGCAGCCGACACCGGCACCACTTCGGCGCCCTCTGCAGCGGCGTGCGCACGCACCGCGTCCAGGTGCGGATTGTTCTCGAAGCCGTCTTCCAGCACGTTGGCGATGTACATCACCGGCTTGAGCGTCAACAGGAACAGATCGCGCACCAGCGCCTTCTCTTCTTCATCCAGACCGGCGGCGCGCCCGGACTTGCCGTCGGCCAGCGCGGCCTGCAGCTTGGCCAGCACCGGCTTGCGCGCCGCAGCGTCCTTGTCGCCACCCTTGGCGCTGCGCTCGGCACGATTCAGCGCCTTTTCCACGCTGTCCAGGTCGGCCAGCGCCAGCTCGGTATCGATGGTTTCGATATCGGCGATCGGGTCGACCTTGTTACTGACGTGGATGACGTCGTCGTTCTCGAAGCAGCGCACCACGTGGGTGATCGCATCGACCTCGCGGATGTGGGCGAGGAACTTGTTGCCCAGGCCCTCGCCACTGGCCGCACCGGCCACCAGGCCGGCGATGTCGACGAACTCGACCGCGGTGGGGATCAGCTTCTGCGGCTTGACGATCTCGGCAAGCTGGCTGAGACGCGGATCGGGCACCGGCACGATGCCGACGTTCGGCTCGATGGTGCAGAACGGAAAATTGGCCGCAGCGATGCCCGCCTTGGTCAGCGCGTTGAACAGGGTCGACTTGCCGACATTGGGCAAACCGACGATGCCGCATTTGATACCCATGGGTTTTCCAGTGAATGGAGAATCGGGAATCGAGAATGGCAAGAACAACGCTCCTCCCATTCCCGATTCCCCATTCTCTATTTTTCCGTATGCAGGCGCTTCATCGCCTCGCTGAAATTGCCTGCCATTGCCAGCGGCAGCACGTCGATGGCTGCATCCACCGCCGCGCCGATCGCTGCATCGTCCTCGCGCCCTGCCCGCCCCAGCACCCATGGCACCACGCGGTCCTTGTGACCGGGATGGCCGATGCCGATGCGCAAGCGGTGGAACTTGCCATGCCCGAGCAGGCGGATGGTGTCGCGCAGGCCGTTCTGGCCGCCGTGACCGCCGTCGAACTTGAGCCGTGCCGTGCCCGGCGCCAGATCCAGTTCGTCGTGTGCGACGAGCAAGTGCTCCGGCTCGATCTTCCAGAACCGCAACGCGGCGGCGATCGACTTGCCACTGAGATTCATGAAGGTGGCCGGCTTGAGCAGCCAGACCGGCTGCCCCGCAAGATCGACCTTGGCCGTCTCGCCGAACAACTTGCTGTCCAGGCTCCAGCGGGCGCCACTGCGCTCGATGAGGGCATCGACGAAACGAAACCCGGCGTTGTGCCGGGTTTGCGCGTGTTCTGGACCGGGATTGCCCAGCCCGACGATCAGACGAAGTGCAGACATGCCAGTGGCCGCAGCCGATTCCCCGCATGCTGCAAGGAATCGGCCAACGGATTACTTGGTCTCTGCGCCTTCGCTGCCTTCTTCACCGGCAGCGTCTTCTTCCTCGACGCGCACGTGCTTGGCAGCCACCACGGCAACGTCGTGTTCCTTGCCCAGCTTCAGCTCCGGGATTTCGACACCGGCCGGCAGCTTGATCTCGGACAGGTGGATCACGTTGCCCACTTCCAGGGCACCGAGGTCGATCTCGATGAACTCCGGCAGGTCCTTCGGCAGGCAGACCACCTGGACTTCGTTGAGTTCGTGGGTGACGACCACTTCGCTGGACTTGCCGGCCGGCGAGTTGGCTTCGTTGATGAAGTGCAGCGGCACGGCGGCGCTGAGCTTCTCGTTGGCGCTGACGCGCTGGAAGTCGATGTGCATGATCAGCTGCTTGAACGGATGGCGCTGCATGTCGCGCAGCAGCACCTGCTGCACGTCGCCATTGAGGTTCAGGTCCAGGATCGACGAGTAGAACCACTCGTTCTGCTGGGCGAGCCAGATCTGCTCATGGTTGAGCTGGATGCTGACCGGCTCCAGATCGCCACCGTAGACGATGGCCGGAATGACGCCAGCGTGACGCAGGCGGCGGCTCGCACCCTTCCCCTCGTCTGCGCGGCGCTCGACCTTGATTTCGTGAGTCTTTGCCATGTTGTTTCACTACCTAGATTGGAATACCGCCTCGCGGCGATGAAGCGTCTCACCCGCGACCAGGAGAGACGTGGTACCGGCACCCGCCTAAAGCGGGCACCGAATGCGGGATCAGTCGACGTAGAGCGAGCTGACCGATTCGCCGAAGGCGATGCGGCGGATGGTCTCGGCCAGCAGTTCGGCCACGCTCAGCTGGCGGATCTTCGGGCACGTGCGAGCAGCAGTGCTCAGCGGGATCGTGTCGGTGACCACCAGCTCGTCGAGCTGTGAATTGTTGATGTTGTCCACCGCGGGGCCAGACAGCACCGGGTGAGTGATGTAGGCCACCACCTTGAGTGCGCCGCGCTGCTTGAGCGCGGCGGCCGCGGCGCACAAGGTGCCGGCAGTATCGACCAGGTCGTCCACCAGCACGCAGGTCTTGCCCTGCACGTCGCCGATGATGTTCATCACGGTGGCGACGTTGGCGCGCGGACGGCGCTTGTCGATGATGGCCAGATCGGCATCGTCCAGGCGCTTGGCGACGGCGCGCGCGCGCACCACGCCACCCACGTCCGGCGAGACCACGATCAGGTTGTCGGTGCCGTAGGCGCGCCAGATGTCGGCCAACAGCAGCGGCGAGGCGTAGACGTTGTCGACCGGCACATCGAAAAAGCCCTGGATCTGGTCGGCATGCAGGTCGACCGTCAGCACGCGGTCGGCCTCCATCGCGCAGATCATCTTGGCGGCGACCTTGGCGGTGATCGGCACGCGCGAGGAGCGCATGCGACGGTCCTGGCGCGAGTACCCGAAATACGGGATCACTGCGGTGACGGACTGGGCACTGGCGCGCTTGAGCGCGTCGATCAGCACCAGCAATTCCATCAGGTTTTCCGCGCTCGGTGCGCAGGTCGGCTGGATGACGAACACCTCCTGCCGGCGCACGCTCTCCTCGATTTCGACCTGCACTTCGCCGTCGGAAAAGCGTGTGACCAGCGCCTTGCCCATGCGCACACCCAGCTCCTTGCAGATGCTCTGGGCAAGCGGCTTGTTGGCATTGCCGGAGAACACCAGCAGGTTACGTTGGTCTTGCATGGGATCTCTCGGGCGGCGGCGAAGAGCGTGCGATGGTGGAGCGGGACAGCGCCAGACGAAACCAGGCGTTTTTTTAATCCCCGCACAAGGATGTGCGGGCTGTTGCAGAAGGATCTGCATCTACGACTTTTGCAGAGGGACCTGCATCAACTGCATCACTGCATCAATAACTGGCAGGGGCGGTAGGATTCGAACCTACGAATGCCAGGATCAAAACCTGGTGCCTTGGGCCTCTTGGCGACGCCCCTGCATCAAACCTGTAACGCGTCCAGTGCGTCGAGCAATGGCGAGCGCGCTGCACCCTCCACCACCCACGCCCGCAGGCTGCCCGGCAACTGCACCAGCGCCTGCTCTGCAGCAGTGCGCGTGGCGAATTCCACGAAACAGCCGCTTCCCGACCCGGTCAAACGCGGCGTTCCGATCCTGGACAGCGCCTGGAACGCGGCCTCGACGGCGGGTTCCCGGCGCCGCAGGACCGGCTCGAACGCATTGTCGAGCAGAGAACCGGAAGCGAAGTCCGCTATTTTCGCGGGCGCAGCATCCCGCGTCAATTCCTGTGATTGAAATAAGGCGGGCGTGGGCACGTGAACGCCCGGATCCACCAGCACATAGGCCGCCTCCGCCAGCGTCACCGGGGTCAGCTGCTCGCCCACTCCCTCGGCCCAGGCGTTGTGCCCGCGCACGAACACCGGCACGTCCGCACCCAGCTGCAAGCCCAACCCGGCCAGTGCATCTACCGGCAAACCCAGGCCCCACAAGGCATTGAGCGCGACCAGCACGGTGGCCGCATCCGACGAGCCGCCACCGAACCCGCCGCCGGCGGGGATGCGCTTGTCGACGCGGATCTCGGCGCCGGCCTGGCTGCCGGCGGCCGACTGCAGCAGGCGCGCCGCCCGGACCACCAGATCGTGGTCCTCGGCGACGCCGGGCAGACCGTCGCCGATACGCCGGATCCGGCCGTCATTGCGCACACGAAGATGAATGGTGTCCCCCCAGGCCAGCAGCCGGAACACCGTCTGCAGCAGGTGGTAGCCATCGGCGCGGCGCCCGGTGATCTGCAGAAACAGATTCAGCTTGGCCGGCGCGGGCCACACCGACCACCCTTCCTGCACAGACATCAGGGCGAGACCGCCCATTGATCCACCAGCAGGCGGACCTTGGCGCTGCCGTTATGGGCTTCGATGCGCTGCGGCAGTTCCGGCTGGCCATCGCCGGCCGGCGCCCATGCCAGGAAATCGATGGTCCAGCCATCCTGTTGCACGGTGCGCGGGCGCCCTGCGGCGTCCAGGTCGACCCGCTGCGCACCGGCCTCGGCGATCCGCAGCGCGCGCACCCAGTCCGGCATCTGGTTGACCGGAATGGTCCAGCCGGTGGCCTCGCGCAGCACCTGCTCGGCATCCGGCCCGCTGCGCGGACCGCCGTCCAGCCCTTCGATGCGACCGGCACCGGTGGCACTGTCGCCCGTGAGCACCCAGCTCTGCCGGGTCACCGGCGCGCTGAGCTGGACGCGGTAGTGCGCGCCGTCCTGTTGCCAGTCGATGCGGCCACTGCCGCCGTCGCGGCCTTTGCTGATCGCTACCCGCCCCTGGAAGGACCACTGCGGATGCGCCTGCAACCAGGCCTGGCGTGCCGCTTCTGCGGTGCGCGCCTCATCGGAGACGCGCTCGACCACGGCCGCAGCACCCCCCTGCCCGCGCGGCACGCTGACGCAGCCGGAGAGACCCAGCAGCACCAGCCCGCTCAGGGCCAGTGTGCGCAGCGAAACGCTCACAGGCCAAACTTCTCGATTGCGCGCTGCAGGGCACGGTTGTCCGGATCCAGCCGGCGGGCTTCATCGAAGTAGCGCCGCGCTTCGTCCTGCTTGCCGCTGACCCACAGCACTTCGCCCACATGCGCGGCGATCTCCGGGTCCTTGACCAGCGCCCAGGCGCGGCGCAGCTGCACCAGCGCTTCCTTGGTCCGGCCCATGCGATACAGCACCCAGCCGTAGCTGTCGACGATGGCCGGGTTGTCCGGATCGGCGGTGCGGGCGCGGTCGATCAGCGCCAGTGCCTCCTTGTAGCGGGTAGTGCGGTCGGCCAGCGTGTAGCCCAGCGCGTTCAGCGCTGCGACGTTTTCGGGTTCGGCCACCAGGATCTTGCGCAGGTCGGCCTCCGCACGCGGCACGTCGTCGCGCCGCTCCCAGGCCAGGCCACGGGCGTACAGCAGCGCGCCGTCGTCCGGGTACGCGGCCAGGCCCCGCTCGAAGGCATCCAGTTCGCCGGCGGCATCGTCGGCACGCTGATGCAGCTCGGCTTCCAGCACATAGGCATCGCGGCGGGCATCGTCGTCGGCGCTGGCATCGCCCTGCAGCGCGCGCACCTCGGCCAGCGCCTCGGGTTTGCGGCCGAGCTCGTACAGTGCGCTGGCCGCGCGCAGGCGCGCCTCGCTCAGCTGCGGGCCGCCGGGTACGCCGCGGTACCACTCCACCGCCTCGTCGTAGCGCTTGAGGAATTCGGCGATCTTGCCCAGCAGCAGGCGGCGGTCCGGGTCCGGCTTGGTCGCGTTGCTCTTGAGCTCGCCATATAACGCTTCCAGCGCGCTGCGGTCCTTCTCCTTGGCCAGCATGGAGGCGCGCAGGCCGTAGGTCTGGGTGTCCTGCGGCCCGGTGGACAGCACCCGCGCGGCAGCTTCGGTCTGACCCATGGCGTCATAGGCAAAGGCCAGCGCGCCGCGCAGTTCGGAGTCCTTGACGGCCTGCGGCTCGACAGCCTTCAGCAGCGCCAGGGCCTCGTCGTTCTTGCCCTCCTGCTGCAGCTGGGTGGCGTGCAGCAAGGCCACGCGCGGCTCCTCTGGGAAGCGGCGCACCACCTCGTCGACGATGCGCTTGGCCAGCGCCGGGCGTTCCATGCGCAGCGCCAGCCGGCCGAATTCCTGCCAAGCCTCGATCTGGTTGGGAATGGCGCCGGCCTTGACCAGGTCTTCGAGCACGTCGGCCGAGGCCTCCGGCTCGCGGCCGCCATTGGCCAGTGCGATCAGCGCAAAGCGCCAGCCGCGCGGGTCGGGCTCCTTGAGCAGGCCGAGCAAGTCGCGGCGCGCAGTGCGAAGATCGTTGCGGCGCAGGGCCAGCGAGGCCTCGGTGCTGCGCATGGACATCGACGACGGCGCGCGGGCGCGCCACAGCGCCAGGGCTTCGATGGCGCGCGGGTCGTCATTGGCCAGCATGGCGATGCGGGCGGCGCGTTCGGCCAGCCCGGCGTCGCCGGCTTCGGCCTTGGCGGCGTCCAGATAGGCGCGGGCGGCCTCGTCCAGCTGGCCGGCCTGCAAGGCGAATTCGCCTGCCAGCACGGGCTCCAGCGAGGAGGTACCGGCACTGCCGGCGGCGGCGGTGGGCGCTGCTTTCTTCGGTGCTGCAGTGGCACTGGCGGAGACTGCGACCAGCAAAAGAACACACAGGATGCGAATCGGTACAGGCATCGGGGGCAACCGGGCCGTAAAATGGGGCCCTGAATGGCCGCCAGCTTATCGCAAGCAACTGAACAATGACGTTGTGGGTGCTCGGACTGAATCACCAGACCGCACCTGTGGACCTGCGCGAACGCGCGGCGTTCGCAGGTGATGCGCTGCCGCGCGCGCTCGAATCGCTGCGTGCGCTGCCCCAGGTAAGCGAGGCCGCGCTGCTGTCCACCTGCAACCGCACCGAGCTGTATGCGATGGCCGACGATGCCCAGACACTGGCCGGCTGGCTGGATGCACAGGCGCCGGGATTGGGTGGCCATCTTTACCAGCACCAGGACGCCGCTGCGGTACGCCATCTGTTTCGGGTGGCGACCGGGCTGGACTCGATGGTGCTGGGCGAGCCGCAGATCCTGGGCCAGGTGAAGGACGCCTGGGCCGTGGCGCGCGCGCACGGCGCGCTGGGCAGCGGGCTGGATCGCCTGTTCCAGCAGACGTTCTCGGTCGCCAAGCGCGCGCGCACCGATACCCGCGTTGGCGCCAATCCGGTGTCGGTGGCGTCCACCGCGGTGCGCCTGGCACAAGAGTCGTTTGCCCGGCTCAACGAATCGACGGTGCTGCTGGTCGGTGCCGGCGAGACCATCGAACTGGCTGCCAAGCACCTGAGCGAAGGCCGGGTGCGGCGCCTGCTGATCGCCAACCGCACCCTCGCCCATGCGCAGACCCTGGCTAGCCAGCACGGCGGCTACGCGCTGCCGCTGACCGACCTGGAACGCCACCTGGCCGAGGCCGACGTGGTGTTTTCGGCCACCGCTGCGCGCGAGCCGGTGGTGACCCGGGCGCAGGTGGAACAGGCGCTGCGCGCGCGCAAACGCAAGCCGATGCTGCTGTTCGACCTGGCAGTACCGCGCGATATCGAGGCCTCGGTGGCCGAGCTCGGCGATGCCTACCTGTACACGGTGGACGACCTGGAGCGCGCGGTCGAAGACAACCGCCGCAGCCGCCGCGAGGCCGCCGACCAGGCCGAGGCCATCATCGACCTGCAGGTGGCGCGCTACGTCGAGACCGTGCAGGCCAATGCGCGCCAGGCCCCGCTGAAGCGCTTGCGCGCCTTCGGCGACAGCACCCGCGACGAACTGCTGGCCAAGGCGCGCCAGCAATTGCACAACGGCAAACCGGCCGATGAAGTGCTGGAACAGTTGGCGCATGCGCTGACCAACCGCCTGCTGCACCCGCCCACCGCCGCGCTGCGCGATGCCGCGCTCAACAACGACCTGGAACTGACCAGCGCAGCCGACCGGCTGTTTCCGGAAAAGCCCGGTTACCAACATCCCCCTGTAGCTACCCCGATCGTGAGGACTGATGACGCCGACCCTGCGCCGTAAGCTCGAAGCGCTGGCCGAGCGCCGCGAAGAACTGCAGCACCTGTTGTCCGACCCGGACGTGGTGGGCAACAACGACAAATTCCGCACCCTGTCGCGCGAACTGTCGCAGCTGGAGCCGGTGGCGGTGGCGCTGGAAGACGAGGCGCGCGCCAAGGCCGACCTGAGCGCCGCCGAAGCGATGCGCAACGACCCGGAAATGCGCGAACTGGCCGAGGAAGAAATCGCCGCCGCACAGGCGCGCCTGGACGAACTGGACGCGCAACTGGCGCTGCTGCTGGTGCCGCGCGACCCGCGCGACGACGGCAACCTGTTCCTGGAAGTGCGCGCCGGCACCGGCGGCGACGAAGCGGCGATCTTTGCCGGCGACCTGTTCCGCATGTACGCGCGCTATGCCGAGCGCCAGGGCTGGAAGGTGGAAATCGAATCCGATAGCCCCGGCGAACACGGCGGCTACAAGGAAGTGGTGGCGCGCGTGGTCGGGCGCGGCGCGTATTCGCGGCTGAAGTTCGAATCCGGCACCCATCGTGTGCAACGCGTGCCCGCGACCGAGTCGCAGGGCCGTATCCATACCTCGGCGGCGACGGTGGCGATCATCCCCGAAGCCGACGACGTGGAAGAGGTCGTGATCAATCCGGCCGATCTCAAAGTGGACACCTTTCGCTCCTCCGGTGCCGGCGGCCAGCACGTCAACAAGACCGAATCGGCGATCCGCATCACCCATGTGCCGACCGGCGTGGTGGTGGAATGCCAGACCGAACGCAGCCAGCACGCCAACCGCGACAAGGCGATGAAGCGGCTGAAGGCGCAATTGCTGGAGACCGAGCGCAGCAAGGCGGCAGCGGCCGAAGCGCAGACGCGCAAGTTGCAGGTGGGCAGCGGCGACCGCAGCCAGCGCATCCGTACCTACAGCTTTCCGCAGGGCCGCATCACCGACCACCGGGTGGAAGGGCTGACCCTGTACGACCTGCCCAACATCATCGAAGGCGATCTGGATGCCTTGATCGGCCGGCTGATCCACGAGCACCAGGCCGACGAACTGGCGCGATTGAGCGACAGTCCGTGAGTGCGCAGGTCCCGCGCGAGCTGCTGCAGCTGCGCGAGGCGGTACGGCACCGGCCCGGCGATTTCGTGGCGTGGTTGATGCTGGCCGACGCCGAACTCGGCATGGGCGCCACCGCGGCCGGCGAGCAGGCGGTGCAAGGCGCACTGCTGCTGCAGCCGGGCCACCCGGAGGCGATTGCACGGCTGGGCCGGGTGCGCTGGGCACAGGCACGGCATGCCGAAGCGGCCCACCTGCTCCAGCAGGCGTCCGAGCTGGTGCCGCAGCATCCGGGGATTGCGCTGTGGCTGGGCCATGCGCTGGAAGACGCCGGCCAGCCGGAACAGGCCGCCGCGGCCTATGCGCGCGCGTACCGGCTGCTTCCCGACGAGCCATACATCGCCGCGCAATTGCTCAACTGGCGGCGTCGCCTGTGCGATTGGCGCGATGTGGAGGTGCTGTCCACGCAGGTGCGTGCGGCAGTGGCGCAAGGCGCTGCGGCGGTGGAGCCGTTCGCATTCCTCAGCGAAGACGCCAGCGCGGCCGAACAGCTGGCCTGCGCACGGACCCGCGCGCAGGCCATCGCGACGATGTTGCCGCCACTGCCGCCGGTGGCGCTGCGCCGACAGGGCGCATTGCGGATCGGTTTCGTCTCCAACGGCTTCGGTGCGCATCCCACCGGCTTGCTGACGGTGGCGCTGTTGGAAGCCTTGCAGCAGCGTCAGCCGGGGCTGCAGGTGCATCTGTTCGCCACCAGCCACGATGACGGAAGCCAAATCCGTGCGCGGCTTGCGCGTGCCACCACGCTGCACGACGTGACCACGCTGGGGCATGTGGAAGCGGCCCGGCACATCCGCGCGCACGGCATCGATGTGCTGTTCGATCTGCGCGGCTGGGGCGGTGGCGGACGGCCGGAAGTGTTCGCCTTGCGCCCGGCACCGGTGCAGATCAACTGGCTGGCCTACCCGGGCACCTCCGGTGCGCCCTGGATGGATTACGTGCTGGGCGATGCCTTCGCGCTGCCCCCGTCGTTGGCGCCGTGCTACAGCGAGCAGGTACTGCGTTTGCCTCGCGTGTTTCAACCGTCGGACACCTCGCGCACGGTTGCCGTGCCGCCCTCGCGTGCGGACTGCGGCCTGCCCGAGCATGGCGTGGTGCTGTGCTGCTTCAACAACAGCTACAAGCTCAATGCGCGCAGCATGGCCCGCATGCTGGCGGTGCTGCGCGCAGCACCGGGCAGCGTGCTGTGGCTGCTTTCCGGCCCAGGCCAGGCCGATGCGCGGTTGCGTGCGGTGGCACAGGCGCAGGGCGTGGATCCGCAGCGTTTGGTGTTCATGCCGAAGTTGCCGCACGCGCAGTACCTGGCGCGCTACCGGCATGCGGATCTGTTTTTGGACACGCATCCCTACAACGCGCACACCACCGCCTCCGATGCGTTATGGGCAGGCTGCCCGGTGCTGACGACGCCCGGCGAGACGTTTGCGGCGCGTGTGGCTGGCAGCCTGAATCATCACCTGGGGCTGGAGCAGATGAACGTGGCCGATGACGCCGCGTTTGTGGCCAACGCCATCGAGCTGGCTAACCATCCCCACCTGCTGACTGATGTCCGCGCGCGTCTTGCCGAGCAACGACAGCGCAGCGGCGTTTTCGATATGGATGGGTTTGCGGACGATCTCGCAGCCCTGCTGCAGGTAATGGCGCGGGAGCGTGGTTGGTTGGGGATTTAGGGGGTCGTTGGTGGTTGTGGCATGCCATGCCATGCCATGCCAAGGGTGTGTTGTGGACGATTGTGATTCAAGCCGCTGCCTGCAACGGAGTTGAGCCAACCGCTGCCGACAGACCTGCGTTCTTCTCCCCTCGGGAGAAGGTGGCGCGCAGCGCCGGATGAGGGTGCGAGCAAACCTGCGATGCTTAGGCAGTAACTGATTGCCAATGCTCGGTGATCTGCCGATCACTGCAGCCTTGTGTCTCCGATGTGAGAAGTGCTGCCATGCAGGCTTCGCCCGTACCCTCACCCCAACCCCTCTCCCGCGGGGAGAGGGGCTAAGAGCGACGCGTCAGACGATGCCCCATAGTGACGCGCTCTGCGCAGCTTCACACCGCGGCGCTGTACCCGGCCCGCCAGGCTCGCTAGGCTTGGCGCATGCCATCGACTCCCGACTTCATCCCCTTGCGCCTGTGCGTGCTGACCGTGTCCGACAGCCGCACCCTGGCCGACGATCGCTCCGGCGACTACCTGGCCGATGCCCTCACCCAGGAAGGCCATGTGCTGCACGCGCGTGCACTGTGTCCGGACGACCGTTACCGCATGCGTGCGATCGTGTCGGGCTGGATCGCCGATACGCAGATCGACGGCATCCTGGTCACCGGCGGCACCGGCTTCACCGGCCGTGACAGTACGCCGGAGGCGATCACTCCGCTGCTGGACAAGCTGATGCCCGGCTTCGGCGAGATGTTCCGTGCGGTCAGCGTTGACGAAATCGGGACGTCCTCGCTGCAATCGCGCGCGTTTGCGGGGCTGGCCAACCACAGCTTCGTGTTCTGCCTGCCCGGTTCCACCTCGGCCTGCCGCACGGCGTGGGAAAAGATCGTGCGCGCGCAACTGGATGCACGCACCAGACCCTGCAACCTGGCGACACTGCGTCCACGTCTGGGGCAATAGCCTGCGCGTTCTGCACTTTTGCTGGAACGCGCATGTCGCACCTCAAACGCAAGGCCTACAAGAAACTACTGGCGCCGCTGCAACTGGAACTGGTCGGCATGGCGCGCTGGCTGCACCATACCAATCAACGCGCCCTGGTGCTGGTGGAAGGCCGCGACACCGCCGGCAAGGGCGGCGTGATCCAGACCATCGCCAGCCACCTCAATCCACGGCAATGCCGGGTGGTGGCGCTGCCCAAGCCCAACGATCGCGAAAGCACGCAGTGGTACTTCCAGCGCTATGTCACGCATCTGCCGGCCGGCGGCGAGTTGGTGCTGATGGATCGCAGCTGGTACAACCGCGCCGGCGTGGAACGGGTGATGGGCTATTGCACCGATGCGCAGTACGAAACGTTCCTGCAGCAGGCGCCGCGCTTCGAGCAGATGCTGGTCGATGACGGCATCCTGCTGTTCAAATACTGGCTGTGCGTGGATCAGGCCGAGCAGGAAGAACGCTTTGCCGAGCGGCACCAAGACCCGCTCAAGGGCTGGAAGCTGTCGCCGGTGGACCTGCAGTCGCGCGACAAATACGAGGCTTACACCGAGGCGCGCGAGCGCATGCTCGAAGCGACCCACACTCCGGCGGCGCCGTGGACGCTGGTGGACTTCAACGACCAGAAACGCGGCCGGCTGAGCCTGATCCGCGACCTGCTGGATCGGCTTCCGGACACCTCGGTGCCCGAGGAACCGCTAGCGCTGCCGCCCTTGCACGGCAAGCCGCACAAGGAACGCTACGGCATGCTGGAACCGATCGACGATTACGCCGGCCAGTCCTGAGAGACTTCGTCGCTGGCCGCGGTGGCGCGCGGCAGCGGATGCAGGCCGGCCTGACGTTCGGCCTGCTCGGCCTGCAGCACCAGCTGGCTCAGGCGCTGATTGAACAACTGCATGAAGCCGCGGTGCAGCGGGCGCATCGCTTCCATGTAGTCGACATCGTCGGCCTGCGGGCCAAGCGGGCTGCACGAAGACAGCAAGACTTCGTCCAGGCGCAGGGCACTGTCGGGCAGGCGCACCAGGGCGGCGCGGCGCAACCAGTCGCGCATGCCTTCGCGGTATTCGGCGGCCAGGATGTAGGCCACCTCGACCTGGTCCAGGTCCACGTCCGGGTTCCAGGCCAGCACCTGGATCACCTGCGAGCGCTCATCCAGCATGCGGCTTTCGGCGACCAGGGCATGCAGCTGTTGCAACAGGCGCCACTGGGTGCCGGCTGCATCGCGCTGCGCGGCCGGCATCGCCTCGATGGCCAGGGCCAGACGGCGCGCGAACAATGCCGGCACGTCGGCCAGTACGGTCGGGCCGGCATCGGCGCCGAGCAGGAAACGTTCGGTGCGCAGCGCAGCCGTGTCGGGCAGATAGCCGTCCTGCAGCGGACGCATCACGCCGTGATCGAGCAGCGACAGCACCACGTCCAGCCAGTAGCGGCGCTCCTGTTGCAGCGCGCGATTGGCCGAGGCGTTCTGCCAGGCGCCACGCACCTCATCCAGCCGGGCGATGCAGGCCTGGGCATCCATGCCGTCCCAGGGCGTGCGGGTGGCGTCGTTGGGGTCGAAACTTTCCGCACTGAGCATGCCGGCACCGAAGCGGTGCCAGGCCGCGCCGCGCTGGGTGCTGGTCGGATCGAGCCTGGCCGCGCTCACCGGGGCCACAGCCGCCGGGCGCAGCAATGCCGCATAGGCATCGGCCCAGGACTCGGGCAGGCGCGCCGACGGCGGATAGCTGGCGCTGGGCGCACCCAGGCCACGCCGCGCCAGCCGCAGGCTCCACACCACCGCACCGATCACGATGCCACCGAAGGTCCAGGCCAGCAGCCAGCCGGCGGCCGCCTGCCCGGGGCGCAGTACGCGCGTTTGCGGCTGCTGGAACAACAACCAGCCAATCCCCAGCAACGCGGCGAGATAGAGCCACGGCCCCCACTGCGCCAGCACACGCGTGATGCCGTGGGCAGGCAGGTCGTGCCCGTGAGTGTGATCTTGAGATGGAGCAGCCATTGCATTCCCCTGAACGCCTGATCGCGTTGACAGGGTTATCGGCGAGGCGACCCAACTCTGTTGCCCCGCTGCGCTGGCGTGCGCTCAGCCAGTTACAAAGTCTTCAGACGGCGGCAGCGCACACGGCGTGCGCACCACCGTGGCAACGCTGGCCGCCGGTGGGCCCTGCCACAGCCAGCGTTCCAGCGCGTGCAGCGCCGCCTCGTTGCCGGCCGCGACGACCTCCACGCTGCCATCGGCCTGGTTGCGCGCATGCCCGCGCAGCCCCAGCGCCAGCGCCTGCTCGCGGGTGGAGGCGCGATACCACACGCCCTGCACCACGCCGCTGACCACGAAACGCGCGGCCTGCATCAGCCGGCCTTGCCGGTGATGCCTACCGCCGTTTCGATATCGCGCGCCGTGACCGGGCCCAGGAACTGCTTGGCCACCTTGCCGTCCGGGCCGATCAGGTAGGTCATCGGCAGGCCACGCGGCGTGGCGAAATCCTGCGGCGGCTGGTAGGGGTCGAGGATGGCCACCGGGTAGGACACCGGGTGGTCCTTCAGGAACGCCTGCATGTCGGCGGCGGTGATGTCTTCGTAGGCCAGGCCCACCACTTCGACGGTGTCGCGCATGGTGTGCAGGGCCGACAGCTCCGGCATCTCCTTCAGGCAGGGCGCGCACCAGGTGGCCCAGAAGTTGACCACCACCCACTTGCCGCGATGCGCGGCCAGGTCGTAGGTCTCGCCCGAGACGGTGGGCAGCGACAGCTTGGGCATCTGCGCGGTCTGCTGCACGACCGAGGTGCCGGTGGCGCCGGCAGGCTCCGTGGCGGCCGGTGTCCCGGCTGGCTGGGCAGGCGCTGCCGGCGCAGTGGTCGCAGGGTTGGCAGCCGGCGTGCCCTCGCCGGTGGGCTTGCAGGCGGTCAGCAACAACAGCGGCAACAGCAGCGCACAGGCGCCGCGCAATAGGCGCACGGTCATGGAGGATCTCCGGGGAGGTGGGTGTAAAGGTCGCCAACCGGTTGCGCCAGCACGCCGCGCAACGGTTGGCGCAGCTGTTCCAGCGCCGCGGCAGCGGCCTGGCCGTAGGCGTCGTCGCGGCACGGCAGCGGGCGGTCTTCGATCGGCACGCGCAACTGGCAGTGTTCGTAGAGCTCGGCCAGCGGCACCACGTCCAGGTCGCGTGCCAGCAACCACTGGCCGCGCTCGTCACGCCGCAACAGGCGGATGCGCTTGAGCTCGCACAGCAGCTCCTGCATCAAGGTGTCGGTGAGCATCGGTTCGAGCGCCAGGATGCGGTCTTCGTCCAGGCCATTGCCGTGGATGCGCGCCTGGCGGAACCGGCCCAGCAGGCGCAGCAGGCCGTAGATCTCGAAGCCCGGCGGCAGGCGCATGGCTTCGGGTTGGTAGCGGAAGGCCGACATCGACGAGGCCAGCGAGGCGCCCAGCAGCACCGATACCCAGCTCAGGTAGATCCACAACAACAGGATCGGCAATGCCGACAGCGCGCCGTAGATGCGCTGATAGGTCTGGAAGTTACCCAGGTAGAAGCCGAAGCCCCACTTCACGATCTCCATCAGGATCACCGCCAGCAAGGCGCCCGGCAGCGCATGCCGCAGGCGCACCGCATGCTGCGGCACCACCCGGTAGATCAATACGATGCAGACGAACTCCACCGCCATCGGCGCCAGCCGCCAGGCAAATTCGGCCAGCCATTGGCCTTCGGTAGTGCGGAACAACGGCAGCGCGAACACGTAGGCGGCCATTGCCATCGCCGCGGCGGCCAGCATCGTGCCCAGCGTCAGCACCGTCCAATAGATCAAAAAGCGCGTCACCTTGGGGCGCGCAGCGGCCACCCGCCAGATGTTGTTGAAGGTCTGCTCGATGCTGTGCAGGGTGATCAGCAGCGAGGCCACCAGCGCGACCATACCGGCCACGGTGAACTTGCCCAGGTCTTCCAGCGAGCGGTTGAGATAGTTCTGCACCGAACGCGCCGCGCCGGGCACGAAGTTGTTGAAGATGAAGTCGGTCAGTGCGTCCTTCCACTCGTTGAACGCGGGGAAGGCGGACAGCACGCCGAACACCACGATCGCCAGCGGCACCAACGCAAACACCGTGGTGTAGGCCAGCGACGCGGCGGCCTGGAACAAGCGATCGTCCAGGAAGCGGCGCCACAAAAAGCGCCCGAAGCTCACCGTCCGCGCGCGGTCGTGCAGACGTTCTTTCCATTGGTGGAGTGTGTTCACACGCGCCATCGCGCAAGGGTACCCGATGCGCCGTCATCGCGGCCTTGCCGCAGCCGCGGCGTGCAGTGGGGCAGCGGCTTGGCCGATACTGCGGCAACTCACACAGGCGGCAGAGACACGATGGCGGAGATTCTGGTGCTGTATTACAGCCGTGGCGGTTCGGTGGCACGGCTGGCGCGGCAGATCGCGCGCGGCATCGGCGAGGTGCCCGGCATGAGCGCACGCTTGCGCACGGTGCCGCCGGTGGCCGCAGTGACCCAGACCAGCGCCCCGCCGGTGCCGGACGAAGGCGCGCCCTATGTGGACCGTGCCGATCTGGCCGAATGCAGCGGCCTGTTGCTGGGCAGCCCGACCCGCTTCGGCAACATGGCTGCGCCGATGAAGCATTTCCTCGACAGCCTGGGCGCCGAATGGGCCAGCGGTACCCTGGCGGGCAAGCCGGCAGCGGTGTTCACCTCTACCGCCTCGATGCACGGCGGGCAGGAATCCACCCTGCTGTCGATGCACCTGCCGCTGCTGCACCACGGCTGCCTGATCGTGGGCATCCCATTCACCGAAGCCGCGCTCAGCCACACCACCAGCGGCGGCACGCCGTACGGTGCCAGCCATGTGTCCGGCGCCGGCGGCGACCCGCAACCCAGCGAGGACGAAGCCCTGCTGGCGCGCGCATTGGGCCGCCGGGTGGCCGATGTCGCACGGCGGCTGGCAACTCCATGAGCGTGCGCGCCATGCATTGGCTGCTGAGCGCCGCGCTGCTGGCACTGGCGGTGTTATTCGCGGCCTGGTTTCACGACGACCCGCGGCCGCTCGCCGCGTTCCTCGTGTTCGTGCTGCCGGCCGCGCTGACCGGTGTGCTGGCGGTACGCAGCGCGCGTGCGCGTTTCTGGGCGGGTGTGTTTGCGCTGGGCTGGTTCAGCCACGGCGTGATGGCCGCCTGGAGCCAGCCGCAGGCACGCGCGATGGCATGGCTGGAACTGCTGCTTGCGCTGGCGGTCGTGGGCCTGGTGGGTGGCCCCGGCATGGCCGCGCGTTTCGGCGGCAAGCGCGAGGCGCGCTGACCGGCCGCAGGCCATCTGCGCCGCGGCACGCTCCGCCGGTAGCCACGCGTGAGCGCACGTTTTCGACATCCGTGCTGTTTGTCGAAGGGTCAGCGCTGCCAGCATCTTGGGCGGGCGGTATCATGGCCGCCCCGCGCGCGGCCTGCACCGCATTGGCCCTACAGGATTGGCAGCAATGGAAGACCTTCTGATCGTCACCACCGGTGGCACGATCGACAAGATCTACTTCGACGACAAATCCGATTACCAGATCGGCGACCCGCAGATCGGCCAGATCCTCAAGGAACTGGGCGTGACCTTCCGCTTCTCGGTGATTCCGATCATCCGCAAGGATTCGCTGCACATCACCGAGGCCGATCGCGAACTGATCCGCGCCACCATCGCCGCCCAGCCCACCCAACACGTGCTCATCACCCACGGCACCGACTCGATGGTGGAAACCGGCAAGGTGCTGCAGTCGATTCCCGACAAGACCATCGTGATGACCGGCGCGCTCAATCCGGCGCGCTTTCGCGGCTCGGATGCGGAATTCAACATCGGCTGCGCGGTGGGTGCGGTGCAATCCTTGCCGGCCGGCGTCTACATCGCCATGAACGGGCGCGTCTGGAACCCGCAGAAGGTACGCAAGAACGTCGCCGCCAACCGCTTCGAATCGATCTGAGGCCATGAGCAAGGCGACCCGCGCCACCCGTGCCCTGGACACGGCAGGCGTGGCGTACGTCCTGCATCCCTACGACTACCAAGCCGATGCCGATGCAAAGGGCCTGCAGGCAGCCACTGCGCTCGGCCTGCCACCGCAGACGGTGCTGAAAACCCTGATGGCCTGGGTCGACGACCAGGCGGTGTGCGTGGTGATTCCCTGCGACCGGCGCCTGTCGTTGAAGAAACTCGCCAGCGCGCAGGGCGGCAAGTCCGCCCGCATGATGGACGTGGCCGACGCCGAGCGCCGCACCGGCTACAAGGTGGGCGGGATCAGCCCGCTCGGCCAGCAACGGCAGGCACCGGTGCTGGTGGAAGCCACCGCGCTGGACGCACCCGGGCTCTGGATCAATGCCGGTCAGCGCGGCTTGCTGCTGGAATTGCCCGGCGAACAGCTGTTGCAGGCCCTTCGTGCACGCGCCTGCACACTGTGCGAGTAAAAGCGGCCGACAAGCCGATTGCGCAGCCGCCACGCGGGTGCGGTGACGGCTCGGCGCAGCATGCATCACGCGCGCACTCCGGTGTCGAGTGCGCCGTCCACACCACCTGACGACCGCTCGCTACGGCTTGTCCAGCCGCGATAAGCCGCGGCGGTCGCAGGCCTGACGCAAGACTCAGTACGCCGCCGTGACACTGACTCCGGAAAACGCCAACGTCGCCTTCAACCGCACGTAGTACGTACCGGCCGCCGGTGCGTTCACCGTGCAGCTGTCGGCATTGCCGGGCAGCATGCTGCGACAGCTGTACGCGCTGTCGCTGGGTAGCGCGCCCGCGCGCAGCGACAGATCGGCGTTGCCGCTGCCACCGGCGAGCGTCACTTTCAGCGCGCGTGTGCCGGCCGGGACATTGACCTGGTAATACAGCACGTCCGACTGCGCCGCGCTCAGCCCCGTGCGCGCCACATTGCGGGCAAGCGTGGTCGATGCGACCACTGCCGCCAGCGCCCCGTCGGCGTTCACCACCCCCGCCCCGCAGCCCTGGGGGCAGGCCACCGGCAGTGGCCGCGCGCTGCTCTTGAGCAAAGCCTTGACCGTTGCCGGCGTGAGCGGGTTCAAGGCCACCGACTGCATCAACGCCACCACACCGGCCACATGCGGCGCGGCCATCGAGGTGCCGCTGTACGACGCATACGCCGCGTTGCCCGGCACCGTGGCGCCGCTGTTGAGCGTGGACACGATGGCCTGCCCCGGCGCCGCGATGTCCACGCCCTTGCCGAAGTTGGAAAAACCGGCCTTCGCGCCGGCCGAGGTGGTGGCCGCCACCGCGATCACGTTCGGGCAGTTGGCCGGCACGCTGGTGGAGACATCCATATTGCTGTTGCCCGCGGCCACCACCACCGAACTGCCACGCGTCACCGCGGCGGCAATGGCATTACTCATCGTCGCCGAGCAACTGCCGTAGCCACCCAGCGACAGATTGATCACCGTGGCAGGATTCGCATTGGCTGGCAGCCCGGTCACCTTGCCGCCCGCTGCCCAGACGATGGCGTCGGCGATATCGGACATGTAGCCACCACACCTGCCCAGCACCCGCAGCGGCAGCAGCTTGGCATTGAACGCGGTGCCCACCACGCCGCTGCTGTTATTGCCCACGGCGGCGACGATGCCGGCCACATGGGTGCCATGCCAGCTGGAGCTGGACGCGGACGCACCGGAGCCACATTCGTTCGCGGCTGACCAGTCGCCCTGGTCGGCGGCGTTGGCGTCGCGCGCATTGCCGTCGCGGGCGGTTGCCGGATCGGTGATGAAGTCGTAGCCGGGCAGGACATTGGCGGCCAGGTCCGGATGCGCGGTGATGCCGGTATCGATCACCGCCACCACGATGCCCTTGCCGGTGGAACGGTCCCAGGCCGGGCGGATGTTGAGGCCGGCGTTACTGGTGCCCATCGCCCATTGCTGCGGAACGCCAGGGTCGTTGGGCACCAGCAAGGGGCGCATCAGCACATCCACTTCCACCCGCTTGACCGCCGGGTCGGCGGCGAGCCGCCGCATCAGGCTTTCCGCATCCACCCGATCGAGCTTACGGTCGGCCACCAACAGCATCGGGCCGGTGCTGAGCCGGCGCGTGGTCGACAGACCCAACGCCCGCCCCTGCCGTGCAGGCACGGCACTGGCAATCTCGCGCCACGGCGCAGACAGCCCGGTGGCACGGCTGCTGCCGACGCGGTCCTTGTAGCTGACGATGAAACGTTGATGGGTGGAACTGGAGGCCAGCCCTTGCAGGCTGACCTCGCCGGCAGTGGCATAAAACGTGCAGGACAACGCACAGACAAATGCAGCGTGGCGCAGCACACCAACCGAGACATGCGACATGGATCACCCCTCCCCAGGGAGCTGAAGTTCGGAAGACAACGCGCTGACACCCTCTGCGACGCGCACTGCCCGATCGTGGGGCGGTTGCGCACGGCCATGCCTCACGTGGGCTGGCTATCGGCGTGCCATCTGCGTGTCTGAAGCGGCCCAAAGGCCGCGCCATGCGCTTTGTTCAGCCATTGCCGCATCCGGTCGGCCAACGCCCAGGCGTGGCAAAGCCCCAAACGCACACTGCCCCGCCGAAGCGGGGCAGTGCGGAATTCAAAACACCGACAGGTCGGTGGGGACCGGCCCGACGGCGCTGCCGGCGGTCATGCAGGCAGCGCGCGGCCGGCGGAGTGTCACGGGGTCTGGCTGACCGCACCGGCCGCGTTGACGATACCGGCACCGCAGCCGCCCGAGCAGGTGCCCGGCAGCGGACGGGCGGTGTTCTTCAACAGGGTTTCCACTGCCGCTGGGGTCAGCGGCCGGCTCGCCACCGACTGCACCAGCGCCACCACGCCGGCCACATGCGGTGCCGCCATCGAGGTGCCGTTGTAGCTGGCGTAGCTGGCCGAACCCGGGGTGGTGGTGCCGCTGTTGAGCGTGGACAGGATGGCCGAGCCGGGGCCGGAGATGTCGATGGTGCTGCCGAAGTTGGAGAAGCTCGACCGCGCGCCGGCCGAGGTGATCGAAGCCACCGAGATCACATTGGCGCAGCTGGCCGGAGTGAAGTTGGCCACGTTGGCATTGCTGTTGCCGGCCGCCACCACCACCGTGGTACCGCGCGACACCGCCGAATTGATGGCGTTCTGGTAGGTGGTGGAACAGCTGCCATTGCCGCCCAGCGACATGTTGATCACTTCGGCCGGATTGGCATTGGCCGGCACGCCGGACACGCTGCCGCCCGAGGCCCACACGATGGCATCGACGATGTCGGAGGTGGCGCCACCGCACAGGCCCAGCGCACGGATCGGCACGATGCGCGCATTGAACGCAGTGCCGGCCACGCCGCTGTTGTTGTTGGTCACAGCCGCGATGGTGCCGGCCACGTGGGTGCCGTGCCAGCTGGAATTGGCCGCTGCAATGCCGGTCCCGCACTGGTTGGCCGCGCGCCAGTCGCCCTGGTCGGCCGGATTGCTGTCACGGCCATTGTTGTCGCGCGCACGCGCGGCATCGCTGATGAAATCGTAGCCGGGCAGCACGTTGGCATTGAGATCCGGATGGCTGGTGATGCCGGTATCGATCACGGCCACCACCACGCCGGTGCCGGTGGCCGTGTCCCAGGCCGGGCGCACGTTGATGCTGGAGGCGGTGGTGCCAAAGCCCCACTGCTCGGACAGGCGGGTGTCGTTCGGGGTCAGCGTGGGGTACATGATCTGGTCGATTTCGACATAGTCCACGCTAGGATCGGCGGCGATGCGGCGCATCAGCGTTTCGGCCTCGGCGCGGTCCAGGCCACGGGTGGCCTTGAGCACTTCCGAGCCCAGCGCGGTGCGGCGCACATGGTTCAGGCCCAGCGCGCGGCCGGCGCGGGCCGGCACCGCGGTGGCAACCGAGTTCAGCGAGGCGCGCATCGAGGTCGGACTCACCGCCGGGCTGCTGCCGTCCTTGTACTTGACGATGAAGCGATCCAGCGTCGGCTGGGAATCCAGGCCGGACAGGTTGACCTGACCGGCGAACGCCGGCACGGCCAGCAGGGAGGTCAGCGCGGAAACACCCAGCACCACCAGTGCGCGTGCAGGTGCACGACGTTGCGACACATTGGACATCGATCGTTCCTCAGATTTTTTAAGAAGTGCCGCGGTTGCGGCGCGATGGCCGGCCGTTGCCGCAGACTGCGGGTTGGGCCGGAATGGACGAGCGCTGGCGCCCGTCGAAACGACTGACCGGTGTCCATCCCGGCCGAGCGGCAATGCGCCGCCTGCGCCGGCCGCAAGGGCAGACGTGAGCGAGACATCGCAGATGGGGTGCGCGGTGACTGCGCTGCCTGGCGCAGGGCCAGACAACGCAGACCGCATCGAGCGGCAGGCCTTGGAGCGGCTACCAAAACATCGCGAGCGCTCGTCAGGTGGGTGACGGACGCGCAGTAGTTTGTCAGCTGCTCTTAGTAGCTGGCCCGCAAGGTCACGCCAGAGAAGGTACTGAACGCCTTGACCCGCACGTAATACGTGCCGGAGGGCGCGGTGATGCTGCAGGTTTCGGCATTGCCGCTGCGGTACGGGCGGCAGGTGTAGGTCGTGTCGGTCGGCGCACTGCCGGCGCGCACATACAGGTCTGCATCGCCGGTGCCGCCGCTGATCGCCACCGTCAGCGTGCCGCTGCCGGCCGGTACCGCGATGGTGTAGTTGAGCTCTGCGCCCGTGGCTGCGCCCAGGCCGGTCACCGGGGTGCCGTTGGTCAGGGTGTTGCCGCTGCCGCCACCGCCGCCGCCATTGCTGCCATTGATTGCGGCGGTGACTGCAGCATCGGCATTGACGATGCCGGCGCCGCAGCCGCCGGAGCAGGCGCCCGGCAGCGCACGGGCGGTGTTCTTCAGCAGGGTTTCCACTGCCGCCGGGGTCAACGGCGTGGGCGCCACCGACTGCACCAGCGCCACCACACCGGCCACGTGCGGCGATGCCATTGAGGTGCCGTTGTAGGACGCGTAGCTGGCGCTGCCCGGCGTGGTGGTGCCGCTGTTGAGCGTGGACAGGATGGCCGAGCCCGGCGCGGACACATCGATGCCGGTACCAAAGTTGGAGTAGCTGGCCTTGGCGCCTGACGAGGTGGTGGCCGCAACCGCAATCACGTTGTTGCAGTTGGCCGGCAGCGAACCGGACACATTGGATGCATCGTTGCCCGCAGCCACCACCACGGTGGTGCCACGGGACACCGCACCGTTGATGGCGTTCTGCATGGTGGCCGAACAGGCGCCACCGCCGCCGAGCGACATGTTGATGACCTCGGCCGCATTCGCCGAAGACAGCGTTGGCACTCCCGAAACGGTGCCGCCCGACGCCCAGATGATGGCATCTGAGATATCCGACAGCGAACCGCCGCACTTGCCGAGCACGCGCACCGGGATCACCTGCGCGCCATAGGCAGTACCGGCTACGCCGCTGGAATTGTTGGTCACCGCGGCAACCGTGCCGGCGACGTGGGTCCCGTGCCAGCTGGAGGTTGCCGCCGGAATGCCCGTGCCGCACTCGTTGGCGGCGTACCAATCGCCCTCGTCGGCGGGATTGCTGTCGCGCCCGTTGCCGTCGCGCGCGGTTGCCGCGTCGCTGATGAAGTCGTAGCCCGACAGGATGTTGGCGTTGAGGTCTGGATGGCTGACGATGCCGGTGTCGATGACCGCCACGCGCACGCCGGCACCGGTGGATTTGTCCCATGCAGAGCGGATGTTGAGGCCGGCATTGGTCGTGCCGAATGCCCACTGTTCGGACAGCCGGGTGTCGTTGGGGGTCAGCGTGGCGTGCAGGATCTGGTCGACTTCCACGGCCTGCACGTTAGGGTCGGCCGCCAGCTGGCGCATCAGGGTTTCGGCTTCGGCGCGGTCCAGCGCGCGATCGGCCTTGACCAGTTCCGGCCCCAGCGCCAGCCGACGCACCGGGCTCAGGCCCAGCGCCTTGCCGGACTTGGCCGGCATCGCGCGGGCGGCGGCGCGCAGCGAGGTGGTCAGCGCGCTCGGGCTGGCCAGTGCAGTGCTGCCATCCTTGTAGGTGACGATGAATTTCTGGTGGGTCTGGGCAGTGGCAAGGCCGTCCAGATAGACCTCGCCGGCAAACGCAGGCGTTGCCAGCAACAGGGAGGTCAGCGCGGTGGCGCTGAGGACGGTGAGCGTGCGAGGACGCTTGCGAGACGACACGTTCGACATCGAATTCCCTTCCAAATCAAAGAGTACCGCCGAGGCGGTGTATGCCGGCGCCGCCTTCCGTAGGTCAGCGCCGGATCCGCGAATCGAGCCCCCTGTTATCGATCCGTTCAGCGAAGCTATCTTACGCGAACCGAACTGGACAATACGAACTCGACACTTTTGAAACTTAAATATCAGTTTTGTGACACGCATCAGCTCTGTTCAGCCCGCTTGCGGCTGTTTTTGACCCGTTGAAGACGTTTTCTGCTGCATGGCAGGCCAAAAAAAACCCCCGTGTTGCACACGGGGGCCGCGTTTGACGCTGTATGTCGGCCTACGACAAACGCACCAGCCAACCGTGACGGTCCGGCACACGCCCGTACTGGATATCGGTGAGTTCCTGGCGCAGCGACATGGTCACCTCGCCCGCCGGCGCTGCGGCATCGCCCACCGCAAATCCGTCGCCCTTGAGCTCGCCGATCGGCGTGACCACCGCAGCGGTGCCACAGGCGAAGACCTCGGCGATCTCGCCGGAGGCCACGCCCTGCTTCCACTCGTCGATGGCGACCTTGCGCTCGACCACGCGCATGCCACGGTCACGGGCCAGCTGCAGGATGCTGTCGCGGGTGATGCCTTCCAGGATGCTGCCGGACAACTCCGGCGTCACCAGCGTGCCGTCCTTGTAGACCAGGAACACGTTCATGCCGCCCAGTTCTTCGATGTACTTGCCTTCCACCGGGTCCAGGAACAGCACCTGCGAGCAGCCCTGGGCCTGGGCCTTTTGCTGCGGCAGCAGGGACGCGGCGTAGTTGCCGCCACACTTGGCCGCGCCGGTGCCGCCCTTGGCCGCACGCGCGTATTCGGTAGACAACCAGATCGACACCGGCGCCACGCCCTTGGCGAAATACGGGCCAGCCGGGCTGGCAATCACGTAGTACGAGGCCTTGTGCGCGGCGCGCACGCCCAGGAAGGCCTCATCGGCAATCATGAAGGGGCGGAAATACAGGCTGGTTTCCGGTGCCGAGGGCACCCAGCCGGCGTCCACCGCCACCAACTGGCGCAGCGATTCGACGAACAGGTCCACCGGCAGTTCCGGCAGCGCCAGGCGGCGCGCAGAGCGTTGCAGGCGCTCGCCATTGGCCTGCGGGCGGAAGGTCCAGATCGACCCATCGGCGTGCCGGTAGGCCTTGATGCCTTCGAAGATCTCCTGGCCGTAATGCAGCACCGAGGCGGCCGGATCCAGTTGCAGCGGTCCGTAGGCACGTACCTGCGCGTCGTGCCAGCCCTGCTCGTTGTTCCAGGAGATGGCAACCATGTGGTCGGTGAAATGCAGCCCGAAACCGGGCGCTGCCAGGATCACGGACAGTTCGTCGGCACTGCGCGGCGACGGAGAACGGGTGGAAGCAAAGGACACGGACACCGGAAGATTCCTGTATGGCGGGCGAAAGGACGCAGCGCCAGCCCGTGGACATGGCGCCTGGCGATCAGAGCATGCCGGTCTCGAGACGGGCCGCTTCGGACATCATATGCCGGCCCCAGGGCGGGTCGAACACCAGCTCGACATCGGCCTCGGCAATGGTCGGGATCATTTCCAGCTTGCTGCGCACGTCGTCGACCAGGATCTCACCCATGCCGCAACCGGGTGCGGTGAGCGTCATCTTGACGTCCACCCGGCGCTGATCGTCTTGCTCGCGATGGCTGACCACCGCCTCGTAGACCAGCCCCAGATCGACGATGTTGAACGGAATTTCCGGGTCGAAGCAGGTGCGCAGCTGCTGCCACACCAGGGCCTCGACCTCCTCGTCGCTGGCGTTGTCGGGCAGTTCCAGCCCGGGCGGGGCCTCCTTGCCGATCGCATCGCCATCCTTGCCGGCAATGCGGAACAGATTGCCCTCGACAAAGACGGTGTAACTGCCACCCAGTGCCTGGGTGATATAGCCGTAACTGCCTGCGGGCAGGGTCACTGAATCGCCCTGCGGCACCATGACGGCATCGCAATCGCGTTCGAACTGGACGGGTTCGCTGCTACGGGAATACATGGGCTGGATATGGGGCCGCGCCGGACGCGCGCAAGTCGGCCATTCTAGCCGACAGCAACCCCGCCGCTGCCGCAGACAACGCGCCTGGCTGGCGACGCTGCATTCCATCCAGGCATCCGGGGCCTCGCAAAGCGTGGCATGCGCTCTATCATGTGCGCACTGTCAGGAGCTCCAATGCCGCCCACCTCCGCGTCCGCCAGAAGCGCCCACTGGCTCTGGCCCCCGCTCCTGTTGCTGGGAAGCGTCACCGCCCTCATCGCCTGGCTGCTGATCGCCCTGGCCCTTGGCAACCAGGCCGGCTGGATGGCGGTGCTGGTCGCCCTGGAAGTGGTCTGGATGCTGCGCCTGGGCAGCTTGCGCGCCGGTCCCTTGCGCATCGGCGTGGCGGTGGTGGCCACCGCAGCGATCATCATTGCCACCAACTGGGGCATTGCCTCGGCGCAGGTCGGCGGATCGCTGGGCCTGGACCCATGGACGTCGGCGCAGAAAATGGGTCCGCGCCTGGCCTGGACCCTGCTGCAACTGGCCAACAATGCGTTCGATCTGCTGTGCTACGCCACCGCGCTGGTGCTGGCGTGGTGGGCTGCGCGCTGACTCGCGTGCGTCCGTTGCAATAGCCGATGCAGGAGTTGGCCGACGCTGATGCGTCGCCCGTGCTGTTTCGCGTAACGCGGCTCCTCGAACGCCGTCGCTCTGGTTTGAGACAACCCAGCGATACCTGGAAAGCGCCGCGTGTCTGCTGCGCGGTCCTTGCCCGCGGCCCATCGCGGGACACGCCGCAAGTACATCCTTGCAAGCTCTTACGCGGCATCCATGCCGCGTAAGGTTCCGCGACGGGCGGCGGACAAGGACCCGTCGAGTTGGTCGGTACGTAAGGCTTTCAACAAGCAACCAGCCGTCCGGCGACGCAGTGGCTTCGCTTTTCAACAAACCATCCGCCAACTCTCTGGCGCGGTGCCCTCGCCGCTTGTGGGACCGTGTGGCGGCATGGATGCCGCCACCGAGCCTACAGGGACGTACTTGCGGCGTGTCCCGCGAGCGGTGAGGGCATCGCGCACTCGACGCACGAGACGTGTGATCCGGACATATGGGCGCACCTGGCAACGCCACGGCGCAGCACCGACCGACGTGGCGTTTCACCCGCGCATGTGAGCGCGATTGCACTACACCAAGCGCTCAATGCCCGCCCCCATCCAGGGCCTTCAACTCGCTGACCAGCGCGCCCGCCGCCTCGGCCCCGTCGCCATAGAGCATGCGGGTGTTGTCGGCGTAGAACAGCGCGTTTTCGATCCCGGCAAACCCCGTGCCCTTGCCGCGCTTGATCACCACCGTGTTGCGCGAATTGACCACGTCCAGGATCGGCATGCCGTAGATCGGGCTGGCCGGATCGGTCCTGGCCACCGGATTGACCACGTCGTTGGCGCCGATCACCAGTGACACATCGGTGCTGGCGAATTCCGGATTGATGTCGTCCATGTCGGCGATCAGGTCGTAGGGCACGCCGGCTTCGGCCAGCAGCACGTTCATGTGCCCGGGCATGCGTCCGGCCACCGGGTGGATCGCGAACGTCACCTTGACCCCGCGCGCGATCAGCCGCTGCGCCAGCTCCCAGATCTTGTGCTGCGCCTGTGCCACCGCCATGCCGTAGCCGGGCACGATCACCACCCGCTCGGCGAAGGCCATCATCGCCGCCACATCGCCCGCTTCGATCGGCTTCTGCGCGCCGCCGATCTCCTGCGCCTGCCCGCCGCCGCCGAAGTTGGAGAACAGCACGCCGCTGATCGGCCGGTTCATCGCCTTGGCCATCAACCGGGTCAGCAGGATGCCGGCCGCGCCCACCATCATGCCGGCGATGATCAGCGCCTCGTTGCCCAGCACGTAGCCCTCGAACGCCACTGCCAGCCCGGTGAAAGCGTTGTACAAGGAGATCACCACCGGCATGTCGGCACCGCCGATCGGCAGCGTCATCAGCACGCCCAACGCCAGCGCCACCACGAAGAAGGCGATGATCGCCGTCGGCTGCAGGCTGCTCGCCGCCCACGCGCCGAGCACCGCCATCGCCAGCGCCACCAGCAGATTGAAGACCTGCTGGCCGGGGAAGGTCACCCGCCGGTCGAGCCGGCCGTCGAGCTTGGCCCAGGCGATGATCGAGCCGGACAGCGACACCGCACCGATCGCCGAACCGACCACCGCCAGCACCACGGTGGCGGTGTCCGGCCGCCGCGCGGCCAGTTCGGCGATCGCCTGCGCGCTCCAGTGCGCGGTGTCGCGGTTGGCGAAGAACGCAAACCGCAGCAGTTCCACCGCCCCGATCGCCGCCGCCGAACCGCCGCCCATGCCGTTGTACAGGGCCACCATCTGCGGCATGTCGGTGATGGCCACCTTCTTGGCCGACCACCATGCCACCCCGGTACCGATCGCCAGCGCCGCCAGGATCAGCGGCACGTTGTGCAATTCGGGCAGGAAGAACGTGGCCACCGTGGCGATCAGCATGCCGAGCCCGGCCCAGCGGATGCCGCTGCGCGCGGTCAGTGGCGAGGCCATGCGTTGCAGGCCCAGCAGGAACAAGGTGGCGGCCACCAGGTAGCTGGATTTCACCAGCCACGACAACAGCTCGGGCGTGGAGATGTTCACGGCGCGTCTCCGCCCGGCGGCTTGCGGCTGGACTTGAACATGTCCAGCATGCGCTCGGTCACCACGTAGCCGCCTGCGGCATTGCCGGCGCCCAGCGCCACCGCCACGAAGCCCAAGGCCTTCTCCAGCGTGGTGTCGGCATGCCCGAGCACCACCATCGCCCCGATCAACACGATGCCGTGGATGAAATTGGACCCGGACATCAGCGGCGTATGCAGGATCACCGGCACCCGCGAGATGATCACGTGGCCGGCGATGGCCGCCAGCATGAAGATGTACAGCGCTACGAAACCGTCGCTCATCGTCGATCGCTCCACTGGCCGGTGCGGCCCGCCGATCATACCCATCCGGCGGGCATGTCAACCGAATCGGCACTCACACGTTGACGTCGTATCGTCCTCGCGGAAGCTACGCTGTGCTGGTGGGAACCCCTTTCGATCCGCAGCCCGCGGCCCCGGCCGCCACCCCCGTGTCGCTGGATGCCTTCCTGGCCGGCATCGGGCCGCGTGCGTTCCGCTTTGCCGAGGCCGGTCTGCGTCACCGCGAAGACGCACTGGATGCCGTGCAGGACGCCATGGTCAAGCTGCTCGGCTACCGCGAGCGCCCGGCCGAAGAGTGGACGCCGCTGTTCTGGAGCATTCTGCGCAGCCGCATCATCGACCTGCAGCGCCGGCGCAGTTTTCGCCTGAAATTCTGGGCACCGGCCGAGCGCAGCGACGACGAAGGCCCGATCGACTGGGCCGACCCCGGCGTTGGCCCGGTCGGCGAACAGCAACATCAGCAGGCCTATCAGCGGCTGGTCCACGCGCTGCGCGGCCTGCCGGCACGCCAGCGCGAAGCCTTCACCCTGCGCGTGCTGGAAGACCTGGACGTGGCCACCACCGCCAAGGCGATGGGCTGCTCCGAAGGCTCGGTCAAGACGCACCTGTCGCGCGCCCGCGACGCGCTGCAAAAACAGTTTGAGGATTTCCTGTGAACCGCTCCCACGATCCGGCCCAGTTCGATGCGCAGCTGCGCCAGCTGCACGCCACCGCCCTCGACAACCTGCCGCCGCAGACGCTGGCGCGCCTGCGCCAGGCCCGCCAGGCGCCGGCTGCACGCTCGCGCCGCGGCCACTGGCTGCTGGCCACCGCCTGCTCGGCACTGCTGGCCGTCGGGATCGGCCTGCAACTGCGCCCCGGCGACAGCTCCGCACCGCAACCGGCGGCTCCCCAGGCGATCGCCGACGACACCGCAAGCACCGAGACCGACGACCTTCTCACGCAGAACCCGGACCTGTACGTCTGGCTCGGGTCCGACACCGCCCTGGCCATGGAATGAGCACGATGACCCGCACCACCCGCCTGCTGTTGACCCTGTTGCTCTGCACCGGGCCATGCGCGCCGCTGTTGGCGCAGGACCGCCCGCCGCCGGGGCCACCGCCGATGATGGACGGACCCGGCCCGCACGGCCCGAGGCCGCGCGACGAGACGCCGATGCCGGAGTGGGACAAGCTGACCCAGCAACAGCGTCAGGTCATGATCGACGCCCTGCGCGAGCGCTGGAACGATGTGCCCGAAGAACGCCCACGCATGTACCGCCATGCCCGCCGCTGGCTGGACATGACGCCGGAGCAGCGCAAGCAGGCCAAGACCGGCATGGACCGCTTCCGCAACATGAGCCCGGAGCAACGCCGCCAAGCCAAGGCCTTGTTCGACCGCATGCGCACGCTCAACCCGCAACAACGCAACGAACTGCAGCAACGCTGGCAAAAAATGTCCCCGGCCGAGCGCAGCGCCTGGTTGCGCGAGCATCCGCCGACCGACGATTGAGCGCGTGCGACAAACCACCACGCGCGGCCAACGGACGACAGCAGGCCCGATGGAGCAGGCAGCGACCCGGCCGACCTATCCCACCGGGGCCGACCAACGCGTCTTGGCCAGCAGTTCATCGTCCCAGTCGAACGACAGTGCGCCGTCCTTGATCAACAATGCCGCGAACGCATACACGTTGCGCGCGAACATCTCGCTGGCGTGCACGGCCCCCTGGCTGGCCAAATTGAGCGGGCCGGCGATTGCCACGCCGTCCAGGTCGTAGGTCTCGCCCGGGCGTGTTGCAGCGCAGTTGCCGCCGGTTTCCGCAGCCAGATCCACGATCACGCTGCCAGGGCGCATGCCACGCACCATCTCGGTGGTGACGATCTTCGGCGCGGGCCGCCCGGGCACCGCTGCCGTGCACACCACCACGTCCACGCTCTTGAGGTGCTCGGCCAGGCGGCGCTGCTGTTCGGCGCGTTCGTCGTCGGTGAGCTGCCGCGCATAGCCGCCCTCGCCGGCGGCGCTGATGCCCAGGTCCAGAAAGCGTGCGCCCAATGAAGCGATCTGTTCGCGCGTTTCCGGCCGCACATCGAAGCCTTCCACCTGCGCGCCCAGCCGCTTGGCGGTGGCGATCGCCTGCAGGCCCGCCACGCCGGCACCGATCACCAGCACCTTGCACGGGCGCATGGTGCCGGCGGCGGTGGTCAGCATCGGAAAGAAGCGCGGCGCCAGGTGTGCGGCGATCAGCACCGCCTTGTAGCCGGCCATGCCCGCCTGCGAACTCAGCACGTCCATCGATTGCGCACGGGTGGTGCGCGGCAGGCGCTCCAGCGGAAACGCCACCAGTCCGCGGGTGACAAATGCCTGCGCGCGCGCCGGGTCGGCATCGGGCGCCAGCATGCCGATCACCACCGCCTGCGATTTGCATTGCAGCAGCAACTCGGTGGGCGGTGCCTGCACGCAGAGCACCACGTCGGCCTGCGCCAGCGTCTGCGCGTCGGCAGGCTGCGCACCGGCGGCCACATACGCCGTATCGTCCATGCTGCTGGCGCGGCCGGCGTCCGGCTCGATCCACACGCCGGCACCAAGCGCGACCAGCTTCTTGACCGTTTCCGGCGTCGCCGCCACCCGGCGTTCGCCCGCCGCCCGTTCTTTCAGCACCAGCACCTGCACAGCCATGCGTTGCTCCGGTCTCGCGCTCCAGTGGCCGCGATGCTAGCAGAGCGCACCGCCCGCGCCGGCGATGCAGGAGGCGGGCGGCAACCCGCCGGCCTGAGACATCACCGCCTGCGCTTGCCGGCATCGGCAGCCGCGACGCCGCTCGCTGCGCTAGGGCTCCAGCAGGCCCTTCAACAAGGGAGCCATCACGCTCTCCGGCGCGAAGGCGCGCAACCGTGCGTGCCTGCCGTCGATCGCCAGCGAGGCATAGCCGTGCACCGCGCTCCAGGCCAGCAGGGTACGTTGCTCCAGCAACTCTGCCTCCGGTTCGCTGCCATGCCGGGCGATCCACTGGGCGCGCACCGTATCGCGCAGATAGGCCATCGCCGCCTCGCTGACCTGCAGCAGCCGTGGCAGGCCGCTGGCACGCACGTCCAGCCCCAGCATCAAGCGGAATTGCTGCGGAAACTCCACGGCAAACCGGATATAGCCCAGCCCGCAACCCAGCAGCGGATCGTCCAGTTCCTGCTGGGTGGCGCGGATGCGCGCGAGCATGCGCTCGTAGCCGTCGGCGGCCAGCTCCGCCAGCAGCCCATCCAGCGAGCCGAAGTGGTGCGCCGGCGCGGCATGCGACACGCCGGCCCGCCGCGCGCATTCGCGCAGGGTGAGTCCCCGCAGCCCGGATTCGCCCAGCAACGCCCAGCCGGCACGCCGCAGCGCGGCCGGCAGATCGCCGTGGTGATAGGCAGCAGGGGTCGCTGAGCGCGGCATGGCGGTTCGCTTGTCGGGACCTCAGTGCAACAGATCATCTTGACGATGACAAGATTCAGGCACCAGACTGAGCGCGCATCTTGTCATCGACAAGATGGCGATCGCCCCCACAAGGAATGCCCATGAGCCCGTCCATCGCCAAGCTGCGCGCGCGCCTGCTGCGCGGCCTGTTGGCCAGCGCCAGCCGGGTGGCACCCGGCCCGACCGGCCGCTATCTGGCGCGCCGCTTCGTCACTCCGGCAGCTTCCGGCCGCAGCCAGGCCGCCGACATCGCCGCCGCCCTGGACGATGTGCAGCGCCAGACCCTGCACATCGACGGCTTCGACATCGCCGTCTACCAATGGGGCGATCCCACCCGGCAGCCGTACGTCCTGCTCTCGCATGGCTGGGCCAGCTACGGGCTGCGCTTTGCCGCCTGGGTTCCGCAGTTGCGCGCGCTCGGCTATGCGGTGCTGGCCTTCGATCAGGCCGCGCACGGCCTGAGCAGCGGCAGGATCAGCAATCTGCCGCACTTCGTGAAAATCCTTGCCCAGGTCGGCAGCCGCTTCGGGCCTCCCGCCGTCTTGATCGGCCACTCCTTGGGCACCGCGGCGGCGGTGTTTGCCGATGCTCCGGCGTGGCGGCCGCAGCGCTATGTGCTGATCGCCCCACTGGTGGAGCCGGCCGGCAGCGCCAGGCGCCAGTTCCAGGCCGCCGGCATCGCGCCGGCGACGTTCGTGCCGTTCGAAAACTGGTTGATCCAGCTGACCGGCACCTGCTTTGCCGACTTCGATGCCAGCACCCATCTGCCACGGTTCGATCGCCCGGCGCTGGTCATCCACGACCGCCGCGACCGCGAGACGCCGTGGGAAGAAGGCGCCCGCTTCGCCGCGCTGTGGCCCGGCGCGCAGTTGTTCAGCACCGAAGGCCTGGGCCATAACCGCCTGGTCGATCATGCCTCGGTGATGACGCGAGCATTGGAGTTCATCGGCCCGGCATCGCGGTAACAGCGAAGGTGACAGCGCAGCCAGTTGCTGCAGCGGAGCAATGACTGCGCCGCTCTTGCGCCGATGACGTGCATCTTGGGCGGATTGCGCTGCGCTGCATGCAGCACATACGAGCGCGTGCCTGTCTCGATCAACCGCGCTGCCGTTGCTGTAGCGCGATGACTTCCACTCAGTGCACCGTGCTGTTGGTGTGCAGCGGGTCCAGCCGGTCGATCACGCCCTGCATCGCGCTGTCGAAGGCGCCATCGTTGATGTGCTCGCGCAAGCGGCCCAACCGCACCATCACCGCCAGTTCTTCCGGCGAGGCGACGCAGAAACGCACGCCACGCCGGTTGACGAACAACAACCGCTGCGAGATCGGGCTCACCCACGACAGCTTACCGGACTGCACCTTGCCGTCCTTGTCGACGAAATCCAGCCAGGTGCCGATGTCCATGGCGCGGAAGCGCTCGGCATCGGCACTGTCGATACTCTGCGCCACCGCTTCGGCGCCCAGCACCACGCTGACGCTTTCGGCGGCCGGTGGCGGCAGGTTGACCTGCGGCAGTTCCGGCAAGGCTTTTTCCAGTTCCGGGCGCGCCTCGGCAATGGCCTGCAGCGTGTCGTGCAGCGCCGTGATCGCCACCACCACCGCATCGCCATGCAACCCCACGCTGGCGAAGACGCGGTGCAGTGCCGGCTGCCAGACCTGCAGCCAGGGCTTGCCGATGATGTGGCGGCGCGCCTCGGCCAGTTCTTCCAGCACGCCGTCGGCCAGCGCCAGCGCTTCCACCGTGCCGGGGCCTTCATCGCCATCGCGCAGGATCGCCATGGTCAGATGATGCAGCCACGGCTGGCGCAGGAAATCGTCCACTGCCTTGGGCAGGCCCGCGCCGTCGGGCACGCGCTGCTCCAGCTCCGCCAGCGCGCGGCTGCGCGCCAGTTCGAGTTTTTCCTGGCCGCGCTGGGTTTCGGTGGCGCGGCGTTCGGCAATTTCCACCCGGCGGCGATGCTGGGTCAGGAAGTCGCGGAATTCTTCTTCCAGGGTCAGGAAGATCGCCAGGTTTTCGTTGAATTCGGCCACCAGGCGGTCGACGATTTCCTCGACCTTGCCCATCAGCACGCGCTCGGCGGCGCTGTCGCCGTTATTGCCTTCGCAGGCCTCGGCCAGCGAATTGAGCAGGCGCCGCGCCGGATGCGTCTTCTGCACGAACATCTTGCGGTCCAGCAGCGCCACCTTGACGAACGGCACCACCAGCCGGCCGATCATCTCGCGCGAGCGGCTTTCCAGATCGCGTTCGTCCAGCATCACGTCGAACAGCATGCCGACCAGGTCGATGGCGTCTTCGTCCATCGGGTCGAGCTTGGCGGTGGCCGGGTCCACGCCCAGCCGCGTGGCGCTGTTGAGCACCTCGTTCTTCAGACGCTGCGCGAGCGATTCGTTGTCGTCGCCGATCGCTGCCTGCAGGGTCGCGCTGGGCGTGGCCTGCAGCAGCGACAGCACCGACATCATTTCGCGCTGGCTCAGCGGGCGTTGCTGGCCCACCGCCACCGAGGCGGCCGACGCGGCGCTGTCGCGCACGCTGCGGGTCTGCTGCAGCAATTCGTGCAAGGCATCCAGCAGCATGCCCTGGCTGCCAGCGGGGTGATCGGCGTCGCCGTCCATGCCACCACCGCTTGCACCCTCGGCATGGCCACGCTGTGCGGCCGCCTGCATGCGGCCACGGCTGTGCGCCCAGCGGTCCAGGAAGCGGTTGGCCCAGGCCGGCGCGTACTGGTCGCCGTGCTCGTCGCCGCCCATCTCGGCGTTGCCCTGCGCCTCGGCCTGCGCGCGTTCTTCAGGCGTTTCGCCCCGCGGCTGCATGCGCGGCGGCGGGCGCTTGGGCTGGGAGATTTCCGGCATCACCCCGGCCTTGGCCAGCGTTTCGTCCAGGCGCGCGTACAGCTTGCCGATCGGCTCGGCCAGATCGCGCTCGCACAACTTGATCAGCACCAGACGCACTTCGGGCGCCAGGTCGCAGGTGGCGAAGGCTTCGTGGATCGCCACGCCCAGATGTTCCGGTCCGAACGGGTTGGTATCGGCCACCAGCTCCAGGCCGCCCGCAATCCAGCCCAGGCGGCGATCGACACGCGCCAGCACCTGCTTGAAATCGCGCAGCAGCACGGTGGCCAGGTTGCGCACCGCCAGCCGCGATTCGAGCACGTGTTCGGGCACCAGGCTCAGCGGGCCGGTACCCATGTCGCCGGCCAGCACCACTTCGGCCGACAACGGGGTACCGAGCAGCAGCGCCTGCCAGCCGTCTTCCAACTGCTGGCGGAACTGCGTGGCCACGTCCTCGCGCTTGCGGCGCAACTCGCGCATGCCATCGAGAAACAGCAACTGTGACGCGCCCGCGGATTCGGCGCGATCGAACAGGACATCATCGAAATGTGCGACTGCAGCTGCAAACACCTGCACGAGCGGCGGCACGAATGCGTCGTGCGCCTGTTCGAGCAAGCGTTGGTCACGGCCCGGGTGTCCTGACGGACTGGGCTGGAAAGTCATGCGCAAAGGCTCCCCGCCTCTGCAGGCGCGAAAATATTCAAACGAGGAATAACAGACGCGGCCCCAAATTCCGCCCCCGCATGGTAGGCGTTTCGCTCGTTTGATAAGTGTGATGCATATCTCACTTTACTCGTGACTACCCAGGGTTCGCTTGTCCAGCCTCCATCCTAGCTCGCAACGGCACGGTGGAGCCTGCCGCTGATCGTTATCCGCCTGCAAGGGTTAAGCCTTCAGCGTGGCAGACGCGTCCAGCGCGTCGACCACACCCTGCATCGCGCTGTAGAAGGCGCCGTCTTCGCGGTGCAGGCGCGGCCGGTCCAGCCAGACCATCATCGCCAGATCTTCCGGCGAGCACACGCACGACCGCCCGCCGCGCCGGTCGACGAACATCCACCCGCGCCAGCAAGGCCGGTTCGGCCGGGGTCTCGCCGCCATTGCCATCGCAGGCGTCGACCGGCAGGTTGAGCAGACGCCGCACCGGATGACCGTCGCGCATGAACAGGTGGCCATCGCGCATCGCCAGTTTGGCCATCGGCACCAGCAACGCGCCGAGCATGCTGGGTTGCCCGTCGGACAACTGGCGCTGCACCAGAATCGCCTCGAACAACAGCGCGATCAGATCCAGCGCATCGGCATCGCTGGGGTCCAGGCCGGTGCTGGCCAGGTTCACGCCACGCGCGGCCGCTGCGCGTATGAGGTGCTCGCGCAGCCCACGCGGCAGGCCTCGCCGGGCCTTGCCGCAGTGAGGCGGGCGTTGGGCAGCGCCCCGTCTATAATCGCAGCACTCCCCCAGAACCCTTCCCTATGCACGCACCGTATTCGCTTCAGGCGCTGGATGCGCGTCGCTCGGTTCCCTCCAAGCAGTTGGGCGAACCCGGCCCGGATGAAGACACCCTGCTGCGCATGCTGGCCTCGGCCGTGCGCGTGCCCGACCACGGCAAGCTGGTGCCGTTCCGCTTCCTGCGTATCCAGGGCGATGCACGCCACGCGCTGGGCGATTTCCTCGCCGAGCGCACCCAGGCCGCCGATCCGTTGGCAGCGCCGGCGGCAGTGGAAAAAGACCGCAACCGCTTCAACGACGCGCCGCTGGTGATCGTGGTGATCGCCACGCTGCGGCCGGACCACAAGGTGCCCGAGCAGGAACAGCTGCTCACTGCCGGCTGCGTGTGTTTTGCACTGCTGCAGGCCGCACAGGCGCATGGTTTCGGCGCGCAATGGCTGACCGCGTGGATGGCCTACGACCCCGCGGTGGGCGGCTACCTGGGCCTGCAGGAACACGAACGCATCGCCGGCTTCATCCATATCGGTACGCCGCGCCTGCAGGTGCCCGAACGCGAGCGCCCGGACCCGCGCGCCCTGCTGCGCGACTGGACTCCATGAGCACGCTGCCCGGCGCCATTGCAGCGGCGCTGCCGGGCGGCCCGCGACCGGAGCCGCTGTATCTGGTGGATGCCAGCCTGTACGTGTTTCGCGCCTGGCATTCGATTCCGGATGAATTCCAGGACGCGCAGGGCTGGCCGACCAACGCCGTGCACGGGTTTGCGCGCTTCCTGCTGGATCTGCTCGAACGCGAGCACCCGCAGTACATCACCATCGCCTTCGACGAGGCGCTGGACAGTTGCTTCCGGCACGCGATCTACCCTGCCTACAAGGGCAACCGCGAACCGGCGCCGGACGCGTTGCGGCGCCAGTTCGCCCATTGCAAGGCGCTGTGCGCGGCGCTGGGGCTGAGCGTGCTGGCCCACCGCGAATACGAGGCCGACGATCTGATCGGCAGCGCCCTGCACAGCGCGCGCGGGCATGGACTGCGCGGCATCATCGTCTCGGCCGACAAAGACCTGTCGCAGCTGTTGTTCGAACACGACGAACAATGGGACTACGCACGCAATCTGCGCTGGGGCATGGACGGTGTGAAGGCACGCCATGGCGTGCATGCGCACCAGATCGCCGACTACCTGGCGCTGTGCGGCGATGCGATCGACAACATCCCCGGCATCAGCGGTATCGGCGCCAAATCGGCGGCGGTGCTGCTGGCGCATTTCGGCAGTCTGGACGCGCTGCTGGAGCGTATCGACGAGATCCCGTTCCTGCGCCTGCGCGGTGCGGCACAGATGGCGGCGCGGCTGCGCGAACAACGCGACCATGCGCTGCTGTGGCGCCAGCTCACCACCATCGCGCTGGATGCGCCGCTGGACCTCACCGCCACCGGTTTCACGCGTGCACCGGCCGATACCGACATGCTGACCGGGCTGTGCGACAGCCTGCGCTTCGGCCCGCTCACGCGCCGGCGGCTGCTGGCCGCCTGCACGGCCGGCACGCCGCCCCTTCCTCCCGCTTCCCTGTCCCAAGGCCCGACGCCATGAACCGACACGACACGCCGCCCACCGTGGTCTACGAAGGCAAGTACCAGCGCATGGTGGTGCGCGGCACCTGGGAATATTCCGAGCGCGTGCATGCCGGCGGCCTGGCCGCGATCATCGTGGCCGTGACCCCGGACGATGCCATGCTGTTCGTCGAGCAGTTCCGCGTGCCGCTGCAGGCGCGCACCATCGAAATGCCGGCCGGGCTGGTGGGCGACGTGCATGCCGGCGAGTCGATCGAACTGTCGGCCATCCGCGAGCTGGAAGAAGAGACCGGCTGGACCGCCGAGCATGCCGAAGTGCTGATGATCGGCCCCACCTCGGCCGGCGCCAGTAGCGAGAAGATCGCCTTCGTGCGCGCCACCGGGCTGCGCAGGGTCGGCGCCGGCGGTGGCGATGCCAGCGAGGACATCACCGTGCACGAAATCCCGCGCGCGCAGGTCGGCGCCTGGCTGGTGCAGAAGATGGCCGAGGGCTACCAGATGGACCCCAAGCTATGGGCCGGCCTGTACCTGGCCGACCACGCACTGGATGGCACCCCGCGTGGTTGATGCAGCAATCGAGCCATTGCTCGGCGCCGGGGATCCGGCGCCGTTTACCGTGCACAACGCGCAGGCGGCCTCGCCATGGCTGTTGATTGCCGACCATGCCGGCCAGCGCGTGCCGGCACGGCTGGCCAATCTGGGCCTGCCGCAGGTTGAGCTGGACCGCCATATCGGCTGGGATATCGGCATTGCGCAGGTCACCCGCCTGCTGGCCGAGGCGCTGGATGCGGTTGCCATCGCCCAGACCTATTCGCGGCTGGTGATCGACTGCAACCGACCCGATGGCGCCGCCAGCCGGATGCCGGAGATCAGCGACGGCACCACGGTGCCCGGCAATCTGCAGCTGACCCCGGCCGAGCGCCAACAGCGCATCGATGCCATCTTCGCGCCGTATCACGGCCGCATCGCCGCCGAGCTGGACGCACGTGCAGCACGCCGGCAACCGACGCTGCTGGTGTCCATGCACAGCTTCACCCCGCTGATGGCCGGCCAGGCGCGCCCCTGGCATGCCGGCGTGCTGTACCACCGCGACACCCGGTTGGCGCATCGCCTGCTGGACGCCTTGCGCGCGGAACCGGACCTGGTGATTGGCGACAACCAGCCGTATGCGGTCAGCGATGCCACCGACTACGCCATTCCGGTCTACGGCGAAGGCCGCGGCCTGCCGCACGTGGAACTGGAGATCCGCCAGGACCTGATTGCCGATACCGCCGGGCAAACGGCGTGGGCGCAGCGATTGGCGCGCCTTCTTCCCCCGTTGGCCGATGGGTTGCTGCCGCGATAACCGTCTTGCGAGATGCGAGGACGAACAACAGATAACCCGGTAGGAGCGCACCCGGGCTCTTACGAAAAACGCGTTCTTCGCGAGCGACCCATCCTACAAATCGGGTGACGCGCGGACCGCTCAGGCAATGAACGATCCTGCGCATCGCAACGCGCGCCGCTGCAATCAGGCGAACCGGTCCGTGGCACGCACCAATGCATCGACATTTTCCGGCTCGAACGCCGAGTGCCCCGAGGCCGGGCTGATCTGCAGCTGCGCCTTCGGCCAGACCTTGTGCAGATCCCAGGCGCTCTGCAGCGGGCAGACCACATCGTACCGGCCGTGCACGATCACGCCGGGGGTGTCGGCGATGCGGTGCGCGTCGCGCAGCAACTGGCCTTCCACCTCGAAGAAACCCTGGTTGACGAAGTAGTGGTTCTCGATGCGGGCAAAGGCCAACGCAAAGTGCGCGTCCTCATGCCCGGTGACGAAGTCCTCGTCCACATGCAGGAAGCTGGTGGCGCCTTCCCACACGCTCCAGGCCTTGGCGGCGGCCAGCCGCGTGGCCTCGTCGTCGCTGGTCAGGCGGCGATGGAAGGCAGCGATCAGGTCGCCGCGCTCGTCCTGCGGAATCGCGTTGATGTAGTGCTCCCAGGCGTCCGGGAACAGCCGGCTGGCGCCTTCCTGATAGAACCATTCCAGCTCGAAGCGGCGCAGCAGGAAGATGCCGCGCAGCACCAGCTCGGTGACCTGCTGCGGGTGGGTCTGCGCATAGGCCAGCGCCAGCGTCGAGCCCCAGCTGCCGCCGAACACCTGCCAGCGCTCGATGCCCAGATGCGTGCGCAGGCGTTCGATGTCGGCCACCAGGTCCCAGGTGGTGTTGTCGGTGAGATCGGCATGCGGGGTGGAACGGCCCGAGCCGCGCTGGTCGAACAGCACGATGCGGTACTTGGCCGGGTCGTGGAAGCGCCGCATCTTGGCGTTGCAACCGCCGCCCGGGCCGCCGTGCAGCATCACCACCGGCTTGCCTTGCGGGTTGCCGCACTGTTCGAAATACAGCGTGTGGCGGTCGTCGACCTTCAGGCTACCCTGCTCGTAGGGGGCGATCTCGGGATAGAGCGTGCGCATGCGTCGGTCCTGGGCGAAAACCCGCATTGTATCGGCCGGGCGCGCGGCATCGTCTGCGACTTCTGCCGACGCGACGACAGCCGTCGAGCCAGCGTAGCGGTGGCCGTCAGCCTCAGGCCGCGCTGCCGTCCGGCCAGCAGCCCAGGCTTACCCGGTCGCGCCGCTCGAGGTCCTGCTGCGTGGCGACCTGCGCAAACCCACGCGCGCGCAGTAGCTCAGCCACCGCCTCGCCCTGATCCCAGCCATGTTCGAGCAGCAACCACCCGCCGCTGCGCAGATGCGCCGGTGCATCGGCCACGATCTGGCGGATGTCGGCCAGCCCGTCGCTACCGGAAGCCAGTGCGCTGGCCGGCTCGTGGCGCAGATCGCCCTGCGCCAGGTGCGGGTCGCCTGCAGCGATATACGGCGGGTTGCTGGCGATCAGGTCGAAACGCTCGCCTGCCAGTGGAACGAACCAGCTGCCATGGCGGAACTGCACGTTCGCTAGGCGATGACGATCGGCGTTGCGCCGTGCGATGGCGAGCGCGGCCGCACTGGCATCGGTGGCGATCAGCTGCGCCTTCGGGCGCTCGCTGGCGATGGCCAGGGCGATCGCGCCACTGCCGGTCCCCAGATCGGCCACCCGGCAGCCAGCGGCATGGTCCAGCCGCTGCAGCGCCAGCTCGACCAAGGCTTCGGTGTCGGCGCGTGGGATCAGTGTCGCTGTCGAGACTTCCAGATCCAGTGTCCAGAAGCCACGCGAACCGGTCAGGTAGGCCACCGGCTCGCCGTCCACCCGCCGCTGCACCAGGGCCTGGAACGCCGCGGCCACCGTCGTGGTCACCGGATCGCGGCCATGCGCGAACAGCCAGGCGCGATCGCGGCCCAGCGCATGCAGCAGCAGCGGCTCGGCATCGCGACGGTCGATCCGCTGGCATGCCTGCCGCAACAGGTGCTCGGCGGAGGCGGCGGGCTCATCGCTCATACGGATCATTCACTTGTGCGCAACGTCGGCCGACCATTATCGGGGCTGGAACCGCTTGCCGTATTGGCAGATGCCGTCTGCGGAATCGATAGCCTAAGACTATCTATGCAATTCCATCAATCGATTTGAGGAATCTATCGATCCTGCCTACCATGGCGCCTGTTCCATCCCCCGCCCCCCTTTCATCGCACGAGGAAACTCAATGTCTCTCATCAACACCCAGGTCCAGCCGTTCAAGGCGAATGCGTTCCACAATGGCAACTTCATCGAAGTCACCGAGGCCAGCCTGAAGGGCAAGTGGTCGGTGCTGATCTTCATGCCGGCCGCATTCACCTTCAACTGCCCGACCGAAGTGGAAGACGCCGCAGACAACTATGCCGCGTTCCAGAAGGCTGGCGCCGAGGTCTACATCGTCACCACCGACACGCATTTCTCGCACAAGGTGTGGCACGAAACCTCCCCGGCCGTGGGCAAGGCGCGGTTCCCGCTGATCGGCGACCCGACCCACACGCTGACCCGCGCGTTCGGCGTGCACATTGAAGAAGAAGGCCTGGCCCTGCGCGGCACCTTCATCATCAATCCGGAAGGCGTGATCAAGACCCTGGAAATCCACGACAACTCCATTGCCCGCGACGTCACCGAGACGCTGCGCAAGCTGACCGCAGCGCAGTTCGTGGCCAACAATCCTGGCCAGGTCTGCCCGGCCAAGTGGAAGGAAGGCGCCAAGACCCTGGCTCCGTCGCTGGACCTGGTCGGCAAGATCTAAGCCGCCACGCATCCCTGGCCCGGTCTTCCGGGCCGGGGGTGAACCGGAGCCGGTGCCGGGCTGCCCGCCCGCCATCGCCAGCACGCTTCCCGCCCTCGCGCCGGCTGCGGTTCATCCCTTCCTCCCCAGGCGACCTGCGCATGCGCAGCGGCGTCACGCCCTCCCCTTGCCCATTCCCAGGAGTTTTCCATGTTGGATGCCAATCTCAAGACCCAGCTGACCGCCTACCTGGAACGGGTGACGCGCCCGATCCAGATCCACGCCTCGATCGACGACAGCCCCGGCTCGCGCGAAATGCTCGACCTGCTGGAAGACCTGGTGCTGCTGTCGGACAAGATCAGCCTGGATGCGCATCGCGACGACAACCAGCGCAAGCCCTCGTTCGCGCTGACCACCCCGGGCCAGGACATTTCGCTGCGCTTTGCCGGCTTGCCGATGGGCCACGAGTTCACCTCGCTGGTGCTGGCGCTGTTGCAGGTGGGCGGCCACCCGTCCAAGGCCACTGCCGAGTTGATCGAGCAGGTGCAGCACCTGGATGGCGACTACCAATTTGAAACCTATTTCTCGCTGTCCTGCCAGAACTGCCCGGACGTGGTGCAGGCGCTGAACCTGGCGGCCGTGCTCAACCCGCGCATCAAGCACGTTGCCATCGATGGCGCGTGGTTCCAGGACGAAGTGGAAACCCGCCAGATCATGTCGGTGCCCACCGTGTACCTGAATGGCGAGCTGTTCGACCAGGGCCGCATGACGCTGGAGCAGATCGTCGCCAAGCTCGACACCAATGCCGCCAAGCGCGATGCCGCCAGGATCGCCGCCAAGGAGGCCTTCGACGTGCTGGTGGTCGGCGGTGGCCCGGCCGGTTCGGCAGCAGCGGTGTATGCCGCGCGCAAGGGCATCCGCACCGGCGTGGCTGCCGAGCGTTTCGGTGGCCAGGTACTGGATACCATGTCGATCGAAAACTTCATCTCCGTGCCGGAAACCGAAGGCCCGAAGATGGCCGCCGCGCTCGAACAGCACGTGCGTCAGTACGAGGTGGACATCATGAACCTGCAGCGCGCCGAGCAATTGGTACCGGCCGGTGCCGATGGCCTGATCGAGATCAAGCTGGCCAATGGCGCCTCGCTCAAGAGCAAGACGGTGGTCCTGTCCACCGGTGCGCGCTGGAGGCAGATGAACGTGCCGGGCGAAGACCAATACAAGAACAAGGGCGTGGCCTATTGCCCGCACTGCGACGGTCCCCTGTTCAAGGGCAAGCGCGTGGCGGTGATCGGCGGCGGCAATTCGGGCGTGGAAGCGGCGATCGACCTGGCCGGCATCGTGGCGCATGTCACACTGGTGGAATTCGACGACAAGCTGCGCGCCGATGAAGTGCTGCAGCGCAAGCTGCGCAGCCTGCACAACGTGCGCGTCATCACCAGCGCGCAGACCACCGAAGTGCTGGGCGACGGGCAAAAAGTCACCGGCCTGGTCTACAAGGACCGTACCGGCGGCGATATCCAGCACATCGAGCTGGAAGGCGTGTTCGTGCAGATCGGCCTGCTGCCCAACACCGAATTCCTGCGCGGGACGGTGGAGTTGTCGCCGCGTGGCGAGATCATCGTCGACGACCGTGGCCAGACCAATGTGCCGGGTGTGTTCGCCGCCGGCGATGCCACCACCGTGCCGTACAAGCAGATCGTGATCGCGATGGGCGAAGGCTCCAAGGCGGCATTGAGCGCCTTCGATTACCTGATACGCACCAGTGCACCGGTGAGCACCGAAAGCGTTGCGCAAGCCGCATAAGCGCAACGACAGCCATCGCCCGGCCATGCCGGGCGCTAAGCTGCATCACGCGTCAGTCGTTACCCGTCACCGCCTCGAGGGCTGCTGCACATGAATCTGCGTGACCTGAAATATCTGGTAGCCCTGGCCGACCACAAGCATTTCGGCCGCGCCGCGACGGCGTGTTTTGTCAGTCAGCCCACGCTGTCCACCCAGATCAAGAAACTCGAAGACGAGCTGGGGGTGCCGCTGGTGGAACGCGCACCGCGCAAGGTGATGCTGACCCCGGCCGGCCGCGAGGCCGCCATGCGCGCACGCGGCATCGTGGCCGAAGTGGAGCAGATGAAGGAAGCCGCGCGCCGCAGCCAGGACCCGGAAGCGGGCACCGTGCGGCTGGGCATCTTCCCCACCCTGGCCCCCTATCTGTTGCCGCATGTGGTGCCGCGCATCCGCGAGCGGTTTCCGCGCCTGGAGCTGTTGCTGATCGAAGAAAAGAGCGACCAGCTGATGCACCAGTTGCGCGAAGGCCGCCTGGACGCCGCGCTGCTGGCGCTACCGTTGCAGGACGATCAGCTGCATGCCGAATTCCTGTTCGAAGAACCCTTCGTACTGGCGGTACCGGAAGGCCATCCGCTGGCGCGCCACGACAGCATGACGCTGGACGATCTGTCCGAACAGCGCCTGTTGTTGCTGGAAGACGGCCACTGCCTGCGCGAACAGGCGCTGGATGTCTGCCATCTGGCCGGTGCATTGGAGAAATCCGAATTCCAGGCCACCAGCCTGGAAACCCTGCGCCAGATGGTGGCCGCCAATGTCGGCGTGACCCTGCTGCCGCTGCTGGCGGTCAAGCCGCCGGTTGCGCGGTCGGAAAACATCCGCCTGATCCGCTTCCGCGAAGACAAGCAGCCCAGCCGCCGCATTGCGATGGCCTGGCGTCGCAGCTCGGCGATGACCGCGTTCCTGGAGCAGCTGGCGCAGTTGTTCAAGGAACTGCCGTCGGACCTGTTTGCGTTGGAACAGCCTGCGACCGGGCCGAAGGCGGTGGCCGCTTAGGGATTCGGGATTCGGGATTCGGGATTCGGGAAAGCGCAACACGGCTGGGGCTGGTTTGCGCGGGGTTGTCGGGGATTGAAGAAGCGGCACGTAAGCGTCGCTTTTTTTGTTTGGGTGTTGCAGGCAAATCGCGTGTCGGGACGCAATGCATTGCAATCACGCGTCCGTGGCTCGGCGCACCGAGTTACGCTTGCATTCTGTCGTTCGTGTAACGCTTCTGCGCTTGCCAGCCGGCTCTGATTGTCTGATTGTGCAAGGTACCGATCAGGCAGCGGGCTCAGCAGCGAGCGCCGTCTGCTTGCGGTATCGACGGCCTGCAGTCTTCAGGCGTTGCATTGCGATCGATCCAGGGCGCCCTCATCTTTCCGACGCTGCCTGCCATTCCGGCGGGCCGTGTTCTTCAGGAGAGTGCCATGACTTTGCAGCATCACAGCGGCTTGCCGCCATCCATCCTCGTCTCCAGCCACGACCTTGCCCGGCTCGAGGCCTTGCTCGATTCCCCCGCGTTCAACAAGCATCCTGCCGCCACTGCGCTGAGCGACGAACTGGGCCGCGCACGCGTGCTGCCGCCCGACCAGATTCCCGGCGATGTCGTCACCATGCACTCGCGCATCGATTGCGAAGACGAGCTGCACGGCGAGCGGCATACGCTCACCCTCGTGTACCCGCAGGAGGCCGATGTCCAGCAGGGCCGCATCTCGGTGCTGGCGCCGGTCGGCAGCGCGCTGCTCGGCCTGTCGGTCGGCCAGAGCATCGACTGGCGCACGCCGGACGGGCGCAACCTGCGCCTGCGCGTGCAGGCCGTGCACGATCAACCCGCCGCCGCGGGCGACTTCCAGCGCGCGGCGCGCTAACGTAGCGCGCTGCGCCATCCCCGACCCGTTCCACGATTCGAGAGAACCCGCATGACTGCATCCCCCTCCAAGCTTGCCCAACTGCGCGACCTGTCCGTGGTGGTCGCCGATACCGGCGATTACGACGCCATCAAGCGCCTGAAGCCGGTCGACTGCACCACCAATCCCACCCTGGTCAAAAAGGCGCTGGACCTGCCGGTCTATGCCGACCTGATCGAGCGCGAGCTGGCCTGGGGCCGCGAGCATGGCGGCGACGATCGCACCGCCACCATCCACGAGGTTGCCGACCGTCTGACCATCGGCGTGGGCGTCAAACTGGCTGAACTGGTGCCGGGGCGCGTGTCCACCGAGGTCGATGCCGACCTGGCCCACGATACCCAGGCCACCATCGCCAAGGCGCGCAAGTTCATCGCGATGTACGCCGAGCGTGGCGTGCCCAAGGACAAGATCCTGATCAAGATCGCCGCCACCTGGGAAGGCATCGAAGCCGCACGCCAGCTGCAGCGTGAGGGCATCGACTGCAACCTGACGCTGATCTTCAATCACTCGCAGGCGCTGGCCTGTGCCGAGGCGGGCGTGTTCCTGATCTCCCCGTTCGTGGGCCGCATCCTGGATTACTACGTCGCCCAGGGCCAGACCCCGGCCAGCATCGACGAAGACCCGGGCGTGGTGTTCGTGCGCACCGTGTACGACGCATTCAAGCGCCGCGGGTCGTCCACCGTGGTGATGGGGGCCTCGTTCCGCTCCACCGCGCAGATCGAAGCGTTGGCCGGCTGCGACCGCCTGACCATCTCGCCGGACCTGCTGGAAAAGCTCGACGCCGAACACGGGCAGTTGCCGCGCAAGCTGTCGCCGGCCAAGGCCGACAACGCGCAGATCACCCCGATCGACGCCGACAGCTTCGCCACCGACCTGGCCGCCGATGCGATGGCCACCGAAAAGCTGGCCGGCGGCATCGAGACCTTCGCCAAGGACCTGCAGGCCCTGCGCAAGACCATTGCCGACAAACTCGCCGGCTGATCGTCTGAGTGAACACGTACGGCCATCAACGCCCGCAGCCGATGCTGCGGGCGTTGTCGTTTTCGGCGATGCCGCGGAGATCGCGCTGCGGTGTTCGAGCCTGGCCGGACACGGTGACCCGCGCATCCGATGCAACGCTCGCATGTGGCTGCCGCTTGAGGAAAGCAGCTAACGCGACGGAGCTGATCGGCGCTGTGCCAGCACCTCGTTGCCATCCGCTGCTGCCCCACGTCCCTCGCAGACGCTGGGTTCGAGCTGCCAAGCGACCAGCCCGCAATGCCCGCCGCTCCACCTGTCGGTCTCCACACCTTGATCACAATCACCACGCACGCAGTGCCTAGAATCCGAAGACCTCAACTGGCGTAGCGGACAATGGCAAACATTGCAGTGGTGATGGTCGACGGCGTGGCCGACTGGGAAATCGGCGTGGTGCTGCCGGCAGCGCGCGAGTGGTTCGGCGACCAGGTGGCCATTGCCAGCATCGACGGGCAGCCGGTGCAGTCCATCGGCGGGCTGCGCATCACGCCGGAATTCGCACTCTCGGATCTTGCGCCACTGGAAGCGGACCTGTGGATCCTGCCCGGCAGCGAGCGTTGGCAGGCCGGCGAGATCCCGGGCCTGAGCGGCTTGCTGGTTGAACGCGTACAGCAGCAGCGCCCGGTCGCAGCGATCTGTGGCGCCACCATCGCATTGGCCTACGCCGGCCTGCTCGACGAACGCGCCCACACCAGCAACTCGCTGGCCTTTCTGCAGGAAAACGTGGTGCCATATGCGGGCGCCCACCAGTTTCGGCACGAAAAAGTCGTGACCGCCGACGGCGTGATCACCGCACCCGGCACCAGCCCGGTGGGGTTTGCACTGGCCTGCATGCGTCTGCTGCACCCCGAACGCACCGATACGCTCGCACAGCTGCGTGGCATGTTTGCCGGCGAATTCGTCTGATGCAGCCGGTGTAATCGGCCGCGCCGCGGCGCGGCCAGGATGTCCCGGCCACGCCAGATGGCTTTCATGCAAAAAAAGATGGCCACGTCGTCTCCGACGTAGCCATTCAAGTTGCCTGGCATGCACTCCCATGCGCTGCCTGATCGTGATAACGCTGCCGGTCACTATTGGCCATCGGCGCGCTGCCACGATCACGTGGTTGGCAGCGTTTCAATCCGGCCCGCCTTTCCGTCAGGCATCCAGCCCGATCGGGCAGCTCACTCCCGTTCCGCCAAGCCCGCAATACCCATTGGGATGCTTGGCGAGGTATTGCTGGTGATCGTCTTCGGCGTAGTAGAACGTCGGTGCCGGGAAACGGATCTCCGTGGTGATGGCGCCATACCCCGCCGCAGTCAGCTGCTGCTGGTAGGCGTCGCGGCTGGCAAGTGCCGCGTCGTACTGCTCCTGCGTGGTGCAATAGATGGCCGAGCGGTATTGCGTGCCGACGTCGTTACCCTGCTGCATGCCCTGGGTGGGGTCGTGGCTTTCCCAGAACGTACGCAGCAACTGCGCGAACGGCACCGACGCTTCGTCGTACACCACCAGCACCGCTTCGGTGTGTCCGGTCTGCCCGGAACACACTTCGCCATAAGTGGCGTTGGGCGTCTGGCCCCCGGCATACCCCACTGCCGTGGTGTACACCCCTGGCACGCTCCAGAACTTGCGTTCTGCGCCCCAGAAGCATCCCAGCCCGAACTGCACCTGGGCCAGGCCAGTGAAGTCACCGCGCAACGGATGCCCATGGATCAGGTGCGTGTTGTGCAGCGGTAGCGCTTGCTCGCGTCCAGGCAGTGCTTCACCCGGACGTGGCATGCGTTGTTTGAAGGCGCCGATTCCCAGCATGGTGCAACTCCGCAATCGTGAGGATTGCCTGCTGGATGGCGCCGGCCGGAGCGGCTTTCAAGCCTGTCCGGCCGGCGCGTGGTACCGGCACGGTCCTTACTTGGTCTTGGCGACCGCCGTGCGCGTATCCACTTCCGGCATCGCCGAGCTGTGGTGGTTGATGATCAGCCACTTGCCGTCGCGCTTTTCGTACACGAAGGTGTAGCGCGCCTGCACGTTGCTCTTCTTGCCGTCCTTGTCGGTGAGGGTGAAGGTGTACACACCGGCATCCACCGCGCTGTCGTCATCGAGCACGCGCACGGTGCGGTAATTGACCACGCCCTGGGGCTTCTTGGTCAGGAACATCTCGAAATACTTTTCGATCTGCTCGCGCGAGGCGCGCACCTCGTTGGAGACTGTCGGCAGCAGCACGCCATCGGGCGCGTACAGGTCGGCCACCTTGTCCGGGTTACCCGTCGCCAGTGCGGCATTCCAGGTATCGAACAGCGCGGCGACTTCGCGTTCTTCGCCGCTGGCCGGCAACTTGGCCTTGTCGGTGTAGTGCATCACGCCGCCAGCCAGCGCCGGGGTGGCAGCCAGGGCCAGAACCAAGGAAGACAGAGTGCGACGCATGGGATTCTCCGTGTGGTTGTTGTGGGGTGCCTCTGAGGGCGAGCCCAGTATCGAAATCAAGCGGCCCCAACAATTCTGCCGTGTGGCATATACTCAAATATGCTGATCGGCCTAGAGTGACCCTATGGAAAACCCCATCAATGCTGGCGATTGGCGCCAGGCCCTGCGACGCGACGCCTCCGATAGCGCCCGTTGGCAGGCGCTCTGGGAGGCTGCGGTGGCGCTGCGCCAAGCGCACACACCCGAACAGGCCTGCGATGCGGTGCTCGGTCGCGTGCTGCTGTTGCTGGCCCTGGAGCACGGCGCGGTACTGGCGCAACGCGGGCCGCGCACGCAGGTGATCGCCAGCCGCGGGCTTGCCCTGCCGCCGGGCGCCAGCGCCGCCGGCGACAGTCACGACGCCAGCTGGCTGATGCCTCCGCGCCCGGCCGACATCCGCGAAGCCAAGGTGCCGATCCACGCGCTCGGCAGCACCCTGGGCATGGTCTGCGTGGCCTGGAACGATGGCCGCCCCGCCCCTGGCAATGACGATGTGCAGGCGCTGCAGACCTTCGCGTTGCTGCTGCCGGCAATGGTGGCCGAGCCGGCCAGGCCGGTCGCCACGCGCCGACGCAAAGTGCTGCAGGACGACCGCCTCACTGCGCTGAGCAAGCGCGAAAAACAGGTGCTGTCGCTGCTTCCACGCGGGCTCACCAATGCCGGCCTCGCGGCTGAACTGGGGATTGCTCCGGGTACGGTGAAAGTGCACGTGGAGCGCATCCTGCAGAAACTTGAGGTAAAAGATCGCACCCAGGCCGCGGTGTACGCGGTGCAAGCCGGACTCGCGCTATGAATGCATTGGCGGTGCGTTGGAACGATTGGCCGATCACCCGCAAGAGCCTGGCGGTGGTCACCCTGCCGCTGCTGTTGCTGGCTGTGGCGCTGATGGCGATCTACAGCGTGGAGCGGCAGAACATCGCCGCCGAAAACGATGTGCGCCGCACGCTGGAAGTGCTGAGCGACCTGTACGAGGCCCATGCGCTGCTGGCCGAAACCGCCGCCGGCGTGCGCGGTTACCGGCTGGTGCGCCGCGACGAATTCCTCGCACCGTACCGCTATGCAGAGCCGCGTCTGCAACCGGTGGCCGACCGGCTTTCCAAGCGCATCACCGACCCGGTGCAGGCCCAGCGCTTTGCGCGCATCAAACCGTTGTTCGCCGAGAAGATGCAGGGCTGGCGTCGCCTGCTGGCGCCGGACCTCAGCCGCGAAGAGGAGATCCGCCAGCTGTGGGACGGCAAGTACAAGCTCGACATCCTGCGCGCGGAACTGCGCGAACTACGCGATTACGAGACGGCGCAGTTGCAGGTACGCACCGCCAAGGCGCAGGGCTTGCGGCAGCGCAATCTGATCATCACGTTGAGCGCGGCCATGCTCGGTGGCCTGGGCGCGGTCTTTGCGGTGGCCTGGTTCGCCTCGGCGCTGTCCGGGCGCCTGCGCACGCTGGCCGCCAATGCCGACCGGCTGGGCGAAGGCCTGCCACTGGACCCGCAGCCCCGTGCGGGCGATGAACTGGGCCAGGTCGGGCAGCGCCTGGCGCAGGCCAGCGAACTGCTGGCCGCCCGCGCAGCCGAAGCGCAGCTGGCGCGGCGCGAAGCGGAAACCGCCAACCGCGCCAAGACCGAATTCCTCTCGCGCAGCAGCCACGAACTACGCACCCCGCTCAATGCGATCCTGGGCTATGCGCAGGTGCTGGACATGGATCTGCCCGACCCCGGGCATCGCCGTCATCTGCAGCACATTCTCGGCGCCGGCCGGCATCTGCTCGGATTGATCACCGAGCTGCTGGACATCGCACGTATCGAGGCCGACCAGCTGGACCTGAGCCCGGAGCCGGTTGCGGTGGACGCGGCGGTGCACGAAGCGCTGGCCCTGATCGCACCGGATGCCGAAAAGCATGGCATCCGCCTGCGGCCGCCCGCCGTCGAAGGCGCGTGGACGGTCCGCGCCGACGCTCAGCGGCTGCGTCAGGTATTGCTCAACCTGTTGTCCAATGCCGTCAAGTTCAATCGTCCCGGCGGCCACGTGCAGGTGAGCGCGCAGGCCGACGGCGAGCAGGTGCGCATCACCGTGGCCGATCAGGGCCAGGGGCTGACGCCGCCGCAGATCCAGCGCCTGTTCACCCCGTTCGAGCGGCTGGGCGCCGAACGCTCGGCGGTGGAAGGCACCGGCCTGGGGCTGGCGCTGAGCAAGAAGCTGATCGAGGCGATGGGCGGGCAGATCGGCGTGGACAGCAGCCGCGATGGTGCGCGCTTCTGGATCGCGCTGCCGCAGGGCGAACCGCAGCGCAGCGAACCGGCGCGCACGCTGTTGCCGCCCGGTACCAGCGGCAGCGGCGTGTGCCGCTTGCTGAGCATCGAAGACAACCCGTCCAACCAGGCGCTGATCCGCACGCTCACCGAGCGCCGCCCGCAATGGCAACTGCTGGAGGCGGCCAGCCTGGCGCAGGCGCGCGAGCTGCTGCAGCACGGCCTGCCGGACCTGATCCTGCTGGACCTGCACCTGAGCGACGGCAACGGCGAGGAGCTGTTGCGCGAATTGCAGGCGCAACCGGCCACGGCGCAGCTGCCGGTGGTGGTGATCAGCGCCGATGCCACCAGCGCCACGCTGGCGCGCGTGGGCAACCAGGGTGTGCGCGCCTACCTGACCAAACCGCTAGACGTGGCGGAATTCTTCACCGTACTCGACAGGTTGCTGGCATGACACGCGACGATATCCTCGGCTCCCGCATCCTCATCGTCGATGACGAACCGGCCAATGTGCGGCTGCTGGAGGACCTGCTGCAGCGCGAAGGCTTCCAGCAGGTCATCGCCACCACCGACCCGCAGCGGGTGATGGGGCTGGTGTCGGCGTTCGCGCCGGATCTGATCCTGCTGGACCTGAAGATGCCGGAGCTGGACGGCTATGCGCTGCTGGAACAACTGGCGCGGCTGTCCGATCCGGAGCATTTCTTGCCGGTGATCGTGCTCACCGCCGACCCCAGCCGCAGCGCACGGCATCGCGCCCTGGGCCTGGGCGCCAAGGACTTCTTGACCAAGCCGTTGGATACCTTCGAGGTGGCGCTGCGGGTGTGGAACGTGGCCGAAACCACGGTGCTGTTCAAGCGCCTGCGCGCACTGGCCGCGCCGGAGGCCGCGCTACCTGGATGGCGTCAACCGGAATGATGCCTGGGCATCGCAGAAGCGCGCCTGGGCGCGACGTGGCGTTGATCGGCAAGGCGTCATCGCGCCCGGGTGCGCTCCTGCGACTGGCGCTGGGCTGCTCTAACGCTACAGCGCGCGGGTGACCTGCCCGCACAGACCGATCTGGGCCAGCACCGCCTGCGCCTGACCCAGATGCGCGTCGGCCACACACACCTGCAGCACGCCGAAGGCCGGCAATTCGCCGGCGCCGCCCAATAGCGATTCGCCGAACACGAAGGCGGTGATGCCGGCATCTTCGAGTGCGTGCTTGGCCAGATGCGCATCGATGATGTGGTTGGCCCGATAGGCGATCTGCATCTCAGCCGCGCCCCGCGCGTTCGCGCTCTGCCCCATGGCGCCACTCGCGCAGCGCCGGCAACGCATCCAGCGCGGCCAGATAGTCGCCGGCCGCTTCGAACAGCGGCACGCCATAGCTGGCAAAGCGCAGCGCCACCGGCGCATACATCGCATCGACGATGCCGAATTCTCCGCACAGGAAACTTCCCGCATGACCATGCTCGGCGCGCAGGCTGGCCCACAGCGTCTGGATGCGGGTGATGTCGCGCTCGGCCGCGGCATCCCATTGCGCCGGGCCTGGCGGGCGGGCGAGATTCATCGGCAACTGGCTGCGCAAGGCGGCAAAGCCTGCATGCATTTCGGCTGCGGCCGCACGCGCCTGTGCGCGTACCGCCAGATCGGCCGGCCAGCCGCGCCCGTCGAGCCAACGCTCGTTGGCGTATTCGCAGATCGCCAGCGAGTCCCACACGTGCAGGGCGCCGTCCCACAACACCGGCACCTTGCCGGTGGGCGAGTAACCGACGATACGCGCCTGGAAGTCGGGCGTATCCAGCGGCAGGCAGACTTCCTCGAATGGAATCCTGAAATGCCGCAACAGCAACCACGGCCGTAACGACCAGGAAGACAGGGTCTTGTCGCCGATCACCAGGCGGGGCAATGGCATGCGGGGCGTGCTCCTGACGGGGTCGGCGCAGCGTACGCGGGGCGGCCGGTTGCCGCCAGCGCCGTCAGACCGGCCACGCCCGCCTATCGCCCTCGTGCGGCGAGGCCGGCGGCGGCGCGCAAGCGAATCCTTGCAACGACAGGACCTCCGCCCCGCCGGAGATGCCGGCGGCTCGCCAGATCAGCTTCTGCCGTCCCGACCCGGGCCAGCCGCCTACCCCTAACCGGTGCCACCGCCTAAACTTGCGGCTTACCTATTGCCGATGCCCCGCATGTCCGAGATTGCAGCCACCGACGCCACCGCCGCGGCGGAGAAGAAAGACTTCATCCGCCAGATCGTTCGCGAGGACCTGGCCAGCGGCAAGCACACGGTCATCCGCACCCGCTTCCCGCCCGAGCCCAACGGCTACCTGCACATCGGCCATGCCAAGGCGATCTGCCTGGACTTCGGCCTGGCGGCCGAATTCGGCGGGCTGTGCAACCTGCGCCTGGACGACACCAACCCGGCCAAGGAAGACCCCGAGTTCGTGGTCGCCATCCAGGACGACGTGCGCTGGCTGGGCTACGACTGGGCACAGCTGCGCCATGCCTCGGACTACTTCGAGGTCTACTACCTGGCCGCAGAAAAACTGATCCGCGACGGCCATGCCTTCGTCTGCGACCTGTCTGCCGACCAGGTGCGTGAGTACCGCGGCACGCTCACCGAGCCGGGCCGCAACTCGCCATACCGCGAGCGCAGCGTGGACGAAAACCTGGACCTGTTCCGGCGCATGCGCGCGGGCGAATTCCCCGATGGTGCACGTACCCTGCGCGCCAAGATCGACATGGCCAGCGGCAACATCAACCTGCGCGACCCGGCGCTGTACCGCATCAAGCATGTGGAGCACCAGAACACCGGCAACGCCTGGCCGATCTACCCGATGTACGACTTCGCCCATTCGCTGGGCGATGCGGTGGAAGGCATCACCCACTCGTTGTGCACGCTGGAATTCGAAGACCATCGCCCGTTGTACGACTGGTGCGTGGACAAGGTGGACCTGGCCGGTCACCCGGAACTGCTGCAGCCGCTGCTGGACAAGGGCTTGCCGCGCGAAGCCGCCAAGCCGCGTCAGATCGAGTTTTCGCGCCTCAACATCAACTACACGGTGATGAGCAAGCGCAAGCTCACCGCGCTAGTGGAAGAACAGCTGGTGGACGGTTGGGACGACCCGCGCATGTACACGCTGCAGGGCCTGCGCCGTCGTGGTTACACGCCGGCGGCGATGCGGCTGTTCGTGGACCGCGTGGGCATCAGCAAGCAGAACTCGCTGATCGATTTCTCGGTGCTGGAAGGCTGCCTGCGCGAGGATCTGGACGCCGCCGCAGCACGCCGCATGGCGGTGATCGAGCCGCTCAAGCTGGTGCTGAGCAACCTTCCCGAAGGCCACACCGAGACGCTGCAGTTTTCCAATCATCCCAAGGACGAGAGCTTCGGCACGCGCGAGGTGCCGTTTGCACGCGAGCTGTGGATCGAGCGCGAAGATTTCGCCGAAGTTCCGCCCAAGGGCTGGAAGCGGCTGGTGCCGGGCGGCGAAATCCGTCTGCGCGGCGCAGGCATTGCACGCGTGGATGAGGTGATCAAGAACGCAGACGGGCAGATCGTCGAACTGCGCGGCTGGCTGGATCCGCAATCGCGTCCGGGCATGGAAGGCGCCAACCGCAAGGTCAAGGGCACCATCCATTGGGTCAGCGCCGCACATGCGGTGGAAGCGGAAATCCGCCTCTACGACCGCCTGTTTTCGGTGGAAAAGCCCGACGACGAATCCGAAGGCAAGACCTACCGCGATTATCTCAACCCCGAGTCCAAGCGCAGCGTGCGCGGCTATGTGGAGCCGTCCGCCGCGCAGGCTGCGCCGGAGCAGGCGTTCCAGTTCGAGCGCACCGGGTATTTTGTCGCCGACCGCCGCGACCATAGCGCGGCCACGCCGGTGTTCAACCGCAGCGTGACCTTGCGCGACACCTGGGCCAAGTAACGCCCACCGATGCGGCGGCCGCGTCCACCATCAGGTGCGGCGTGGTCGGCGCGCCAACGCTCGATTGCGCAGGATGGCGTGCCAACCGCGTGTGCAGTCGTGTTGATGGCGGCTGCAGTTCCAGCCCACCTGCGCAGCCAGATCGCTCCAGTGTCCTGACGCCTGCATCGCCGCAGCCTCGGCACCGCCTGTCCACACGCCGAGCCTTGCTCATCCGGCTGCCGCACTGCACGCTGCCGGGCATGGCAGGCAAGGAGACGCGCAATGCGTGAACGTTTGACGATGGGCGTCGCCTGCGGCATTGGCGCAGGCGCATTGTGGGGGCTGGTGTTTCTGGCACCGCAACTGTTGTCCGCGTTCACGCCGATGCAGCTGACGGTGGCGCGCTACCTGTCCTATGGCGTGGTGGCCGCAGTGGTTCTGGCGCCGCGCGCGCGCCTCACCGCCGCCCGCCTGGGCCGCGCCGAGTGGTGGGCGCTGGTGCGCCTGAGCCTGATGGGCAATCTGATCTATTACGTGCTGCTGGGCAGCGCCGTGCAGTGGGCCGGCAGCGCCGCCACTGCGCTGATCATCGGCCTGTTGCCGGTGGTGGTGACCGTGATCGGCACCCGCGCGGCGGGCGCAGTGCAACTGCGGCGGCTCGCCGCACCGTGCGTGCTGTGCATCACCGGCGTGGTGTTGGTGGCGCTGGACACCGTGCACGACGACTCCGGGCAGCAGGCAGGCGACCGTCTGACCCGCATTGCCGGGCTGCTGTGCGCCGTGGGTGCCTTGGTCTCGTGGTCGGCGTACTCGATCGCCAATGCGCGATGGTTGCGGCGCCGCCCCGATCTGTCCGGTGGCGACTGGTCGCTGCTGACCGGCGTGGTGACCGGTGCGCTGGCGGCAGTGCTGGCGCCTGCAGCACTGATCGGCAGCGCCTCCCACGCACCGATCGACTGGGCCGGCTTCTGGGGGATTTCGCTGTTGCTGGGCATCCTGGCCTCGGTCATCGGCAATGCGCTGTGGAACCGCGCGAGCCGCGTGCTGCCACTGACCTTGGTGGGGCAGATGATCGTGTTCGAGACGGTGTTTGCACTGATCTATGGATTCGCCTGGGAAATGCGGCTCCCCACGCCACTGGAACTTGCGGCGATCGCCTGCCTGCTGATCGGCGTGTTGTGGTGTGCGGCACTGCATGCGGAAGCGAAGTGACGCCGACCGCTGGCGCCCGACAATGCCTTGCCCGCCCAGCAACCGGTATCGCCTGCCACAGCATGTTCGCGCGCTATGCAGCAGCTTGGCGCTGCGCGGCCGTCCTGGCCCGACCGCATCGAATTGGGCGACGCACCTGCACGCCGCGCTGCCACATGCAGCGCATCCTGGGCTTACCATGCCCCTCACCTGTCGTGATCGGAGCAACCGCATGTCCCGTGCCTTGTCCTGGTATCTGAGCAGTCTGCTGTTGATGGCGTCGGTCTTTCTGATCGGCTGCGTGGCCGCACCGCCAACCGACGCGGCCGCACCGCCGCCGGCTGCCGCCAAGCCCATCACTGTGGTCACTACCTGCAAGGTCGACGCCGATTGCGCGGTGAAGAACGTCGGCAACTGTTGCGGAGCCTATCCGGCCTGCGTCAACGTCAACAGCCCAACCGATCCGAAAGGCGTGATGGCGCAGTGCCAATCCAGCGGCATGATGAGCGTCTGCGGTTTCCGCCAGATCAGCGCCTGCCAATGCGTGTCCGGCCAATGCGCTGCGAAGTAGATCTTCATCGGGTGACTGCGCGCGTGCGCGTTACGCGCCGCCACGACGCTGCCTGAGCGCGCCGGACGACCGCCGGCGCCAGCGGCATCCAGATCCGCCCGCGGCGGCGTTTTGCGCGCCGCGTCCAGGCCGATACACTGCGCCGCTTGGCTTCTTCTCCGCTACCGGTCGTCCAGTGATGCTCTACGCGCAAGTCCACCTCACCCTGCCTGCCTGGATCCATGACTTCGTGGATGCCAGCCGCGCCTATCCCGGCGACGACGACAAGGTGGCGCTGGCCATCGCGCTGTCGCGGATGAATGTGGAAGCCCGCAGTGGCGGCCCGTTTGGCGCGGTGGTGTTCGGGCCGGATCATCACATCATCGCCGCGGCGGTGAACCGGGTGGTGCCGCAGACCACCTCGCTGGCGCATGCCGAGAACATGGCCTACATGCTTGCGCAGCAACGCCTGCAGACGCCGCGCCTGAACGAGGTGCTGTCGCCGATCACGCTGGCCACCTCGGCGCAGCCGTGCTGCCAGTGCTATGGCGCCACGGTGTGGGCCGGCATCGACCGTCTGCTGATCGGCGCCCGCGCCGAGGACGTGATGGCGCTGACCGAATTCGACGAAGGCCCGCTGCCCACCGACTGGGTGGGCGAACTGACCCGCCGTGGCATCGAGGTGGTGCGCGATGTGCAGCGCGACCAGGCCTGTGCGGTGCTGCGCAGCTACGGCGAGGGCGGCGGTGATCATTATTGACCGCTCATTGCGAGCGCCGCGATGAGCGGGCTGTTGTGCTATTGCCGCCAGGGCTTCGAGCCTGAGCTGGCGGCCGAACTGAGCGCGCGCGCGGCATTTGCCGGCATTGCCGGCTATGCGCGCACCCAACGCAACGACGGCTATGTGCTGTTCGTCTGCGACGATGCCGCGCAGCTGGCCGCCAGGCTGCAGTGGCGCGAGCTGATCTTTGCCCGTCAAAAACTGGTCGTGCTTGCCGAACTCAAGGGCATCGACCCCACCGACCGCATCACACCGATCCTGGCCGCCCTGGGCGGGCAGCCACGCTTTGGCGACCTGTGGGTGGAACATCCGGATTCGGACGCCGGCAAACCGCTGGCGGGGCTGGCGCGCAGCTTCGGCAACGCACTGCGTCCGGCACTGCGCAAGGCCGGCCTGTTGACCGACAAAGCACAGGCGCGCCTGCCGCGGCTGCATGTATGCTTTCTCGATGGCGACCACGCGCTGCTGGCCGTGGCCGATGCCGACGACAGCGCCCCCTGGCCGCTGGGGATTCCCCGCCTGAAATTGCTGCCCGAAGCGCCGTCGCGTTCGGCGCTCAAGCTCGACGAAGCCCTGCTGACCCTGCTCACACCCGGAGAACGCGAGCGCCTGGTCAAACCCGGTATGCGTGCCGCCGATCTGGGCGCCGCCCCCGGCGGCTGGACCTGGGTGCTGACGCGCCAGCATGTGCACGTCACCAGCGTGGACAACGGCCCGTTGCGCGAGCATGTGCTGGCCAGCGGTCTGGTCGAGCACCTGCGTGCGGACGGCTTCCACTGGAAGCCGGCGCAACCGCTGGACTGGATGGTCTGCGACATGGTGGAGCAACCGCGCCGCGTGGCCGAGCGCATGGCCACCTGGGTGCGCGAAGGCTGGTGCCGCCACACCATCTTCAACCTCAAGCTGCCGATGAAAAAACGCTGGGACCAAACGCGTCTGTGCCTGGACCTGTTCGAACAGCAGGCGGAGAAATCGCTGACCGTGCGTGCCAAGCAGCTGTATCACGATCGGGAAGAGATCACGGTACTGGCGATGCGGGAGTGAGGCTGGGATTCGGGATTCGGGATTCGTAAAAGCGGTTGGTCGGCTCCTGCGCCTGTCTGGGTGATTACTTCTGATTCCGTCGCGCTTACAGCACGATGCGTTTGCTGCCTTCCCGCGCCGAGCGGTAGATCGCATCGACAATGCGAATGTCGCGCAGGCCTTCTTCGCCCGGCGCGCGCAGCGGTGTGCCATGCATGATCGCCAGCGCGTCTTCGTCCATCTGCAGTGCCTGCTGGTGCGGCACCTTGGCGTCGAACACGCGGCCATCGCTGGCCTTGCCGGTCACGCCCTGGTAACTCTGGAACGGCGACAACTCGTACCAGCCGCGTTCGCACTCGGCACGCAGCACATTCATGTTGGCACCGAAGCTGGTCTTGCACTGCGCACGCACGGCATTGGGGAATTCCAGCGTGAAATCCATATGCTCGTCCACTTCATCGAACAGCTCGGGACGGTCGGTCCAGCGCTTGGCGGTCACCGCCAGCGGCTCGGCGCCCACGGTATAGCGCGCAGCATTGAGCGGATACACCCCCATGTCGTACATCGCACCACCACCGAACTGCGAGCGCAGCCGCCACGGGCGGTCGGCCTTGCTCGTATCGCGATACCCGTTGTACCCGGCCTCGGCGCGCACGCGCTGCATCGCGCCGAACGGCTTTTCGCTGGCCATCGCGATCCACCGGCGCGTATTGGGCTCGTGCTGCATGCGATAGCCGATCGTCAACGCCACCTTGTTGCGCTTGCAGGCCGCAATCATCGCCTCGCATTCGCCCGCGTGCATGGCCATCGGCTTCTCGCACCACACGTGCTTGCCGGCCGCCGCCGCACGCAATGCCAGTGGCGCATGCAGATGGGTCGGGGTGACGATGTACACCACATCGATGTCGTCATTGTCGGCGATGCGATCGAAGTTGTCGTAGTTGTAGACGTTGCGATCGGCAATGCCGTACTTGGACTGCCACTGCGGAATCTTGGACGGCGTACCGGTCACGATGCCCGCCAGCTTGCAATGCTTGGTCAGGGCCAGGCCCGGTGCAAGTTGTTCGCTGGCATAACTGCCCAGACCTGCCAGCGCGACATTGAGCGGCTTTCCAGGCTTTTTCTTCGGCAACGCCCATGCGGGTGCGCCGAGCAGGATGCCTGCACCACCGAAGGCGGCAAGCAGGCGGCGACGCGTCAAGGATTCCACGGACATGCAAACCTCCTTCAAGTAAGAGTGGCGACCAGCGCGCGCAGGCAGCATCAGACCGGCGTAACACGTGTCGCGAGGTGCGCGTGACAGGGAGGCGTGTCGGAAGCGCCACGCCGACCAACGCTGCCGGTCGCCAACCGCTCCAGTCCACTTCTGCCGCACTGCTGCAACACTGCCCGCGCACCTTACTTGATCGCGCGTGATCACCGCCATGGCCGCTGCGCACGTTCTGGCACACTGCTGGCGATCCCATCCGGAGCCTGCCGCATGACCGTCGTCACCCGCCTTCGTTTCCTGCCGCTGGCCTTGCTGTTGTCCAGTTCGCTCGCCATTGCTGCCGACACGCCCTTCGTCGCGCGCGACCTGATCGGCGATGGCGCCTTCACCCACAATGCCGAAGGTCCCGCCTTCGGTCCGGATGGCGCGCTCTATGCCGTCAACCTGGGCAGGGACGGCACCATCGCGCGCATCGCCCTGCACGCCGATGGCAGCGCAAAGGCCGACGTCTTCATAACCCTGCCGGCAGGCAGCACCGGCAATGGCATCCGCTTCCGCGACGGGGTGATGTACGTGGCCGACTACACCGCTCACGCATTACTGCGGGTGGATCCGAAGACGCGCGCGGTCAGCACCTTCGCATCGCTACCCGAGGCCGATGGCCCCAACGATCTGGCGCTTGCGCCCGATGGCAGCTTCTACGCCAGCGATCCGAACTGGAAGAACAACAGCGGGCGCCTGTGGCACATCAGCCGCACCGGCGTGGTGCGTTTGCTGGAAGCCGGCATGACCACACCCAACGGGCTGGACGTCAGCCCCGACGGCAAGCACCTGTACGTCAACGAAAGCATGTCGCGCAAGGTGTGGGTCTACGACCGCCAGGACGACGGCAGCCTGCGCAACAAGCGCCTGCTGATCACCTTCCCCGATTTCGGCATGGACGGCATGCGCTGCGATACCGACGGCAATCTCTACATCGCCCGTTACGACGCCGGGCAGGTCGCCGTGGTGTCACCGGCCGGCAAGTTGCTGCGCACCATCGCGTTGAAAGGCCGCAAGGCCAGCAACATCGCCTTCGGCGGTACCGATGGCAAGCAGGTGGTGGTGACGTTGCAGGATCGTGGCGCAGTTGAAACGTTCAGATCCGATCGCCCGGGGCGCGAAACCGGACGCTGAAACTGCTGTGCGCGTCGCATCGGTTCTCAGGCCGCGCAACAGCGTCCTGGCATCCTGCAGGTCACCCGTGGAGGACTCCCCATGCAACCGATCGAACTCAAGGACGCGGCCGCCTTCGGCAGCGAATTCCTGCGACTGACCCTGTTGCAGGGGTTCCAGTCATTGACCAAGCGTGACCTGGAATTGCTGATCTTCGTGCTGCTGGAACGCGATGGCGCCATTTCGCGCAACAGCTCCAATGCCGCGGTCGCGCTGCAGCTGCGTGTGACCTCGGCCAAGGTCAAGGCACTGCGTCGCGACGGCTACGCACGTTGGCGCGCACTGGTGCCCGAAGAGGGCGATGCGGCCATGCAGCGCATCGTGGCCAACGTACTCACCGAAGACAATCTGCGCTCCGGTGCCAAGCACGTCAGCGAGCGCAGCCGCAAGGAGGGGTTTCTGGCCGTGCGCATCGAACATCCTGACGACGCGCAGCAGTTCGAGCAGGCCATTCTCGATGTCGGCGCGCTGCCGGTCTACGAGCGCAACCGCGAAGTGGTCGCGGTGCGTTTCGACACGCTGCTGAAGATCGCCGAACGCTGGGGGTACCTGCAGCCGGATCCGCAGGCCACCGTGCGCGAACTGCAAAGACTCACCCCCACCGCGGAAGAAGTCTCCGACCTGCTGAAGAAGGACATCGCGCAACTGCGCTGGGAGGATGTACGTCGCGCACTCAACAGCCTGGGCGCCAAGGCGGTCGCCAGCACGGCCGAGGGCGGCCTGAAGGGACTGCTCAAGATCGTGTTTCCGTTCATCCCCGGCTGAGCGGCGCGCAGGGCGGCGGCAGCGTGCTGTCGCTCTGGCGGGGCGGGCAACGCCGCCATGGCAGCGCCGCATCCAACCCAGACCAGGCGCGGCCCCGGGCCGCCCATCTTCCGCAGCGGCTGCGTCGAACGTCCCTCAATCCATCCCACACGCTCTATCCTTACGGGCTGTTCCACATCAGGGGGATCTGATGACCACCCGCCGTATCGCCACACTCTCTGCCCTGTTGCTCATCTGCGGCGTTGCCACCGCACAGCAGGCACCTACACCGGCCAGCAGCATGCCGCTGATCGATGTGCCCAGTGCCATCCGCACCCAGCCGCTGGCGGCAGGCGAGGTCACCCATCAAACCCAGCTCGACCGCCCGCGCGGCCAATCCAGCGTGATCGTGCGTTCGATCCAGCCCAGCAGCGTGGTCGGCAGCTACCGCATCGATTTCCAGGCCATGGATACCGACGGGGATGGCCGCATCAGCCGTGCCGAAGCCCAGGCCAATCCGGCACTGGCAGATGAATTCGATGCGCTCGATACCCGCCACAGCGGCTATCTCAGCCGCGAGCAGCTGGCCGGCTGGCTGATCCAGTGACCACGCCGTAAAACCGCAGGCGGCACGCGCCCGCCACCCCATCGCACGGGCGCGCGTCGGGTCTGCTTTTTTACGACGGCACCTCTTGCAGCGCCCGCTTCGGTCGGCTAGATTGTATTTAACGGATACAATCTGGACAGATCGATGACCGCTCGCCTGGCACTTGCCGCAGACCTCGGCTACCAATTGCAACTGGCCGCACTGGCGTCCAGTCACGCCGCGCGCCAGGAACTGGCCGACCTTCACCTCACACCCGCCCGCGTCACCGCGCTGATCCACATCCGCGACCAGCCCGGCTGCGATCAGACCGAACTCGGCAACCGTCTGCTGGTCAACCGTGCCGCCGGCATGAAGATCGCCAATGCGCTGGCAGAGCAGGGCCTGATCGAGCGCCTGGCCGGCCGCGACCGACGCAGCAAGGGCCTGTATCTGACCGAACATGGCCAACGCACGCTGGACGTGGCGCAAGGCTGCCTTGCACGTGCCGTCGAGCGCACCTGCACCGGCCTGCAGCCCGGCGAGCAGCAGACCCTGCTACGCCTGCTGTGCAAATTGAACGCTAGCGCCACCCTGGAACGGTCCACCGTTGCAGACGCTGCGCTGGCCGAAGAGTTCTGATTCCCATAGCCCCGACTTGAAGGAGACGCCGCTTGAACGAGCATGACGTGGTATCGGTTCGCATCGAAAACCGCATCGCCTGGGTGAAGTTCGCTCGCCCCGACAAGCGCAATGCAATGAGCCCGACGCTCAACCGCCGCATGATGGACGTGCTGGACGAACTGGAATTCGACGACAACGTCGGTGTGCTGGTGCTGGGTGGCGAAGGCACGGCGTGGTCGGCCGGCATGGACCTGAAGGAATACTTCCGCGAGACCGAAGCGCAGGGCCTGCGTGGCGTGCGCCGCTCGCAACGCGAATCCTATGGCTGGTTCCGTCGCCTGCGCTGGTACCAGAAGCCGACCATCGCGATGGTCAACGGCTGGTGCTTCGGTGGCGGTTTCGGCCCGCTGTTCGCCTGCGACCTGGCCATTGCCGCCGATGAGGCGCAGTTCGGCCTGTCGGAAATCAACTGGGGCATCCTGCCCGGCGGCGGCGTGACCAAGGTCGCGGTAGAACTGTTGTCGATGCGCGATGCGATGTGGATGACGCTGACCGGCGAAACGATCGACGGCAAGAAGGCCGCGCAATGGCGTCTGGTGAACGAAAGCGTGCCGCTGGAGCGCCTGGAAGCGCGCACCCGCGAGGTGGCCGAGTTGCTCCTGCGCAAGAATCCGGTGGCGCTGAAGTACGCCAAGGATGCCGTCCGCCGCGTGAGCACCATGACCTACGACGAGGCCGAGGATTACCTGGTGCGCATGCAGGAAGCAGCCAATTCCTTCGACGACAACGCGCGCAAGGAAGGCATCCGCCAATTCATCGACGAGAAGAGCTACAAGCCCGGCCTGGGCGAATACGACCTGACCAAGACCCGCACCTGAGTCCTTTCGCCGCGCTTCACGCGATGCGTGCACCCACGCATCGCTGGCGCTGCCAGTGGTTTTCTGCACCGAGGAGGGAGTATGGAAGCCTTATCCGTTACGCTGAGCGGCATCGCTGCACGTGGACCCAATGGCCTGTTCATCGACGGCCAATGGCGCGCCAGCAGTGGTGATCGCGTTGTCGATGTGATCGCCCCGCATACCGAAGAGCGCCTGCTGCGCTATACCGAGCCGTCGCCCACTGATGTCGAGGCTGCCGTGGCTGCCGCGCATCATGCCTTCGATCGCGGCCCCTGGCCGCAGCTGTCGCCTGCCGAGCGCGGAGCCGTGCTCAAACGCGTCGCCGAGCAGCTACGCGCACGCCTGCCGGAGCTGGCCGAAGCCTGGACCGGCCAGGTCGGCGCCACCATCGGTTTCAGTCGTCGCGCCTCGCAGCAGGCCCCAGGCCTGTTCGAATACTACGGCGATCTGATCGCCAGCCACCCATTCGTCGAATCGCGCGCACGCGTCAACGGCGGCCTGGTGCACGTGGTGCAGGAGCCGGTGGGCGTGGTTGCGGCGATCACGCCGTGGAATGCACCGCTGGTCCTGCTTTGCTACAAGGTCGCCGCAGCGCTGGCCGCCGGCTGCACGGTGGTGGCCAAGCCCTCGCCGGAAACGCCGATCGACGCCTATCTCCTGGCCGAGTGCATCAGTGCCGCAGGCGTGCCCGATGGCGTGTTCAACCTGGTGCCGGGCGGTCGCGAGGTCGGCGAACAGTTGATCGGTCACCCGCTGGTGGACAAGGTCAGCTTTACCGGGTCCACCCAGGCAGGACGACAGATCGGCGTTGCCTGCGCGCAGCGCCTGGCGCGCTGCGGCCTGGAGCTGGGCGGCAAGTCGGCTGCCATCGTGCTCGAGGACGCCGATCTTGCCAAGGTGTTGCCCAGCCTGGTGCCCTACTCGATGCCCATCACCGGCCAGGTGTGTTATTCGCTGACCCGTGTGCTGGTGCCGGCGCAGCGCCGCGAAGAGATCCTGCAAGCGTATTGCGCGGCCCTGGCAGCACTCAAGCTGGGCGACCCGTTCGCTGCCGACACCGGCATGGGTCCGCTGGCGCTGGGCAGGCAGCTGGAGCGCGTGCAGTCCTATATCGCCAAGGGCAGCGCCGAAGGCGCGCGCCTGGTCATGGGCGGTGGTCGCCCGGCGCACCTGTCACGCGGGTTCTTCATCGAACCGACGGTATTTGCCGACGTCACGCCGGACATGACCATCGCCCGCGAAGAAATCTTCGGCCCGGTGGTGAGCTTCATCGACTATCACGACGAGGCCGACCTGATCGCCAAGGCCAATGCCAGCGACTACGGCCTGCACGGCACCGTCTATGGCGAAGATATCGACCGCGCGTATCGCATCGCGCGTCGCGTGCGCAGCGGCAGCCATTCGATCAATGGCATGTGGGTGGATATCGACATGCCGTTCGGCGGCTTCAAACACTCGGGAATCGGCCGCGAAGGCGGCGTCGAAGGGCTGCATGCGTTTCTCGAGACCAAGACCGTCTATCTCAGCTAGCCCGCTGCAGACCGGTCGCGTTGCCAACGCGTGCACGCAGGCGCGATGCGTTGCGGTGTGACACGCATCGACCGATGCCTGCTGCCGATCGACCGCAACGTATCACATGAACCATCGCCGCCGATTCCGGCGTGCGAGCAACCCTTCTGCCATCACCGTCGCACTCACCACCGTCACTCCCCACTTCGCTTTCGGAAGACAGTGTCATGACCATGCCGACCGACTCGATCTCGTTCCATGCACGACTCACGCCACGACGGCTTGCCGCCCGCGACCTGCTGCTGGAGCAGGAATGGACCTATGCCGAACTCGATGACCTGATCGGCCGTCTGGCCACCTTGCTGCAGACACGCGGCTGTGTCGACGGCGAACGGCTCGCCGTGATTGCACGCAACTCGGTCTGGCAGGTGGCACTGCACTTCGCCTGTGGGCGGGTGGGCGCGATCTATGTCCCGCTGAACTGGCGGCTGAGCGCCAGCGAACTGGACGCCCTGCTGCAACGCGCAGAACCACGCCTGCTGCTGGGCGACGACGTGGCCGCCGGACGCGCGCAGGTGGAGACATTGTCCGATTTCATCGACAGCGCCGGCGCGCTCACGCCAGCCGAAACGCCTTACATCCCGCCCGAACGCATCAGCCTGATCCTGTTTACCTCGGGCACCTCCGGCCAGCCCAAGGGCGTGATGCTGAGCGAGCAGAACCTGCAGCAGGTGGCGCACAACTTCGGCGTCACCACGCGTGTGGATGCGGGAAGTAGTTTTTTGTGCGAAGCACCGATGTTCCACATCATCGGCCTGGCCACCAATGTGCGCCCGGTGCTCGCGGTAGGCGGTTCGATCCAGGTCTCCAGCGGCTTCGAGCCCACGCGCACCCTCGGCTGGCTCGGCAATCCCTCGCTGGGGATCACCCACTACGTTGGCGTGCCGCAGATGATGCAGGCCTTCCGTACCCAGCCCGGCTTCGATCCTGCCGCGTTGCGCCACCTCACCGCGCTGGTCAGCGGTGGTGCGCCGCATGCCAGCGACGATCTGCTGGGCTGGCTGGAAGACGGCATCCCGATGGTATGCGGCTTCGGCATGAGCGAGGCCGGCACGGTGTTCGGTATGTCGGTGGACTGCGAGGTGATCCGCAGCAAACTCGGTGCGGCCGGTATTTCATCGCCGACGGTACAGACGCGGATCGTGGATGGCAACGGAAACGAGTGTCCGCCGGGCACGCCCGGCGAGTTGTTGCTGCGCGGCCCCAATCTCAGCCCGGGATATTGGCGCGACCCGCAGGCAACCGCCGAGATGCGCGATGCGCAAGGCTGGTTCCGCACCGGCGATATCGTCAAGCGCGATGCCGATGGCTTCTTCTGGGTCGTCGATCGCAAGAAGGACATGTTCATTTCCGGCGGTGAAAACGTCTATCCCGCCGAGATCGAGGCCCTGCTGGTCGATCACCCGCAGATCCGCGAATGCGCCGTGGTCGGCATGGCCGATCCGCAATGGGGCGAGGTGGGCTACCTGGCGATCGTGCCGGCCGACGAAGCACCGGATCTGGAGCAGATTCGTAGCTATCTGATCGAGCGTTTGGCCAAGTACAAGGTGCCCAAACACCTGCGGATCGTCGAGGCATTGCCGCGTACTACCACCGGCAAACTGCAGAAGGCGCGCCTGAAGGATGCGCTGGCGACTGGATCATAGCCGCAGCACCGGGTCGGCAAGCGTGGGCAGGCACATCGTTGCCCACGCTTGCTTCAAACTGCAACGGTGGCTCGAGCCATCGCAGTGCCAAGCACCCTGTCGCGCCAGCCGATACAGGACGATTCCCGATACGTCGCAGCACGGCTTGGTGCGGTTTGGCAGCAGACGGTGTCCGTTGCGGTCTACGACGATGCCTGGATGCGGCCTGACATCGCGGCGGAGCGACGCCCCGGGCTAGGACAGGCGCCCTTTGCCGTGCGTCAGCGTGATCCGCACGCGCCGCGAAGCGCTATTGCAGTCGGAGGGACACCGCATGCTGACGCCACCGCACTCCATGCCGGCCAGGGACGCATTGCTCCACTGACACGGCAAGCGCTACCGCCGCTTACGCAGATGCATCCAGCAGGATGTCGTCTTCGCCAACCTGGTTGTCCACCCACACCGCGCCCTGCTCGGCCATCAGCGCCAGTTGATGCTCCAGCTCGCGCATCAGCAGGCGCACGCCCGGCTTGTGGATGGCGCTGCTGTCGCGGTAGATCACCCCACCGGCACGCGCCTGCGAGGGTTGCTGCAGCTGGAACGCACGCAACTCGCCACGTGCGATGTCGCCGGCCACCATCATGCTCGGCATCACTGCGATGCTATCGGTGCCCAGCAGGATCTCACGGGTAAAACTGGCCGAGCTGGAACGCAGCTGGTCGCGCGTGGCCAGCCCGTGTTCGCGCATGACCTGTGCCACGTCACGCTCCACGTGCTGGCTCAATGTCGGCAGCACCTGCCGGTATGCCGCCGCCTCGGCAATGCGCACCGGGCCATTGGCAAACAGCGGGTGGTCGCTACGCGCCACCAGCGCAATCGGATCCTGGTACAACACCTTGCGGGTCAACGCGTCGTAGCGGGCCAGCGGATAGAGCCGCCCCACCACCAGGTCGACTTCATTACCGGCCAGCTTGGGCAGCAGCTCATCGGTGCGTCCATGCAGCAGGCGCACGCGCAGCGTGGGTTCGGCGCGGTAGAGCGCGGCCAGCACTGCAGGCAGCAAGCCGCTTGCTGCCACCGGCAGCGCGCCCACGGTGATCGTGAGCGCATCGTCCTGCAGCAGGCCTTCGAAGGTGTCCTGCGCACGGCGCAGTTGGCCCAGCACCACGTGCGCAGTCTGCACCAGCACTTCACCCATTGCATTGGGCCGCACGCCACGCGAATGACGTTCGAACAGGGGCGCGCCGACGATCTCCTCGATCTCCTGCAGGGCGCGCGTGAGCGCAGGCTGGGTGACATTCAAGACGCGTGAGGCGCGGAGCAGGCTTTTTTGCCGGTCCAGCGCCTCGATGACACGTAGATGCCGGACCTTGATGCGGTGCTCGAAGAACACGGAGGACATGGTCATGGGGGTGGGCCTTACGTTGGGAAATCGGAATACCGCGCCCGGACCGACACAGCCAGGGCGCGCAGCTCAGCGCGCCTCGGGAACCCGCCGCGTCTGCATGAATGCTTCGAAGGATTCGCCGCGCATGATGGCGTAGACCTGGAGATTGGTCATACGCACCACGCGGGCAAACTTTTCGATCACAAAGAAATTGGCGCCATACTGCACCAAGCCGAGCCAGTCGCGCGCCCGGATCAATTCCTTTTCGTGCTCGGTGAGTTCGGCTTCCTGCATCAAGGTTTCCGCGTCCTGCAGGAAGCGGTCGCGCCATGGCGCCCGGATCATGTGCCAGAAAAAGCGATTGAGGCGCAGCGCGCGGTTGCTGGTGCGCAGATCGAACACGTAGGTGCCGTCGATCTTCTCCATCCCGTGTACTTGCGGATTCATCTGCCTCTCCTCATGCCGCGTTGGTGGTGCGTGCCAGCAGCTCGGCCGAGCGCGGCGCATCGGCGGACTCGATGCCAGGCTCGTACAGCACCACGGTCATCGCGGTGGTCGTCATCAGGTAGTAGTTCTGGTGCAGTTTGCGGATCGGCCCCTCCAGCGCGCCGCGCATGGCCAGCCACATGATCTGCTCCACGCTTTCGGCCCCACCCAGGCGCACATAGTCGGTATGGGTAAGATCGGTCAGCGTTTCCGGGGCATGCTGGAAGCGATCCAGGAATTCCATGTCCCACTCGGTATTGTTGAAACCGGTGCGCTCGCCATGGATCTGATGCGACAGACCGCCGGTACCGACCACCACCACCCTGAGATCCTGCGGATACGATTCGATCGCCCGGCGCACGGCCTGGCCCAGCCGGTAACAGCGGCGCGCGGTCGGCAGCGGATATTGCAGGACATTGATGGCGATCGGGACCACCGTGCCCGGCCAGTCCGGCACATGTGGCCACAGCAACGGCAGCGGTGCGGCGCAGCCATGGTCGATCGGCTTGTCCTGGAACACGGTCAGGTCGAATTCGTCGTTGACCAGGCATTCGGCGATATGCGCCTGCAGCTGGACATCGCCGCGGATCGGCGGCAGGTTGCGCAACCCGGCGCCCTCGTCGGCCACCGGGAAGCGCTCACCCACGCCCAGGGCGAAGGTCGGATACAGATCGAAGAAGAACGTGGTGCAGTGGTCGTTATAGAAAAAGACCAGCACGTCGGCCCGCTGTTCCGCGAGCCAGGCAGCGACCGGCGTGTAGCCGTCGAACAGCGGTTTCCATATCGGATCCTGCTGCTTGCCCTTGTCATAGGCCACCCCGATGGTGGGAACGTGCGAAGTCCCGATGCCGCCGATGATGCTTGCCATGCTGCGCTCCTGCGACGTACCTCGGCCAGCAGGCCCAGCGCACGTCTTTGATTGAGCCGGGATCCACTGCAATGGATCCCAACGAGGGACGATCACCAACTACCGACCGCTAAAACGGTATCCTTGGGATCCAAATTGCCACCAAGCGCGCTCATCCGCAAGGTTTTTATGCAGGTGATTGCGAGTTTTCCCTCTGGAAGAAACATGCGCTGCGGTACGGCGCGAGAGAATGGAGCCAATGGCGAACAACCACCGATTGCAAGCAGTTCAGCAATTACGCGAATTGATCCTGTGCGGCACATTCGCCCCGGGCGAACGCATCACCGAGGCGGCGCTGGCCGAACGTCTGGCCATTTCGCGCACGCCCATCCGCCAGGCGCTGCCCGCGCTGTGCCAGGAAGGACTGCTGGCGCAGACGGGCAACCGTGGCTACGCGGTACGCCGCTTCAGCCAGCAGGAGAGCCTGGACGCCCTGGCCGTACGCGCCCTGATGGAAGGCCTGGCAGCGCGCACGGTGGCCGAACAGGGGGCATCGACCGAGGTGCTCGCCACCCTGCATGCCTGTCTTGGCGAAGGCGACCGGCTGTTCGCCAAGCGCAGCCTCGACGCCAGCGACGAACAGACCTATGCAGCGATGAACGCCCGTTTCCATCGGACCATCGTGATTGCGGCCAACAAGCCGATCCTCACCGAGACCGTGAATCGCTGCACGGTGGTGCCGTTCGTCAGCCCGGCCCATGTGGTCTTCGGCCAGCGCTCGGCCACCGTGGCCTACAACGATCTGTATTACGGGCACCGGCAACATGGGGCGATCGTCTCGGCGATCGAACAACGCGATGGCGCGCGCGCAGAGCTGCTGTTCCGCGAACACGCCCACACCCAGCGACACAGCATGGGGATTTAGGGCGGCTAACAGAACGTAGCGAGCAGTCGTCAGGTGGGTGTGGACGGCGCGCAGGAACCGGAGTGTACGAGTGGTACATGCCGATTCCGAGCACCGACCGCGCCCGCCTGACGGCTGCGTAGTAGGTTTGTTAGCCGCTCTTAATCGGGACAGCCTTGGCGCCAGCCTCCAGTCACCCCTGCGGCACTGCACAAGCGCCACGTGCGAACTGGTGAACAGCTGCCTGCCCCGCACGCTGCGGCGGGCAGCAGCAGCGGTAACCTGCCCACCACACACGGCCACTCATCGCAGGCGCCGCGCGTGGCAGGCAGGATCCCTACAACGAATGCACGAACATCAGGTTGAAGTTATTGCCGGCGACCGAATTTTCCACATCCACCGGCAGGTAGACATTGAAGTTGAACAGGTTCTTTTCGTTCATGCGCCATGACAGGCCCGGCCCGATATAGAGCTGCCTGCGCTTGCTGTCCGGCACGCGCTGGTCGTTGGTGCGGTTGTCCTTCAGTTGCTGCAGGTAGTAGCCGTTCAGACCCACCCGCCACTGCTCGTTGATCTTCAATGACGAGGCGAAGTTGAGCCAGAGCACGTCGCCGGCCTGCCCGTTGCGGAAACGGAAGCCCGGAATGGGCGGCACGCCGCCAGCGCGACTGGTCCGGAAGTTGTACAGGTAATTCAGGCGCCCGCTGACCTCCCAGTTGTCGCTGGGTTGCACAGTGAATGCCCAGTGCGGCGCGACCGACCAGAACCCAGTGCTCTGGTTGATCGCGGTATCGCGATCGAACTTGCCAACTGGCGCAAAGGCGTCGATGGCGAACCGCTGAAAGAACAACACGCGGCCGTTGCGCATCACCGGTGGAAACTGCAGCGCAGGCCCGAATGAAATATCGCCCATCCCAAACCCGTTGCTGCTCAGCCGCACGGGACTGTCGGCGGCGAAGGAGGTGTCGTAGTTGACCAGCGGCACGATGGCATTGAAGCTCAACGACGCGCTTTTCCAGGTATAGGGCGTGACATAGATCAGCTGCGTCAGCAGCACGCTGACGTCGACGTTCGGATCGCGGAACGCAGGCGAATCGTTGCCGCTGGCGTCCTTGATCGCGTTGAAATTGTAGTGGCGCGGATATGCGACGACGGTCCAGCCAGGCGTCAACGATCCAAACCCGTCCATGAAACTGGTGCCCCCTACGTTGATGCCTTGCGGCGGCGCCACCGTTTCCGGCACGGCCTGCGCCATTGCCGTGCCTGGCAACATCGCGGCGAGCGTGGCGCAGACGATCCACGACCGTTGCCGACGCGACACCGCGCGCAGCAACACCGAACGACAATGAGCGGATAAACGGACGCATTCCACTAGGCGACTCTCCAATGCGGAAGGATGGATGACAGCGGGCGCGGCGTGGGGGAGAAAGCGGGACGACAACGCTGCATGCCAAACGGCTGCACCGCTTGGTGCGATCTATCGGTGTCGGCTCAGGTGCCGATCTGCAGCAGCAACGATCCAAGCCGCTGCTTGAACAGCCAGCGCTCCTCATCGAAAACCAGCACATCATCGAAACTGCCAAGCAGGGCCGGCGACTGCGCGGCCCATGGCGGCGCCGCAGAGGTTTCGCCGGCGGTGTAAAGCAGCACGTTGCTGTGCGCGTGCGCCAGCGTCGGCGATTGGATGGTGACCAGGGTATTGAGCATCAGGTGGCAGGTGGTGCGCGGTGGACGCGCGCGAAACGCCTGCAGGATTGCCTCGCGCCCGTGCACCGGCGCATCGGGTGCGCTGGGGCGCGCGAACACGCCATCGACCGTGAACAAAGCCGCAAGACCGTCGTGGTCATGCCGATCGTTGTAGAGCGCGAACCGCCGGATCAGCTGCTCGCAGGCAATGATGATCGATGTGTCGTCGTGCATGCAGCCTCCTTGAATGTGTCACACACCGCGCAACGTTGATGGCGAGGCCACAGCCTTGATGCGGGGCCAGGCGCGACACCGCTTACGCGGCCTGCAACCAGTCGCGCAACGCTGCAGTCACCGCGACCGGTGCCTCCACCGGCGCCATATGCCCGCTGTCTTCGAACACCACCAGGCGGGCGCCCGGAATCTGCCGCGCCATGTCCTGATGCCTTGCCAACGGGCTCCAGGCATCCTGGCGTCCAACGCCCAGCAAGGTGGGGCAGCGGATCTGCGCCAGCACCGGCACGGCATCCGGACGCTCCAGCAAGGCGGTGACCTGGCCGGCGAAGCTCTGCGCGCTTTGCCGCCGCACCATCGCAACCAGGCGTTCCATGAGGCTGGTATCGGCAATGCGCGCCGGGTGCAGCATCGGCGGCAGCCAGGTCAGCGCAAGCGCCTGCATGCCCTGGGTCTGGGCCAGGTCCACCAGTGCCTGGCGCTCCTCGCGTTCGCCCTCGCGGCGCGGCGCGGTACCGGTGTCGAGCAGGGCCAGCTGGGTGACCCGCTCGGGCGCCTGGCGCATGATGTCCAACGCGACCCGCCCCCCCATCGAATGCCCGGCCAGCGCGAACCGCGGCGGCGCAAGAGCCAGTGCATGGGCGGCCATCTGCGCGATGTTGTCGAAACCGGCGAAATCCAGCACCTGCACGTCGGCCAGATCACCCAGCCCTTCATGCTGCGGCTGCCAGATGGTGGCATCGCAGAGCAGGCCACAAAGCAGCAGCACGGTGGGCTTGGGCGGATGCGTAAGCGAGGTCATGCATCGACTGTAGCTAGGCCGGCAGCATCCGTCGTATGGAAGATGCTGCCTTCGCTATAAGTTTTTAGACATAGAAAAACGCGCCCGCACGCTCCGCGCGCACAGCCGGCAACCGTGGGCTCGGTTACGCGCTACCGGAGGCGCGCTTCCACAACAGCTCCACCAGCGGCGGAAGCCTGCCGGCCAGCCCGAGCACGGACCCGCGCAGCAGGGTCAGGTGCATGTCATCGTTGGAAAACACGCTATTGATTGCATCGAAGCCATAGGCGGCAACGGTGTTCTCGCTACGCCGGGTGCGCGCCCAGCGCTGCAGGCGGTGCGGCGCTGCCCAGTCGGCACGTTTGGCGAGCGCTGCCCGCACTGCATCGCGCAACGCATTGACGTCGCGCAGGCCCAGGTTGACACCCTGGCCGGCCAGGGGATGCACCACATGCGCGGCATCGCCCAGGGTCAGCACACGGCCACTGACGTAGCGCTCCACCAACTGCCGCTGCAGCGGGAATGCAGCGCGTGCAGAGACCACGCGCACCTCGCCAAGGCGCTTGCCGAAGGCCTGGGTGAGTTCGCGCGAGAACGCCAGATCGTCCAGTGCGAGCACGCGCTCGGCCTCGGCATCGGGCAGGGTCCACACGATCGAGCTACGGCCATCGACAAACGGCAGGAATGCCAGCGGCCCGGTGGTCAGAAAGCGCTGCCAGGCAGTGGACTGGTGCGGCTGCCCGGTTTCCACGAAAGCAACCACACCGCGTTGCGCGTAGGCGTGCCGCGAGACCGCAAACCCGGTCAACTCGCGCAGCGTGGACGATGCGCCGTCGGCGGCGATGGCGATCGCCGCTTCCAGCCGGCTGCCATCGTCCAGGCGCAGCCGCACGCTGCCGGCGTCCTGCTCCAGTTCGACGACCCGCGCCGGGCAGTGCACATCGATTCCCGCCATGTGCACGGCGGCCCACAGGCGGTCCACCAGCAGCGCGTGTTCGACGATCCAGCCCAGCTGTTCGCGTCCCAGCGTGTCGGCATCGAACCCCAGCTCGCCGCCACCGCCGGCATCCCACACCCGCATGCGCCGATACGGCTGCGCGCGCGCTGCGCGTACTGCGCTCCATACGCCAAGACCATCCAGCAACGCGGCGTTGTCGGCCGCGAATGCATAGACTCGCAGATCGGGCTGCTCGGCCTGCCAGCGTGCCGGCTCGCGCCCTTCCACCAGCGCCACCTGCAAGCCGGCATCGGCCAGTGCCAACGCGCAGGCCGCACCGACCACGCCGCCGCCGACGATCACCGCATCGCGTGCAGGGCGCCGGCTCATGCGATCCCCCGGCACAGTTGCGGCACTTCGCCGCGGAAGCCCATCGCCCCGCCGACCAGCATCGACTGCAGCGGCGCGGCCTGCGAGGTCGCCAGCAACCCCAGGCTGCGCAACGGCCGCAACAACGGCGCCGGGTTGCCGGTCAGGCGTGCCAGGCCACTGGAGAACGCGATGGTCTGTTCGCGATCCACGCGACGGCGCGCCAGATACGCGGTCAGCAAGGCACTGGCGCCGGCATCGCTGCGGTCGCGCTCGATCAGTTCGGCCAGCGTCAGCGCGTCGCGCAGGCCCAGGTTGAACCCTTGCGCGCCGATGGGGTGCAGCGTCTGCGCCGCATTGCCCAGCAGCACCACGCGTTCGGCGATCAAATCGTTCGCCAGTACCTGCACCAAGGGATACGCGCTGCGTTCGCCAGTGGCGACAAAGCGCCCGGCGCGCCAGCCGGCAGCGCGCTGCAACCGTGCCAGCCAGCCGGCGTCGTCGAGCGCGGCCACCGCCTCGGCCTCGGCACGCGCCACGCAGTGGATGGCGCCGTAATGGCGGTCGCCCCGCGGCAACAGGGCGGTGGGCCCATGTTCGCCAAAGCGCTCCCAGGCGGTGCCGTCCGGCGGCCGGGAGGCGCGCACGCGCGCCACGAACAGGGTCTGCAGGAAATCCTGCGCGTCGCTACCGATGTGCAGCAGCTCGCGCACCGCGCTGTGGCTGCCGTCGGCGCCGACCACCAGCCTGGCCAGGACGCGCTGTTCGCCATCGGCGGTTGCCAGGCGTACCGCGCGCATGCCGTCCTGTACCGGCTCCACGCCGATGCAGCGCGCCGGGCGGTAGCGGCGCACGCCGGTGGTTTCGTCCAGGCGTGCCTGCAAGGCGTCGCCGAAGTCGCGCGCCACCACCACCTGGCCGAAGCTGTCGCGGCCATAGTCGGCGGCGTCCAGCCGCACGCGGCCGAAATCGCCGGCGCGGCTGACATGGATGCGCCGGATCGGGCCGGGCGGGCCACGCAGCTTGGCCATCACCCCCAGCACGCCGAGCGCGTTGACGGTGGCCGCGGCAAAGCTCAGGTTGCGTTGGTCGAACACCGCCGGCGGCGTGCCGGCCGGGGTGGCTTCGACCAGCCCGACATCCAGGCCAAGGCGGTCCAGTGCGATCGCCAGGCTGGAGCCGACCAGGCCGCCGCCAACGATCAGAACGTCATGTGGATGTGTCATCCGGCCATGATAAGCCCTCGCCCCTGGCCCGATGGCGCCGCTGCGTGGGACATCTTGCCGCGTCCGCCGGTGCGCGCGTCGCCGCAGTCGGTGCCGGTCTTGCGCCCGCCCAGCCCGCTGCCCAGCCCGGCGCGGGCCAGACCGCGGCGCGGGCACGTCGGCTTCCACGCTACACTCCACGATCTGCAACCCGGCCCTTCTCGCACATGACGCCTCGCTCGCACGACACCTGGATCCTGAGCCTGCTGGCCGTGCTGATGGCGGCCACGCGGATCAACCATTTCGCCCCGGTGCCGGATGCGTCGTGGGCGGTGTTCTTCATCGGCGGATTCCATCTGGCGGCGCGCACCCGGCTGGCATTCCCGCTATTGATGGGGCTGGCGGTCGCGGTGGACTGGCTGGTCATCACCGGCCAGGGCATGAGCTTCTGGCAGCACTACTGCGTGTCGCCAGCGTACTGGTGCCTGATCCCGGCCTATTTCGCGCTGTGGGCCGGCGGCGTCTGGCTGCGTCGGCATTACCACGGTGCGCAGTGGAGCGCGTTGGCCTGGCTGGTTGCCACTCTGCTGATCGCCGTGGCGCTGTGCCAGCTGATCGCCCAGGGCAGTTTCTACTGGATCAGCGCCAGCGTGAGCGAACCTACTCTGGCCGGCTGGTTCAAGAACTACACCGACTGGCTCGGCCCGTACCTGCGCAGCGCTGCGCTGTACGTGGCTGCGGCGGCACTTGTCCAGGTCGTGGCCGAGCGCGTGATTGCTCCACCGCGCCAGACCCACGCCGGCTGAGATCATGGGCAACCGTCTTTCTCGTATCTATACGCGCACCGGCGACGATGGCAGCACCGGGCTGGGCGATGGCAGCCGTACCGGCAAGGATGCCTTGCGCGTCAACGCCTACGGCACCGTGGACGAAGCCAATTCGGCCATTGGGGTGCTGCTGGCGGCCCCCGGTGTCCCGACCCCGATCGCCGAGCTGCTGACCACCGTGCAGCACCAGCTGTTCGATCTGGGCGGTGAACTCTGCATCCCCGGGCATGCGGTCATGACGGCGTCCGACATCCAGGCCCTGGAGCAGCAGCTGGATCACTTCAACGACAGCTTGCCGCCGCTGCAGGAATTCATCCTGCCGGCCGGTGGCGAGGCGGCCGCACGCTGCCACCTGGCCCGCACCATCGTGCGCCGGGCCGAGCGCGAAACCGTCGCCCTGTCGCGCCAGGAACCGGTGCGCAGCGAGGCGATCGGCTACCTCAATCGCTTGTCCGACCTGCTGTTCGTGCTGGCGCGGGTACTGGCCCGTGTCGATGGCCAGCAGGAAGTGCTGTGGCGGCACGACCGCCGTCGCGCGTGAGCATGTGCCCGGCGCCGCGGAGAGGCTAGAGTTGCCCCATGCTGGTCTTTACCCACCCCGCCTGCCTCGGCCACGACGCCGGCCCTGAGCACCCCGAGAGTCCTGCCCGCCTGGAAGCGGTGGTCGATGCGTTGCGCGCCGCCTTCCCCGACCTGGACTGGCGCGAGGCGCCGCTGGCCAAGCTCGGCGACCTGTGCCGCGTGCACGAGCGCGAACAGGTCGACGCCGTGCTGGAAACCCCCTTCACCGGCTACCGCCAGCTGGACGTGGACACCCGCATGGTGCCGGCCTCGCGCGCAGCCGCCCTGCGCGCGGCCGGTGCCGGCATCGCGGCAGTGGATGCGGTGATGCAGGACCAGACCCGCACTGCCTTCTGCGCGGTCCGCCCGCCTGGCCACCACGCCACCGCGCAGGTGTCGATGGGCTTTTGCCTGTTCAACAACATCGCCGTGGCCGCCGCCCATGCCCGCGACCGGCATGGCCTGGAACGCATCACCATCGTCGATTTCGACGTGCACCACGGCAACGGCACCCAGGCGATCTTCGAACGCGACCCCGCCGTGCAGTACCTCAGCACCCACCAGTCCGGGCTGTACCCGCATTCGGGCAGCGTCCACGAGCGCGGCGTCGGCAATGTCCACAATCTGCTGTTGCCGCCGGGCAGCGACGGGCTGCGCTTCCGCAATGTCTGGGAGGACGACATGCTGCCGCTGATCGATGCGTTTCGTCCGCAACTGATCCTGATCTCGGCCGGCTTCGACGCCCATCTGCGCGACCCGCTGGCCGACCTGATGCTGGACGACGACGATTTCGCCTGGCTGACCGCCGCCCTGCGCACCCTGGCCGACCGCCATGCACGCGGCCGCGTGGTCTCCATGCTGGAAGGCGGCTACGACCTGCAGGCACTGCGCGAGAGCAGCGTGGCCCACGTGGCCGCACTGCGCTGACCGCCGGTTGGCACCGGCCGTCTGCATGCTGGCGATGAACCTCGCCCGCCCCTCACCGACGCTCTTCATTGCCCCTATGCGGGGTATACGGCAAGCTAGTCGCCATTTTATTGGTTGAACCACGCGTGCGCCGAGCTCTCCGCCTGCTGCCCCTGCCCTTGAGCATCGCCATCTGCCTCCCGGCCATGGCTGCCGACAAGCCGTTGAACTGGGGATTGTGCCCGGCCGTGGACCCGCTACCAGGCTTCGACGGCGCTCCCGCTGCCGACCCCAAGGCGGCCGAGATGCGCCAGCAGCTGCCGACCGACATCGAAGGCGACCAGCTGTCCGGCACCAACACCACCCCGCAGTACCAGGGCAACGTCGCGCTCAAGCGTGGCGACCAGTTCCTGGGCGCGGACAGCCTGCGCATGGACACCGAAACCGGCGACTACATCGCCGAGGGCAATGTCCGTTACCAGGACACCTCCTTCCGCATGGTCGCCGATCGCGCCGAGGGCAACCAGGATACCGACAGCCACAAGGTCACCAACATCCAGTACCAGCTGGTGGACCGACGCGGCAACGGTGGCGCCGAATCGGTGGACCTGCAGGGCCAGGTCGGCCAGATGCATCGCTCGACCTACACCACCTGCGATCCCTCGCAGCCGATCTGGCGCGTGCGTGCGCCGGAAATCGATGTGGACAACGAGGAAGGCTTCGGCACCGCGCGCAACGCGGTGCTGCAGGTCGGCAAGGTGCCGGTGCTGTACTTTCCGTGGTTCAAGTTCCCGATCGACGACCGCCGCCAGACCGGCCTGCTGTTTCCGCAGTTCGGCCTGTCGGGCCGTAATGGCTTCGACTACCTGCAGCCGATCTATCTCAACCTGGCGCCTAACTACGATGCCACCTTGTTGCCGCGCTACATGAGCAAGCGCGGTTTCATGTTCGGCACCGAGTTCCGCTATCTGTACGAAGGCGGCCGCGGCGAGATCACCGGCAACTACCTGCCCAGCGACAAGTTGCGCGACAAGGACCGTGGCAGTGTCTTCTACAGCGGCTACCACAACATCGACAGCCACTGGCAGGCGCGCAGCAGCATCTCCTGGGTCAGCGACACGCGCTATGTGGAAGACTTCACCAGCCGCGTGAACGGCATGGGCTCGGCGTCCAGCCTGCAGAGCACCGTGGGCATCTACGGCACCGGCGAGACGTGGACTGCCGGCCTGATGGCCGACCGCTGGCAGCTCAGCGACTACACGTTGGATGAAACGGCGCTTCCCTATAATCGCCAGCCGCGCGCGTATTTCACCTGGGAGAAACCCTTCGGCATCTTCGAAGCCGGGGTGTATGCCGAGGCAGTGCGGTTCACGCACGACGATTCCTACCGGGTGGACTTCATTCCGAACGCTGGCAACGACGACAACAGAGGCGACGATTATGTGCGCACCAACATCCGCAACCGGGACTATGGAAGCGGCTCGCGCCTGGATCTGAAGCCGTATGTCTCGATGCCATTATCCGGTGCGTCCTGGTTCCTGACGCCCACCGTGGCTTGGCGATACACGGCGTATCAGCTGGATTCCACGACCGCCAATACCGCGCCGCTCACCGGCAACCGCACGCCCACGCGCAGCCTGCCGATCACCTCGCTGGATGCCGGCGTGTATTTCGATCGCGAAACCACGGTATTCGGCACCAACTATCTGAACACCCTGGAACCGCGTCTGTACTACCTGTACGTGCCGTACCGCGACCAGGACGATCTGCCGGTGTTCGATACGCGTCCGTTCACCTTCAGCTATGGCCAGTTGTTCCGCGACAGCCGCTATACCGGCGCCGACCGCCAGAACGATGCCAACCAGCTGACCCTGGCGGTGACCTCGCGCTGGCTGCGCCAGGACAATGGACGGGAGAAGCTGTCGCTGAGCGCTGGCCAGATCCTGTATTTCAACGACTCGCTGGTCACGATCAACAACTCCGCCGCCAACAGCGAGCGGCCGATCGAGCAGGGCAAGTCCGCCTGGGTGGCCGATGCCAACTACTCCATCAATGACCGCTGGTCGATGGGCGCCACCTACCAGTGGAACCCGAACTCGCGCAAGGAGGATCTGGCCAGCCTGCGCACGCGTTACCTGCTGGGCAACGACGGCATCGTCAATCTGGCCTATCGCTACCGCCGTAACCTGATCGACGACAGCGACCAGCTCAAGCAGGCCGACTTCTCCTTCCTGTACCCGATCAACCCGACCTGGAGCGCGGTGGGCCGCTACTACTACTCGCTGCTGGATCGCAAGCCGTTGGAGATCATCGGCGGCGTGCAGTGGGATAGCTGCTGCCTGGCGGTACGTGCGCTGGTGCGCCGGTTCGTGCGCAACCGCGATGGCGAGATGGACAACTCCATCCAGTTCGAGTTCGTCCTCAAGGGCTTGAGCTCGTTTGGCCAGAACACGGACCGCACTTTGCGCCGTGCTATTCTCGGCTATTACCGCGACGACCTGTACCTGGTCCCGCCCAGCAACACTACGACCAATCCGGACGATTACGATCCGAACCTGATTCCATGACCAAGCCTTTCTCCGTTGTTCTTGCCTCGCTGCTGGTGATCACCAGCACGATCTCGCCGCTGGCATCGGCGCAGCAATCCCAGCCGCTGGATCGGATCGCCGCCATCGTGGACGAAGACGTGGTGCTGCAGAGCGAGCTCGATCGCGCTGTGCGCAACGTCAAGTCGCAGTACGCCGGCCGCGAGAACCAGCTGCCGCCGGACGATGTCCTGCAGCGGCAGGTGCTCGAGCGCCTGGTCCTGGTCAAGTTGCAGGTCGGCCGTGCCGAGGGCAGTGGCATCCGCGTCAGCGACGAGGAACTCAACCGCGCCATCGCCAGCATCGCCCAGCAGAACGGCACCAGCGTGGATGGCCTGCGCCAGAAGCTGGCCGCCGACGGCATGGCCTTCGGCGATTTCCGCGCTTCGGTACGCGATGAAATCATCGTGCAGCGCCTGCGTCAGAGCTTCGCGCAGAGCCGCATCAGCGTGAGCGAAGGCGAAGTGGACAGCGCCCTGGCCCAGCAGGCCACCACCGGCAGCCAATATCACCTGGCGCACATTCTGATAGGCCTGCCAGAAGGCGCGACCGCCGACCAGATCGCCACCGGCCAGAAGAAGGTCGACGGCGTCAAGGCCTTGATCGACAAGGGCGAGCTGGATTTCTCGGCCGCAGCGGTGCGTTATTCGGACAGCCCGAACGCGTTGGAAGGCGGCGACCTGGGCTGGCGCAGCCTGGACGAAATTCCCAATGCCTTCGCCCAGCTGATCCGCGACATGCAGCCCGGCCAGGTCGCCGGCCCGTTGCGTGGCCCCAGCGGTTTCCAGTTGCTCAAGCTGGTGGAAATGCGTGACGCCAATGCCGGCGGCGAAAAGAAGATGGTCACCGAGTACAACGCCCGGCACATCCTGATCCGCGTCGGCGACAACCAGACCGAAGCGCAGGCCAAGGCCAAGATCGACACGCTGCGCGCGCGCATCGTCGGCGGCGCCGATTTCCAGGCAACCGCCAAGGAAGCGTCCGAAGATACCAATAGCCGCGGGCAGGGTGGCGACCTGGGCTGGTTCCCGGCCGATGCCTTCGGCCCGGACTTCGGCAAGCAGGTCGAAAGCCTGGCCGACGGCGGGGTGTCCGAGCCGTTCCGCACCCAGGCTGGCTGGCATATCGTGCAGCGCGTCGGCAGCCGCCAGACCGACGTCAGTGCCGAGAACCAGCGCGCCCAGATCCGCGAAACGATCGGCCGTCGCAAGCTGGAAGAGGAATACAACCGCTACCTGCAGGAACTGCGCGGCGAAGCCTATGTGAGCTACCGCACCGGCGATCGCGCCGACGGCAATGCCACCGCCGAACCGACCAAGCCTGCAGAACCGGCTGCACCGACCCCGCCGCCGGCACAGCCGGCGCGCTGAGGTCATGCAGGTCCCGTCGCTCGCGCTGGTGCCAGGCGAGCCGGCCGGGATCGGGCCGGAGCTGTGCGTCCGGCTGGCCCAACGGCCGCGCTCGGATGCCCACCTGATCGCCTATGCCGATCCGGATACCTTGCACAGCGCCGCACAGGCGCTGTCGTTGTCTGTGCGGCTGCTCGATCCCGACCAGCCCGCACGGGCACCCGGCGACCTGCCGCTGTTCCCGATTCGCCAGGCCGCCCCGACCCGCTTCGGCACCCCGGACCCGGCCAATGCCGCGGCGGTGATCGCCGGCCTGCGCACCGCTGCTGGCGACTGCCTGGCCGGCCGCCTGCAGGGCATCGTGACCGGACCGGTGCACAAGGCGGTCATCAACGCCGGCGGCATCGCCTATACCGGCACCACCGAGTTGCTGGCCGAGCAGGCCGGCTGCCCGGTGGTGATGATGCTGGCCAACCACATCGTGCGCGTCGCCCTGGTCACCACCCACCTGCCGTTGCGCGCGGTGGCCGATGCGATCACCGCCCAGGCGCTGGCGCAGTGCCTGCGCATCACCCACGCTGCGCTCCAGCGCGACTTCGGCCTGCCGGCGCCACGACTCGCCGTGCTCGGGCTCAACCCGCATGCGGGCGAGGACGGCCACCTGGGGCGCGAGGAACTGGACGTCATCATTCCGCTGCTGGAGCAGTTACGCGGCGAAGGCCTGCACCTGATTGGCCCGTTGCCGGCAGATACCGCCTTCCTGCCGCAGAAACTGAGCGGCGTCGATGCGGTGGTGGCGATGTACCACGACCAGGGCCTGCCGGTGCTCAAGTACAGCGGCTTCGAACAGGCGGTCAACATCACGCTGGGCCTGCCCTACCCCCGCGTGGCAGTGGACCATGGCACCGCGCTGGAACTGGCCGGGCGCGGCATTGCCGACCCGTCCAGCCTGATGGCGGCAACCGCGCTGTGCGCACGACTGGCGGCGCGCCGCTGAGCGAGCCGCGCGGCGGCACGCCACAGCGGTGGCGCACGGCCTGACTCGCCCTTGCCGCACGCCGCACCGCGGGCACCGACACCGCGTGCAGCCGCCGGCTCCGTTAAACTGCGCGGATGAATTCTTCCTTCAGCGCACCGGCCAAGAAGTCGCTCGGCCAGCACTTTCTTGCCGACCGGTATTACATCGACCGGATCGTCCAGGCGGTGGACCCGCGCACCGGCCAGCATCTGGTCGAAATCGGCCCCGGCCAGGGCGCCATCACCTTCCCGCTGCTGCGCAAGCATGGTGCGTTGACCGTGATCGAGTTCGATCGCGATCTGATCGCCCCGCTGACCGAAGCCGCCGCACCGATCGGCGAACTGAGCATCATCCACCGCGACGTGCTGAGCGTGGACTTCACCGCGCTGGCCAATGGCAGCCCGATCCGCCTGGTCGGCAACCTGCCCTACAACATTTCCTCGCCGATCCTGTTCCATGCGCTGGACCACGCCAGCGCCGTGGCCGACATGCACTTCATGCTGCAGAAGGAAGTGGTCGACCGCATGGCCGCCGGCCCGGGCAGCAAGGTCTACGGCCGGCTCAGCGTGATGTTGCAGGCCTACTGCGAGGTCAGCGCGCTGTTCGTGGTGCCGCCGGGCGCGTTCCGGCCGCCGCCAAAGGTGGACTCGGCCGTGGTGCGGCTGGTGCCGCGCGATGCGGCCACGGTGATGATCAACGACCGCCGCCGCTTTGCCGATGTGGTGCGCGCCGGCTTCGGGCAGCGTCGCAAGACCCTGCGCAATGCCTTGTCCACCGTCTGCGAACCCGCGCATTTCGAGGCCGCAGGCGTGCGTCCGGACGCCCGCGCCGAACAACTCGAGGTGGCCGATTTCATCCGGCTGGCCAATGTCCAGCTGGCGTGAGCGCCGCTCCCACACCGGTTTATCTAGAATTTTCGCATGCACGATGATCCACGCTATCGGGTCGAGGTCGAGGTGTCGCCACGCTTCCTTGCCCAGCAATCGACACCGGAAGAAGGCCGCTATGCCTTCGCCTACAGCATCCGCATCCACAACGCGGGTGCCGTGCCTGCGCGCCTGATCGCCCGCCACTGGACCATCACCGACGCCAACGGCCGCACCGAGCAGGTCGATGGCGAAGGCGTGGTCGGCGAGCAGCCCTGGCTACGCCCCGGCGAAGCGTTTCATTACACCTCCGGCGTGCTGCTGGAGACCGAGCAGGGCCAGATGCAAGGCCACTACGACATGGTGGCCGACGATGGCACCGAATTCACCGCCCCGATCGCCGCCTTCGTGCTGAGCGTACCCAGGACGCTGCACTGATGACTGCTGGACTGATGGAGCGCACGCGATGAGCGTCTGGGCAATTGGCGACCTGCAAGGGTGCTACGACATTACCCAGCGATTGCTGGAGAAGATCAACTTCGACCCGGCACAGGACACGCTGTGGTTCTGCGGGGACCTGGTCAACCGCGGCGGGCAATCGCTGGAAACGCTGCGGCTGGTGCATTCGCTGCGCGCGCACAGCGTGGTGGTGTTGGGCAATCATGACCTGTCGCTGCTGGCGATCGGGGCGCGCTCGGAAGAGGAGCAGCGCAAGGTCAATCCGGACCTGCAGCGCATCGTGCTGGCCGAGGACCGCGACGTGCTGCTGGACTGGCTGCGCATGCAGAAGCTGGCACACGTGGACCGCACGCTGGGCTGGATGATGATCCATGCCGGGCTGGCACCGAAATGGACCACGCAGATGGCCGAGAAGCATGCGCGCGAGGTCGAGCAGCAATTGCAGGGCGGCGGCTACCGCAAGCTGCTGCGCAACATGTACGGCGACCAGCCCGGCTGGTCGCCGGGCCTGAGCGGCTACGAACGCAGTCGCGCCATCATCAACCTGTTCACGCGCATGCGTTATTGCACACCGCGCGGGCGGATCGCCACCGAAGACAAGGGCACGCCGGGCACGCAGGCACAGGGGCTGTACCCGTGGTTCGAAGTTCCGGGCCGGGTCGAGCGCGATCTGAAGATCGTCTGCGGACACTGGTCGGCACTGGGGCTGACGATTACCCAGGGTGTGCACGCCATCGACACCGGCGCGGTCTGGGGCGGCAAGCTCACCGCGCTGCAGCTGGACACCGACGCACTGCGCGTGGTGCAGGTCCCGGGACGTGAAGTGACCGCCCCGGCGACACCGGCCGTGCACGCCCCCCGGCGTCCGCGCGAAGGCCAGGGCCGCCCACGCGGACGTGGCCGAGAACGTGGCGGAAACGGCGGTGGTGGTGCAGGTGGCGGCGGCAGTGCCAATGGCAAGGGCGCCGCCGCGCCCACTGACGGCGAGCCCGGCGCCGCTGCGGCAGGCCCAACCGGCCCGGCAGCCGAGTAAGCGCCACTCACAAGCGACTGCGCCGCCGCCAGGCAGGCACGCACGGCGCTCGGAAGCGGCAGGGGCCACTCTTGCGTTCCGGTTCCGATCACGCCGTCCACATCCAACTGACCACTGCCCGTTACGTGCCGTCAGCCGCTTCAAGCCGGCGGCATGGCAGCGCGGATCAGGCCAGCGCCGACTCCGCGCGCTGCGCCTCCAGCGCACGCACGCGCGGCAGCACTTCGCGTCCGAAATATTCCACCTCTTCGATAAAGTGCAGGAAGCCGCACAGCACCAGATCCACGCCCACTTCCTGCAGGGCGAGGATGCGTTCGGCGATCTGCTGCGGCGTGCCGATCAGGTTGGTGCGGAAACCGTCGTTGTATTGCACCAGATCCTCGAAGGTGGAAGTGGCCCAATTGCCCTCGCCCTCCGGCGACGCCTGGCCTGCCTGCCGCGCAGCATCGGCGCACGTCTCGACCGCGTCGACGTGCGCATGCGCGATGATTTCCTGCAGCACCGCCTGGGCCTCCTGCTCGGTCTCGCACGCGATCACGAAGGCGTTGACGCCTACGCGAACGGTATGTCCATTGGCGGCCGCCTTGGTCTGCAGATCCTGAATCTGCACGCGTAACTGCTCGGGCGTGTTGCCATTGGTGAAATACCAGTCCGACACGCTTGCCGCGTTGTCGCGCGCCGCGCGCGAACTGCCTGCTTGAAAGATCTCCGGATGCGGCTTCTGCAGCGGCTTGGGGCTGAGGGTGTAGTTGTTGAAACGATAGAAATCGCCATGGAAGCTGAAGGCGTCCTGGGTCCAGATCCTTAGGTATCCCCACGTTTTTAAAGCACCAGCGTCATCTGCTCGCGCACTGCGTCAGGCAATGTGCGCAAGCGTTCCAGCCAGCGTGAGACCGGTTCCATCGGCCAGCGCCTGACCAACGCCTCGCGGCCGACGCGCAGTGTCGAGTAGAGCTTGCGTGTGCTGTTGCGTGGCGATAGCCATTGGGCGATGCCCGTGGCTTCGCAGCCCAGTCCTGTCAGCCAGCTGGCAAAGGTGGCCAGCGTGTTGAGCAACAACAGGATCTGCAGCCGCTTGCCTCGACGGGTCAGGCTGTCTTCCATCGCGTGGCCGTAGCGATGCGACTTCAGATCCCGAAATGCCAGCTCGATCTGCATCCGTCGTGCATACAGGTTGACCAATTGCTTCGCGCTGGGTGCGTGTAACTGCGGGGAGGCAACAATCAGCCATGGCTCGCGCTCACGCGCTGCTGCTTTCAAACTCGATGAGGCGCGCGAAACCTTGGCCGGTGAGCGTCGATTGCGTTGCTGCCGTCCCTGCGGTGTCTTGGCGTAGAGCACCAGGCGGCAATCGAGCGGATCGCTGCGATTGGCCTGCATCGGTGGTAATTCGTGTGCTTGGTTGGACGCCAGCGCATGCAGGCGTCGGCTATCGGTCCATTGCGTTGCATCACCGGGCACGTCTTGCGGCTTGACCTGCGTATGTCCGCGCAGGCGCCCGACCCAATCCCAGCCCATCGCCGACACCGCGCGAAACCATGGCGTGCGGAATCCGGCGTCCGTGACCAGGATCGGACACACATCGTCTGGAATCAGTGCGCGCAGTTGTTGCAAAAAACGCTTCTCTGCCCCGGGCGAGCCTTGCTCTTTTCCCGGGACAACCATGTCCAGCAAGGTGAGCGTGCGCCCGCCGACCGGCACGGCGGCGCGCAGCGGGCACCACGACTTGTCCGGCTTCAGATCGCGCCAATCGATCACGATCACCGCCTGCGCTCCGCGCAGCAGCCAATGCGCCATGTCTCGCTCGATCACGGACCGCTCGGCGTACAACGTGCGATTGCACAGCAGGCGGTCGCATGCCTTGAGGGGCGCACGTACGCGCGTCGCCCCAGGCCACGCGCGTGCGATGTCGATCAGTGTCAGCCGGCCTCCGTGCACCAGCGCTTCAACCGCGCGCAGCAAGGCGCGCTGGCGTAATGCATGCATCCCGGAGAGTGAGTTGGACAGGCACTTCTGCAATACTTCGCTGGCGCGCATGGTTGGCACTCTTCTCTGGCTTAGTCACCTTGAAGCGTGCCCCATGCGCGCACCTTCTTCCACATCCTGGCGCACCAAGTGCTTGATCTCACAGGAAGAAATGTGGGGATACCTCAGGTCCAGATCCCCTTCAGTACCTGGATGAATTCCCGGGAGCGCCGATAGCGCTCGTCGTGTTCCAGCCACGGCTCGCCGATGGCAACAAACTCGCCCTTGAACCAGCCGCTGACCACATTGATTGCGATGCGTCCGCTGCTGATGTGGTCGATGGTGGCGATCTGCTTGGCCACCACCGCCGGTGTCCAGGGACCGGGCAGGATGGCCGCCAACACCTTCAGGCGTGAGGTGGCATGCAGCAAGGCCTGACTGAAGGACACCGACTCATGCTGATGCTCGGCGCCATAGCCGGCGGTAAAGCGGATCTGGGTCAGCGCGTAATCGAAGCCGGCGTGCTCGGCGGCCTGCGCAAGCCGCACGTTGTACTCCAGGCTCCAGTCGGTCCGCTGTTCGATCGTGCTGACAACCAGCCCGCGCTGACGTTGGGAACCCAGTAGGCGAAGGTCAGCGGCGCGGCATTGGATAAATGGCTCATTGGAAACTCCTGCAAGGATCAGGGATGGACCTCTGGGAAGACGGTGCTGCTCGGCGAGCCGCGTGCGACCGATCTCCTTCACGGCTGTCGCGCGCATATCGCGCAGTGCGATTGCAGCGCACGCATGCACGTCACCGCATCGCAGACAACGCACATCGCGTGCCATGCTTATCCCTGCGCGATATATCCAGATTCCCACTCTGCGGTCCGCACTTCGCTGGCGACGATTGCGTGCCTTGGAAGAACCTTGATTCCGCCGCGACTGATCCGACGCAGCGTAGCGATGCAACCTATGGCGCTACGCAAACGCAGCGCATCTGCGCGATACCGCGCTGGGATCGGCGATCTGCGCACGGCCGTGCGTATTGACTCGAACGGGCATCCAATCTTGAAAGTCTCACCATCAAGGCCGCGCACGGCCACCCACAACCACCAATATGTATTGAAACGAACAACTGCGCTCACCTGATTCGCCATGCGCACGGCTCCAACTGAACATACTGCTCCAGGAAAACGCACAATCTGTTGATCCATTGCTTCCCTGTAAACAGTTCTGCCGCGCTTATCTCTGCGCGCTCTATCCTCATGCCCGCCACACCATGAGGATCGCGAAGAAAACCGCTCAAAACCGGCTGTTTTCTGCATTTTCATTAGCTCATTCTCAAATCTGCTAAGCGCATGTCATTCCCGATGGTGCTTTGCCATTGCACTGCATCGCGCCATGCAGTCAGATGCAATTGCTCGTGATTGACTCGTCGACACGTGTTGCTTCCGCGTTTTACGTCGCTGCAGCAACAGCAAGCATGTCTGGATGGCACGGAGTTTGCGTGACAGCTCGACACGCCCCCTACAGGAATCTCGCATGCGCACTCCGTTGAATGTCGTTGCCGTCTCCGGCAGCACCTCGCGCCCTTCGCGCAGCCTGGCCCTGGCCGAGGCCACCCTGGCCGAGCTGGCACAGCACCTGGCCATCAAGCCCAGCATCCTCCAGCTCGGCGAGATCGCGCGACCGCTGGGCGCAGCGCAATGGCGCAGCGACGTCGACGCAACCACAGAACAGGCCTTGCGCCAGATCGAAACGGCAGACCTGCTACTGGTCGTCGCACCGGTGTATCGCGGTTCGTATCCAGGCTTGCTCAAGCACCTGTTCGACCTGATCGACATGCACGCATTGATCGATACGCCGGTGTTGCTGGCCGCCACCGGCGGCAGCGAACGGCACGCGCTGGTGATCGATCACCAGCTGCGGCCGTTGTTCGCATTTTTCCAGGCACTGACATTGCCGATCGGGATCTATGCCAGCGAAAGCGATTTCCACGATTACCAGGTGGCCGCTCCGGCGCTGCGCCAGCGCATCGCGCTGGCTGCCGAACGCGCTGCCGGTGTGTTGGGCGTGCGCCCCGATGCGCGTCTGCGTATTGCCTGATCCGGTTCGCCGGCGCGAGCCCGGCAGTCCACCTCAAGGAGATCGCGATGGAGATGTTCTGGTTCATTCCCACCCACGGCGACAGCCGCTATCTGGGTACCAGCGAGGGCGCGCGCCAGGTCAGTGCCGACTACGTGACCCAGGTGGCCGTGGCGGCGGACACGCTGGGCTATGAGGGAGTGCTGATTCCCACCGGGCGCTCCTGCGAAGACCCGTGGGTGATCGCGTCCAGCCTGATCAACGCCACGCGCCAACTGAAGTTTCTGGTGGCGCTGCGCCCCGGGCTGATGGCGCCCGCACTGGCAGCGCGCATGGCGGCCAGCTTCGACCGGCTCTCCGGCGGGCGCCTGCTGGTCAATCTGGTCACCGGCGGCGACCGCGGCGAGCTGGAAGGCGATGGCGTGTTTCTCGATCACGCCGACCGTTACGAGGCCTCGGCCGAATTCATCCGGATCTGGCGCGAGATCATCCGCCACAGCCATGACAGCCAGAGCTACGACTTCGATGGCAGGCATCTGCAGGTAAAGGCGGCGCAACTGCTGTATCCCACCGTGCAACGGCCGTATCCACCGGTGTGGTTTGGCGGCTCGTCCGATGCGGCGCACGATCTGGCCGCCGAACAGGTGGACACCTACCTCACCTGGGGCGAGCCGCCGGCCGCAGTGGCGCAGAAGATCGCCACCGTCCGCAGCAAGGCTGCGGCGCTCGGGCGCAGCTTGCGCTTCGGCATCCGCCTGCATGTCATCGTACGCGAAACCGACGCGCAGGCCTGGGCCGCGGCCGATGCGTTGATCCGTCATCTCGACGACGACACCGTGGAGCGCGCACAGCGCGCCTTTGCACGCATGGACTCGGTCGGCCAGCGGCGCATGACCGCCTTGCATGGGCGTGGCCAGGGCCGCACGCGCGCCGATCTGGAGGTCAGCCCGAACCTGTGGGCCGGGGTCGGCCTGGTCCGCGGCGGAGCCGGTACTGCCCTGGTCGGCAGTCCGCAGACAGTGGTGCAGCGGATCGAGGAATACGCCGCGCTCGGCATCGACACCTTCATCTTCTCCGGCTATCCGCATCTGGAAGAGGCCTATCGCTTTGCCGAACTGGTCTTCCCGCTGCTGCCACGTGCGCGCCGGCAGCAATTGCCCGGGCAACCGCTGAGCGGCCCCTTCGGCGAAGTCATCGCCAACACCATCGTGCCACGCGCGTCGGCGCGCTGACCGGAGCCCCCATGAAACGACGCAACCTGCTCAAACTCGGAACGCTGGCCGGAGTCGCGCTCGGTGCCCGGCCGCTGTTGTCCAGCGCGGCGGATGCACCGCGCAGGATTGCCGTTCCCGAACGCCTGCGCATGGATTACGCCTACTACTCGCCCACCTCGCTGGTGCTCAAGCACTTCGGCTGGCTAGAAGCAGCGCTCAAGTCGCAGGGCACCGAGGTCACCTGGGTGCTCTCGGCCGGTAGCAATCGCGCACTGGAGTATCTGGCCGGCAACAGCATCGATTTCGGCAGCACCGCCGGTCTGGCCGCGCTGCTGGGGCGCGCCAATGGCAATCCGGTCAAGGCGGTCTATGTGTACTCGCGCCCGGAATGGGTCGCCCTGGTCGTCGGCAAGCAATCGAAGATCCAGCGCGTGGCTGAACTCAAGGGCAGACGGGTGGCCGCCACCAAGGGCACCGATGCGTATCTGTTCCTGCTGCGTGCGCTGCGCGAAGTCGGCTTGCACCGCGACGATGTCGACATCGTTCATCTGCAGCATGCGGATGGACGTATTGCACTGGAGCGCGGCAATGTCGATGCCTGGGCCGGACTGGACCCGCATATGGCCGCCAGCCAGCTCGAGGCCGGCTCACGGCTGCTGTATCGCAACGTCGCCTTCAATTCGTACGGCTTCTTGAATACCAGCGAAAAATTTGCCGCCACCTACCCCGAGCAGATTCCACTGGTGCTGCAGGCCTATGAAAAGGCGCGTCGTTGGGCGATCGCACATCCGGACGCCTTGGCCAGCCTGATCGCCGAGCAGGCACGTCTCTCGGTGCCGGTGGCGCAACTGCAGTTGCAGCGCACCGATCTCAGCCGGCCATTGATCGGCGCCGAGCAACTGGCGGCCTTGCGCAGCGCCGCGCCGGTCCTGCTCGAGGAAGGCCTGGTGCGACCGGGAACCGACCTGACCCAGGTACTGGGCGCATTGATCGATCCACGCTATGCCACGCGCGCACGCGTGGCGCAGGGATGACCGCCAGCATGCATCACACCTCGCTCCGCCTGTCGCGTACCCAGCCATCGTCCCGCCGCCTGCGGCGACACTGGCGCCTGCCTGCCGGCAGCCTGGGCCTAGTGCTGCCGGTCAGCTTTTTTGCGGCACTGGAAGTGTGCTCGGCGCTGGGATGGACGCCACGCTATCTGCTGCCGCCTCCCAGCCAGATCCTGACCACGCTTGCAGACGAAGCCGGCCGGGGACTGGCCGGCCATCTGGGCGCCAGCGTGCTGCGGGTGCTGGTGGGCTTTGCGCTGGGTGCCGGTCTGGGACTGCTGATCGGCATCGGCGTCGGCTTGAATCGCTGGCTGGAGCGCTTGCTGGATCCCAGCTTCCAGGCGCTGCGCGCGGTTCCCAGCCTGGCCTGGGTGCCGTTGTTGTTGCTGTGGATGGGCATCGATGAAGCGCCGAAGATCACCTTGATCGCGATCGGTGCGTTCTTCCCGATGTATCTGGGCGTGGCCAATGGCCTGCGCCAGGTCGATCGCACGCTGATCGAACTGGGCGAGACCTATGGCCTGCCCTGGGGGCGCATGGTGCGGCGGATCCTGCTGCCGGCCGCATTGCCATCGATCTTCACCGGGCTGCGTACCAGCCTGAGCCTGGCCTGGATGTTTCTGGTGGCCGCCGAACTGATCGCGGCTACGCGCGGGCTGGGCTATCTGCTGAGCGACGGGCGCGAGACCTCGCGGCCGGACATCGTCATTGCCGCCATCGTAATGCTGGCCCTGCTCGGCAAGCTCAGCGACAGCGTGCTCAAGACACTGGAAACCCACACGCTGCACTGGCGCGACAACCTGCAGAACCGTCGCGCCCACCCGCACGCGGCGCACGCAGCATGAGTGCCGACCTGCAGATCCGGGTGGCGAACAAACGCTTCGGTGCGCGCAGCGTGCTGCAGGACATCGAGCTGCGCGTGGCACGGGGCGAAATCCTGAGCCTGATCGGACCCAGCGGTTGCGGCAAAAGCACCTTGTTACGCATCGTCGCCGGCCTGGAGCGCGACTACGGCGGCGAAGTACGGCTGGATGGCAGCCGCGTGCAGGGGATCGACCGCCGTATCGGCTTCATCTTCCAGGAGCCGCGCCTGCTGCCCTGGCTGGACGTGGCGGCCAATGTCGCCTTCGCCGACGACACTGGCGTTTCGCCGGCGGCAGCGCAGCAATCGCCGCGCGTGCAGCAGTTGCTGGCCGAGGTCGGCCTGCTCGACCACGCGCAGGCGTTGCCCAAGCAACTCTCCGGCGGCCAGGCGCAGCGGGTGGCCCTGGCGCGGGGGTTGTACCGGCAACCGCAGGTGCTGTTGCTGGACGAACCCTTCAGCGCCGTGGATGCCTTCACCCGCATCCGGCTGCAGGAGCTGCTGCTGCGCCTGGCCGGCGAGCACGGCTTCACCGTGCTGCTGGTGACGCACGATATCGAGGAAGCGGTGTACCTGAGCGACCGCGTCCTCGTGATCGGCGGCCAGCCCGGTTCCGTCGTGCATGCGCAGGCGCTGGACACGCCGCGGCCACGCGATCGCAACGCGCATGAGGCGGAGCTCCGTGAGGCGCGCCAGGAGCTGCTGGCTGCGCTGCACGACATCCATGCGGTGTAGGCGCGTGGCAGTGACCTGCCGAGGCACACCCACTGCCAACGGACATGCATCTGCGGCACCTGCACCACCGTGCATCGATCATCTCCCTGCCACCCGAACGAGGCTATCGCGCATGACCAGCCAGCAACTGCAACCCACCGTGCTGAACCCGCTGCACACGGCCCGGCGTCTGGCCACCGACTTCGCTGCCACGGCGATCGAACGCGATGCGCGTGGCGGCACTCCCAAGGTAGAACGCGATGCATTGCGCACCAGCGGCCTGCTGGGCTTGAGCATCCCGGTGCAGTACGGCGGTCTTGGCGCCAGCTGGAGCGAGGTACTGACCATCGTGCGCGAATTCGCCAGGGCCGACAGTTCCATCGCGCACGTCTTCGGCTTCCATCACCTGATGCTGGCCACGGTGCGGCTGTTCGGCCAGCCGGCGCAATGGCAGCCCTGGCTGGAGCAGACCGCGCGCAAGCAGTGGTTCTGGGGCAATGCGCTCAATCCCCTGGATACGCGCACCATCGCCGTGCACTACGAGGGCTGGCGCGAATTTTCCGGCAAGAAGAGTTTTTGCTCCGGCGCTCTCGACTCGCAGATGCTGATCGCCTCCGCACTGGACGAACGCAGCGGCAAGCTGTTGATCGGTGCAGTTCCCACCGCACGCAGCGGCATCACGCTCGGCCAAGATTGGGACAACATCGGCCAACGCCAGACCGACAGCGGCAGCACCACCTTCGAGCGCGTAAGGGTGGAAGAAAACGAGCTGCTGCTGGATCCAGGCCCGCTGAGCACGCCGTTCGCGTGCCTGCGTCCGCTGCTTGCGCAACTTCTGTTTGCGCATGTCTTCCTCGGCATTGCCGAAGGCGCATTCGAAGAGGCACGCAGCTACACCTCGACCGAAACGCGGCCCTGGCATCGTTCCGGAGTCGAGCGGGCCAGCGACGATCCCTACATCCTGGCCCATTACGGCGAGTTCTGGCTGGGGTTGGAAAGCGCACGCCTGCTGGCCGGGCGCGCCGCCGATCTGTTCGACGCCGCCTGGCGCAAGGAACATGCGCTCACCGGCGACGAACGCGCGCAGGTGGCCCTGGCAATCGCCGCCGCCAAGGTCGCCACCACGCGTGTGGGACTGGATGTCAGCAGCAAACTGTTCGAGGTCACCGGCGCGCGCGCCACCCATGCAGCGCTGCGTCTGGACCGTTACTGGCGCAATTTGCGTACCCACACCCTGCACGATCCGGTCGACTACAAGGTGCGCGAACTCGGCGAATGGGCGCTACGGCGACAGCCTCCCACGCCCAGCTTCTACTCATGAATCGCCGTGGCGGCGTTGTCACCACAGCGAGTTCGCCTGCGCATCTCGGTGCTGCCTAGCTCCCTTTTCTCCCACTTCGCATCCGGCCCATGTCCGATTTTCGCCTATTGACCCTGCCTTCGGTGCCACAACGCGTCGCTGTCGGCAACGGCAGAACCGCCGCTGCGCACGTCTTCGAAGACCCGGCATCGCAGGCGTTGCTGGCGCACCTGGAACGCGTGGCGCCCAGCGAAGCCAGCGTGCTGATCATTGGCGAGTCCGGCACCGGCAAGGAGTTGGTGGCACGCCATCTCCATACCCTCAGCGCGCGTGCGCAGCATCCGTTCGTGGCCGTCAATTGCGGGGCCTTTAGCGAATCGCTGGTGGACGCGGAATTGTTCGGGCACGAGAAAGGTGCCTTCACCGGCGCGCTCAGCGCCAAGGCCGGCTGGTTCGAGGAGGCCAATGGCGGCACGCTGTTTCTCGACGAGATCGGCGATCTGCCGATGCCGATCCAGGTCAAGCTGTTACGCGTATTGCAGGAGCGCGAAGTGGTGCGCCTGGGCTCGCGCCGCAGTGTTCCGATCGACGTCAGGGTGCTGGCTGCAACCAACGTGCCGCTGGATCAGGCCATCGGCCAGGGGCAGTTTCGCCAGGACCTGTTCTACCGGCTCAATGTGGTGGGCGTGGAACTCAAGCCGCTACGCGAACGGCCCGGCGACATTCCGCCGTTGATCCGCCATTTCGTGCAGATCTACAGCCAGCGCCTGGGCCATGGCCAAGTGACGATCAGCCCGGAGGCCGAGCAGCGCCTGGTGCAACACCCGTGGCCGGGCAATATCCGCGAACTGGAAAATGTCATCCACCACACCCTGCTGATCCACCGCGACGGTGTGGTGCGCGCCGACGATATCCGGCTGTCGCAGCTGCGCTTGCCCACCCAGCCCACCAACGAGACGCAACCCGATGCTGCGGCCCTGCTCGCACGCGCCTTCGACAGCTTGTTCGAAAGCAACGACGGCGCGCTGCATGCCACCGTCGAAGCGCAGCTGTTACGCGCTGCCTACCGGCATTGCCACCATAACCAGGTCAGGACCGCTGCATTGCTCGGACTGAGCCGCAACATCGTGCGTGCGCGCCTGATCGAACTGGGCGAGCTGGTGGTTCACAAGCGTGCCGAGTGAGACGCAGGGCAATCCGCGGTTGCCGCGCTGCCTTGCCCTGTGGCCTCGCAAGTTTGCCAGCCAGGGTCCGGCCCCTCAGCGGCGCCGATAATCCACGTAAGAAAATGCAAACGCGTGGCGCGCATCGGCTGCATGTTCTTCGCGCTGCACCGGCACCCACACCGCCGGATCGATCGGCGGAAAGTGCGTATCGGCATGTTCGACCGCAGTGTCCACCTCGGTGACAGCCAATAGATCGGCGCGTTCCATCGTTAGCCGATAGACCTCGCCACCACCGATCACGCACAGCTCCTGCGCACCAGCCTGTTCGGCACACTGCAGCGCCTGCTCCACCGACGCCACCGCCTGCATGCCGGCAAAAGGCACCTGCCCCGACCGCGTCAGCACCAGGTTCAAACGCCCCGGCAGTGCACGCCCCAGCGATTGCGCCGTCTTGCGGCCCATCAGGATCGGCTTGCCCAGCGTCAGCGCCTTGAAACGCTTGAGATCGTCGGGCAGCTTCCACGGCAGATCGTTGTCGCGCCCGATGGCGTGGTTGCGGTCGAAGGCGACGATCAGGGTGATGGAGAGCCGGGACCGCAGACCGGGGACCGGGGACCGGGGAAGCAGATCCACGCAAATCTCCGACGTTGCCGTTGCCGTTGTTGTTGGTGCTGCAGTTGCTGTTTCCGGGTCCCCGGTCCCGGGTCCCGGGTCCCGTCCACTCATACCGCCACCGGCGCCTTGATCGCCGGATGCGGGTCGTAGCCTTCGATGGCGATGTCTTCGAAACGGAACCCGAACAGGTCGGTCACTTCCGGATTCAGGCGCAGTGTCGGCAACGCGCGTGGGGTGCGGGCCAGCTGTTCGCGGGCCTGGTCGAAGTGGTTCGCATACAGATGCGCATCGCCCAGCGTATGCACGAAATCGCCCACGCCCAGCCCGGTGGCCTGCGCCACCATGTGCGTGAGCAACGCATAGCTTGCGATGTTGAACGGCACACCCAGAAAGATGTCGCCGCTGCGTTGGTACAGCTGGCAGCTGAGCTTGCCGTCGACCACATAGAACTGGAACAGGCTATGGCACGGCATCAGCGCCATTTGCGGCAATTCACCCACGTTCCAGGCACTGATCACCAGCCGCCGCGAATCCGGATTGCGCTTGATTTCGTCCACCAGCCACTGCATCTGGTCGATCTCGGCACCGTCCGGGCCAGTCCAGCGGCGCCACTGCTTGCCGTACACCGGGCCGAGGTCGCCGTTGTCGTCGGCCCATTCGTCCCAGATGCGGACCTGGTTGTCCTTGAGATAGCCGATATTGGTGTCGCCCTGCAGGAACCACAGCAGCTCGTGGATGATCGAGCGCAGGTGCAGTTTCTTGGTGGTGACCAGCGGGAACCCGGCATTGAGGTCGAAGCGCATCTGCCAGCCAAACACGCTACGCGTGCCGGTGCCGGTGCGGTCGGACTTCTCGGCCCCGTGTTCCAGCACATGCCGCAGCAGATCCAGATACGGCTTCACTTGGCCGCCTCCACGGTGACGGCAGCCGGCAACACCGGTTGCAGCACCGGGGCGCGGCGTGACATCGCCAGCAGCACCAGCCCCACTGCGATCAGCGGCAGGCTCAGGATCTGCCCCATCGTCAGCCAGTTGAAGGCCAGATAGCCGATCGGCGCATCCGGCACCCGCACGAATTCCACGATGAAGCGGAACACGCCGTACAGCAACGCAAACACGCCCGACACCGCATAGCGGGCGCGCGGCTTCATCGAGAATGCCCATAGCACCACAAACATCACCACGCCTTCCAACGCCGCTTCATACAGCTGCGATGGATGACGCGCGAACCGATCCAGCGCCCCGGCGGCGTATTGCGCCTGGATCTGTGCCGGCGCGATAGCGGCCAGTTCCGGTGCATGCGGAAAGATCACGCCCCAGCCGGCCTGGGTGAACTTGCCCCACAGCTCGCCGCCGACGAAATTGCCGAGCCTCCCGAACCCAAGGCCCAGCGGAACCAGCGGCGCGACGAAATCCATGACATCGAAGAAATGCAGCCGGTGCTTGCGTGCCCACAGCCAGCAGGCCAGCAGCACGCCGAGCAGGCCGCCATGGAAGCTCATGCCGCCCTCCCACACCTTGAACAGGATCAGCGGGTTGGCCAGGAAGGTGTCGAACGCATAGAACAGCATGTAGCCGATACGCCCGCCCAGCACCACACCGAGCATGCCGTAGAACAGCAGATCGGAAAAACCGTCCATGTCCACGCCAGGCAAGCGGCCGCGCAGGATGCGCGAGCGCCCCAGCGCCCAGGCCGAGAAGAAGGCCGCCAGGTACATCAAGCCATACCAGTGCACCTGCACCGGGCCAAGCGAGAAGGCGATGGGGTCGATGGCGTGCAGATAGATCATGCCGAGCGCGGATCACATAGAGCGAGACCGCTATTCTGACACCTCGGGCGCCCTCAGCCTAAACGCTGTGGCCGGTTGGGCAGCTCGTCTTCATGCGGGGCGTCCGCGCCGCGCGGGAAGTGGGCAACCAGCAGTTCGGTCACCGCCTCGATGCCCGCCAGCACCGCCACCTCGTACTGCCCCTCACGCAGGAACTGCTGCATGCGCCGGCACACCTCGGCCCATTGGGCATCCGGCACCCGGCGACGCAGGCCGCGGTCGGCCACCACTTCGATGGCGTGGTCGGCCAGCAGCAGATAGATCAGCACCCCGTTGTTGGCCTCCGTATCCCAGGTGCGCAGGTGTGCGAAGGCCTGTTCGGCGCTGTGCCGTGCGCTGTGTCGGCGCCACAGCGCGGCAAGTGGCAGGTCCGCCTCGACCGCCACCATGATCTGCCCGGTGTGGCTGCGCTCGCTGTCGGCCACGGCCGCGGCGATCGTGTCCATGCAGGACGCTGGTGATCTGCGTTGCGCCGAGGGCGCGAAGACATGCCTGAGCCACCGCATTACCAGCTCCCCGAGGCGCCACCGCCTCCCGATGATCCACCGCCGCCGCCCCAGCCGCCACCACCAAAACCACCACGGCCACCGCCACCGAATCCTCCAAAGCCACCGCCGCCCCAGCCACCGCCACCGACAAAGCGCCCCGGCGATCCCGAGGCCAGCCCGGCCAGCAACCCGATGACTGCGGCGCCGGCGCTGGCCAGCAGCAGGGACGTGAACAGCAACGCCGCGCCACCGGCCGCAATGGCGGTCAATACCGCGCGCACCGGGCGTGGCAGGGCGCCCAGGATGCCGCGCGCCACCATGGCGACCACGAAACCGATGAACAGCGCCATGATCCAGCCACCGCCACCGGCGCCCTGGTCGGCTCCGCCCTCATGGCCGCTGACCGGCGGTGGCAGCGCCTCGCCCTCGATCAAGCCGGCCAGCGTTGCAGTGGCGTCGCGGATGCCGCCGCCGTAGTCGCCTTCGCGAAAGCGCGGCGCCAGGTATTCCTGGATCACGCGATTGGCCACGATATCGGGGATGGCCCCTTCCAGGCCGTAACCGGGCTGGATGCGCACGCGGCGGTCATCCTTGGCCACCAGCAGCAGCACGCCATCGTCGACGCCCTTGCGCCCGATCTTCCAGGTATCGAAAACGCGCTGGGTGTATTGCTCGATCGTCTCCGGCAGCGTGCTCGGCACGATCAGGATCTGCAACTGCGCGCCCTTGCGCTGCTGCAGCGCCAGCGCCTGTTGCTCCAGCTGCTGGATCTGCGCCGCATCCAGGGTGCCGGTGACGTCGACCACCGGCGAACGCAGTGGCGGAATGGCCGCCAGCTCCTGCGCCAGCAGCGGCGCCGGCAGCAGCAACGCCATCATCCACACCATTCCCAACAACGTTCGCCGCATTGCCGACTCCTACCTGATGCGTACGGGACTCAGTCGTTCCCTTCTCCCACCGCGACATTGTCCTCCTTCATGGGGGAGAAGGTGCCGCGAAGGGGCGGATGCGGGTGCGAGCGACGCCACGTGCCGTTGGAAACACATAAATTTCGCGCCGTACCCTCACCCCAACCCCTCTCCCGAGGGGAGAGGGGCTTGTGATTACTGCGCAGGCTGTTGCTGCGGTGCCTGCTGGTTGCCGAAGTCCACCTGCGGCGCGCGCGAGATCTGCGCTTCGTTCTCCACGCTGAAATTCGGCTTGGGCTGGTAACCGAAGATCTTGGCGGTGATCACCTGCGGAAACGAGCGGATATAGGTGTTGTAGTCCTGCACGGTCTGGATGTAACGACCGCGCGCCACGGTGATGCGGTTCTCGGTGCCTTCCAGCTGCACTTGCAGGTCGCGGAAGGATTGGTCGGACTTGAGCTGCGGATAGTTTTCGCTGACCACCAGCAGGCGCGACAACGCACTGCCCAGTTCCCCCTGCGCCTGCTGGAACTGCTTGAGCGATGCTTCATCGTCGGCATTGACCTGGATCTGTCCCACGCGTGCACGCGCGTTGGTCACTTCGGTCAGCACCTGACGTTCCTGCTGCGCATAGCCCTGCACGGTGCGCACCAGGTTGGGAATCAGATCGGCGCGGCGCTGATACTGGTTGAGCACTTCCGACCAACCTGCCTTCACTCCTTCCTCTTTCTGCTGGATCGTGTTGTAGCCGCAGCCGGACAGGCCGACGGTCAGGATCAGCAACACCAGGGCGCGCATCAGCACAGACATGCAGGCGATTCCGTTGAAAGAGGCCCGCAGCATGCCATGCGCCAGGTCAAGCCCGCATGCACGCGACAGCGCTGGCAGCGGCCGGATGTGGCTGGCAAGGAAGAGATCGCTACTGCGCAGCGACACCACGCCACGGCGCACGCTCACCACTGCAGCGCAGCCATTTCACTCAGACAACCCGCGGCAGCAGGATCAGCCCCCAGCACAGCAGCACATTGAGCAACAGCAGGAACACCGCCGCAGAACCCATGTCCTTGGCGCGGCCGGCCAGCACGTGATGCTCGGGGCCATAGCGTTCGATCACCGCCTCGATGGCGGAATTCAGCAATTCGGCCGCCAGCACGATCAACAACGGGGCGATCAACGCGATGCGCTCCAGCGGCGTCTGCCCCAGCCACGCGCCCAGTGGCGCCATCACCACCGCCAGGCAGACTTCGAGCCGAAAGGACGATTCGTGCAACCACGCCGCGCGCAGGCCTTGCCATGACCAGATCGCCGCCTTCAGCATGCGGCGCGGGCCGCGCGGCAGGTGTCCCAGTTGATCGGCCATGCGTCAGTGCGTCCGGGCGCAGACGCGGATCGGGAGACAGACAGAACGCATGGCAGGGTCACTGGTGGGGAAAGTGCGAATCTTGCACGGTGCTGCGACGCATCGCCAGCCGGCCACGGTTTGCCGTCAGCGCGCAGACTGCTGCACCATGCGGGTCCGCCCGATCGAACAGGCTCCCGCATGACCCGACATCTTCTGCGCACGGTGGTGTGCGCGCTCCTGCTGTCCTCCAGCCAGGCCCACGCCGACGCCCTGCGCGCCGCACCCGCCATTCCGGCGCAGGTGTCCAACGCCGCCTGGGAGCAGGACATGCAGCGCTTCGCCGCCAGCGATGCGCGCCAGCCGCCCCCCAAACACGGCATCGTGTTCGTCGGCAGTTCCTCGATCCGCTTCTGGGACACGCTGGCCAAGGACTTTCCCGGCAAGCCGGTGATCAACCGCGGCTTCGGCGGCTCGGAGGTGCGCGACAGCACCTGGTACGCCGACCGCATCGTGATTCCGTACGCGCCGCGCCAGGTGGTGCTGTATGCCGGCGACAACGATCTCAACAGCGGGCGCACGCCCGAGCAGGTGCGCGACGACGTGGTGACCTTCGTCGCGCGCATCCGCCGCGACTTGCCGGAGACACGCATCAGCTATCTGTCGATCAAACCCAGCCCCTCGCGCGCGCAACTGCTGCCGTCGGTCATTGCCGCCAATCGCCTGATCAAGGATGCCCTGGCGGCGGTTCCGCGAACCGATTACGTGGATGTCTACACGCCGATGCTCGATGCCAGCGGCAAGCCGCGCCCGCAGCTGTTCCGCGAGGACATGCTGCACATGACCGCCGACGGTTATGCGCTGTGGCGCAAGGCGGTGGCACCGGTACTGGAATAAGCGCAGCCTCAGAGCGGCTGACAAAACGTAGCGAACAGTCGTCAGCTGGATGCGGACGGCGCGCGGGGACCGCAGTCTACGCCTCGTACATGCCGATCCCGGGCACCGGCCGCGCGCGCCTGGCGGCAGCGCAGTCGCGTTGTCAGCTGCTCTCAGGCCACTACCACCGCCACCGACGTGCCCACGCCCGCCTCGCTCTCCAACTCGATGCGCCAGCCGAAGCGGTCGCACAGCCGGCGCACGATCGACAGCCCAAGCCCGGTGCCCTGCGGGCGTGTGGGGTCGGCGCGGAAGAACGGCTCGAAGGCACGCGCACGGGCTTCCTCGCTCATGCCGATGCCGGTATCGCGCACCACGATCCGGTCCTGGGTGACCTCCACCTCGATGCTGCCGGTGTCGGTGTAGGCACAAGCGTTGCGCAGCAGGTTGCTCAGCACCACCCGCATCACCCGCGGCGGCGCGAACATCTGCAGGCGGCGGTCGCCGACCATGAGCAGCGACACCGGCTTGTCGCCCAGCAATTCGCGCGCGCTCTCGACCTCCTCGCTGGCCAGTTCGGCCACATCGAAGGTTTCGCTTTGCGGGTCGATCTCCGCTTCACGGGCCAGGATCAGGAACGCGTCGATCACCGCCTCCATATCGCGGCCGGCGCGCTGGATCCGGCGCAGGCTGCGCTGGGTACGTTGCGACAGATCGTCATCGGCCAGGGCCATGTCGCTGGCCACACGGATCACCGTCAGCGGCGTGCGCAGCTCATGGCTGGCATCGCGGGTGAAGTTGCGTTCGCGTGCCACATGCTCGCTGACCCGTTGCCCCAGCGCGTGCAGCGCAAGCGCCAACTGCCGGGTTTCGCCCTGCAACTCCGCCGGCAGGCGCTCCGGCGCCAGTTCGTCCACATCCGGGTTGCGCGGATCCCACTGCGATACGCGCCGCGCCAGCCAGCTGATCGGCGACACCAGGCGTTTGGAGACCCGGTAGGTGAACCACGACACGCCGTAGATTCCCAGCAGCACGATGATGGCCGGCACCACGCCGAACCACAGCGTGAGATGCGCCGCGCGCGAGCGCGGGAACACCAGATACAGGCGGCCTTCCGGGCGCTGGTCCACATAGACCAGCGCGTCGGCGGCGGCAACTTCGCTGAAGCCCGGCGACAGGCGCCGCAGTGCTGCCGGCGCCGTATCGGCCGCGGTTCCGGCCGGCGAGAAATAGCCCTGGATATTGCGCGTGTTGGGCGGCCGGTTGTCCGGCGCGCTCTTGTGCATCCGCCAGAAATGCACGGCCTCGTCGACGAGCACGGTGCGCACCAGGCTGTACTTGATGACAAAAGAGATCAGGTACCCGCCCAGCACGATCGCCAGGCTTGCCAGCGCGACCTGCAGCAGGAAGGCAAGACGTATTTTTCTCGGGAGCCCGTGTGGCATTGCTGCATCCAGGGGAGAGCGCCGGAGTATAGGCAACGCTTCCGTGATTCCGTCGTGCAACCGGTCAGCAGCACGGGAGAGCGGGCGGCGCGGGGGCGCCTGCAGGAGCGGCCGGCCACCTGACGGTAGCCGGCCGGAACATCAGGTCATCGGATGATCAGGTCATCGGCTGGGCGATGTCGGCAATCCGGTAGCCGGCACTCTGCACGGTGTGCAGCAGCGGACGGTCGAACGGCTTGTCGATGATCTTGCGCAGGTTGTACAGATGGCTGCGCAGGGTGTCCGAATCCGGCAGGCCATTGCCCCAGATCTCGCGCTCGATTTCCTGGCGTGTCACCACGCGCGGCGATTCGCGCATCAGGATGGTCAGCAGGCGCAGGCCGATCGGCGAGAGCTGCAGCTCGGTGCCGGCACGGGTGGCGCGCATGCTCACCGGATCCAGCACCAGGTCGGCGACCTTGAGCACTTCCGAGCCCACCTGGCGACGCTCGCGGCGGATCAGGGCACGCAGGCGCGCTTCCAGTTCCTGGATCGCGAACGGCTTGGTCAGGTAGTCGTCGGCGCCGAAGCCCAGGCCGGTGAGCTTGTCGTCCAGCGTGTCGCGGGCGGTCAGCATCAGCACCGGCGTGGACTTGCGTGCGTCGTTACGCAGGCGGCGACACACTTCGATGCCGTCCAGACGTGGCAGCATGAGGTCCAGCACGACCACGTCGTAACTGTTCTCGGCGGCCAGACGGTAGCCGTCCAGACCGTCCTGCGCGTAGTCGACCTCGAAGCCACGGCCTTCCAGGTATTCGCCGATCATTTCGGAGATATTGCGGTTGTCTTCGACGACCAGCACGAGGCCGGACGTTTCCTTGGTCTGACGCATGGACTTTCCTCGGTCTTCAGCTTTGTGAAACATGCCGGATTGCGGGTGCAAGCAACGTGAAGGCCGAATAACGTTTCATCTCATCCGATCAACGCCCCAGCAACGGGCGCAGTGCCGGCCATACCGTCTCCAGCACCTTGGGCTGGGCGGCCGCGGTCGGATGCAGGCCATCGGCCTGCATCAGGCCCGGCTGCATGGCCACTTTTTCCAGGAAGAACGGCACCAGGGCCGTGTCGTACTGCCTGGCCAGGTCCGCATAGGTCGCCTTCAGACGCTCGCGGTAGGCCGGGCCGTAATTGGGTGGCACATCGATGCCAAGCAGCAGCACCTTGGCACCGGACGCCTGGCTGAGCTTGATCATCTTCTCCAGATTGCCTTTCAGCTGGGCCGGGGTCAGCCCGCGCAGCGCGTCATTGCCGCCCAGCTCGATCACCACCACGCCTGGTGCATGCTTCTGCAGCAGGCCGGGCAGCCGGGTCAGCGCGCCGGATGTGGTCTCGCCGCTGATGCTGGCATTGACGAGCGCCGGTGGCGTCGCCATGTCACGCTTCAGGCGCTGGTCCAGCAGGGTCACCCAACCGGACTGCACCGGGATGTTGTGCGCAGCGCTCAGGCTGTCGCCCACCACCAGGATCGGTGCAGCAGTGGCCGGACGTTTGGCAGAGGCAATCCCCGGCCCAAGCAGGCAGAGTGTCAGCAGCCACAGGACCAGCGCGCCATATCGCAGTGTTCTTTCACGCATTCGGAGATTCCTCATCGACAGTCTGGCCCCCCGCTCCGGCACCCGCACCGCCATCGACGTTCGCGAGGTCGGTAAATCCGTCAGTGGCCCGGAGGGAACGCTCCACATCCTCGACAACATCAGCTTGACGGTCAGTGAAGGCGACAGTATCGCGATCGTCGGTGCCTCCGGTTCCGGCAAGACCACCCTGCTTGGCCTGCTGGCCGGACTGGACCTGCCCAGCCGCGGCAGCATCGCACTGGCCGGCCAGGACCTGGGCCAGCTGGACGAAGAAGCGCGCGCTGCGTTGCGCGCGCGCGAAGTGGGCTTCGTGTTCCAGAGCTTCCACCTGCTGCCTGCGCTGACCGCCGAAGAGAACATCGCACTGCCGCTGGAACTGGCCGGGCGCGAAGACCCGGCGCGGGTGCGCGAGGTGCTGGAGGCCGTGGGCCTGAGCGAGCGTGCGCGGCACTACCCGCGCCAGTTATCCGGCGGCGAGCAGCAGCGCGTGGCGCTGGCGCGTGCCTTCGTGGCGCGCCCGCGCATCCTGTTTGCGGACGAACCCACCGGCAGCCTGGACCAGGCCACCGGCGCGCAGGTCAGCGACCTGCTGTTCGCGCTCAATGCCACCAGCGACACCACCCTGGTGCTGGTCACCCACGACATGACCCTGGCGCAGCGCTGCCGGCACATCTACCGCATCGACGGCGGCCGCCTGCACGCGCAAGCCTCCGGCGCGGCGGCATGAACGTCGTCACGCAGGCGGCGCGCGCGGTACGCCGCGAATTCCTGGCCGGCGACCTGCTGACCGTGTTCGCCGCACTGGTATTGGGCGTGGCAGTGATGACTGCCGTCGGCACACTAGTGGACCGGGTGACGCTGGCTCTGACCTCCAGTGCGGCCGAGGTGCTCGGCGGCGACCTGGGCGTGACCGGACGCCAGGAGATTCCGGCCGACTTCGCCGCCGAAGCGCAGCGCCGCGGGCTGCAGAGCACGCGCATGGTCAGCTTCCCCAGCGTGTTGTTCCATGGCGAGGCCAGCCAGATGGCCAATATCCGTGGTGTGGGTGCCGGCTATCCGCTGCGCGGGCAGTTGCTGGTGTCCAGGGACGGCCGCGGGAGCGAAGGCTCGCCAGCCACCGCGCCGCCCCCCGGACAGGCCTATGCCGACCCGCGCCTGCTCGAAGCGCTAGGCCTGCGGGTAGGCGAACAGCTCGCGTTCGGCGCCGGCCATCTCACCATCACCGGCGTGCTGCGCGCCGAACCGGATGCGTCCGGCGAGCTGATGCAGTTGTCGCCGCCGCTGCTGGTCAATCGCGCCGATATCGAAGGTGCCGGCCTGCTTGGTCCCGGCAGCCGCGCCTCCTATCGGTTGATGTTCGCCGGTGCGCCGGATGCCATCGCCGACCTGCGCGCCTGGCTCAAGCCGCGCGCCAGCGAGTACCGCTTGGTCGGTATCGAAGACACCCAACGCGGCATGCGCGCGGCGTTCGACCGGGCCGGGCGCTTCCTGGCCTTGTCGGCATTGCTGGCCGTGCTGCTGTCGGGTGTGGCAACCGCGCTGGCGGCCAACCGCTTTGCGATGCGCCGCATCGACACCGTGGCGGTGCTGCGCTGCCTGGGCGCGAAACAGCGCGACATTTTGGCGATGCTGTCGCTGCAATTGCTGTTCACCGCGATTCCGGCCTGTCTGGTCGGCATCGGCCTGGGCATGCTGGCGCAGGAAGGCCTGGTGCAGGCGCTGGGCAGTTTGATTCCGAACCGGCTGCCGTTGCCACAGGCCACCCCGGCCCTGGCGGGTGCAGGGATCGGCCTGGTGCTGTTGCTGGGCTTCGGCCTGCCGCCGCTGCTGCGGCTGCGCAACGTGCCGCCGATGCGGGTACTCAACCGCAGCTTTGCGGCGGTGCCGCCGAGTTCGTTGCTGGTCTACGGCGCTGCGCTTGCCTCAACGCTGGCGCTCACCGTCTACGCCACCGGCAACCTGGTGCTGGCGGGCTGGGTGCTGGGTGGCCTGGCCGCGCTGGCGCTGGTGGCGATGCTGCTGGGGCTGGGCCTGCTGGCCCTGCTGCGGCCGATCCAGCACCGCCTGCGCGGCGCCTGGAAACTGGGCCTGGCCTCGCTGACCCGCCGGCGCGGCCTGAGCGTGGTGCAGCTGGTCGGCCTGTCGCTGTCGCTGTGCGCGCTGTTGCTGCTGGCAGTGGTCGGCCCCGGCCTGCTCGGCCAATGGCGCGATCGCCTGCCGGCAGATACCCCGAACTATTTCCTGATGAATATCCAGCCCGAGCAGACCAAGCCGGTGCTGCAGACGCTGCGCGAATTGGGTGCCGACGGCGCTGCGGTGGAGCCGTTCTCCACCGGCCGCCTGGTCGCCATCAACGACAAACCGCCGGTGCGCGGCGACCGCGATCCGGCCGACGATGGCGATGGCGACAACCGTCCGGTGAATTTCTCCTGGCGCCACGCGTTTCCGCCGGCAAATACGCTGCTGCAGGGCAAGTTCTGGGCGGCCGACAGCACCGCGGCGGAAGCCTCGGTGGAAGAAGGCTGGGCGCAGCGCTATCAGCTCAAGCTCGGCGACCGCATCACCCTGCTGCTGGGCGAGCAACAACGCAGCTTCACCGTCACCAGCATCCGCAAGGCCGATTGGGATTCGTTCCGGGTCAACTTCTTCCTGCTGCTCAACGAAGGCGCGGTGGGCGATGCGCCGTACAACCTGATTTCCGCGTTCCACCTGCCGCCCGGCAATGCGCCCAAGCTGGCCTCGCTGAGCCGCGACTACCCCAACATCTCGGTGCTGGATATCGATGCCATCCTGGGCCGGGTGCGCGAGGTGATCGACCAGGTGGCACAGGCCGTACAGCTGGTGATGGGCTTCAGCCTGCTGGCCGGGGTGCTGGTGCTGCTGGCCGCCTTGCAGGCCACTGCCGGCGAGCGCCGTTACGACAGCGCCGTGCTGCGCACGCTGGGTGCACGCCGCGGGCAGTTGCGTGGCGCGGTGCTGGTGGAATTCGGCGCGCTGGGGCTGCTGGCGGCCGGCCTTGCGGTGACCGCGGCGGCGGTGATCGGCGCGGTGGTGGGCCAGCACGCCTTCGAGATCGCACTGGCACCGGACTGGCCGCGCCTGCTGCTGGGCGGCGCCTTCGGCCTGGCGCTGAGCCTGCTTGCCGGCTGGTCCGGCACCCGGCGCATCTTGTCCACGCCGCCCGCATTGGCGTTGCGTAGCGAATAAGCGCGATTGAAATGCGACGCATGCTGACGACGGCATGTGCCGCCTCGCATGATGGCGCTGTCGATCAGTACAGCGGCATCTGCGGCGCGCAAAGCGCGATGCGGCGGCCGGGGCATGGCATATATCGCCAGCGCATAAGCACCTTGCCAATCGTATGTTCGCAGCAGGAACACGACTGCCTACAGTGACCAGTCCGGTCGCCGTTGGGCGGCGTTTGCTGTTGTGGAGGTGCATGGGTCATGGTCAGTGTAAGTTCTGCCACGCGCGCGCAACCGCTGCGCGCCGGTGCCACCACCGCGGATGCTTCAGGCGTGCGGATCGTGCCCTTCGATGCGCCGCTGGGCGCGGAAGTCATCGGTCTGGAGCTGTCGCAGCCGCTGGATGCGGAGACCTTCGCGCGCATCCACCGCGCGCACCTGGAGTACCACGTGCTGGTGTTTCGCGATCAGCGCATCACCCCGGCGCAGCAGGTCGCCTTCAGCCGGCGCTTCGGCCCGCTGCAGATCCACGTGCTGCGCAATTTCCAGCTGCGTGGACATCCGGAAGTGCTGGTGGTTTCCAACATCAAGGAACACGGCCAGCCGATCGGCCTGGGCGATGCCGGGCATTACTGGCACTCGGACCTGTCCTACAAGCAGACCCCCAGCCTGGGCTCGCTGCTGCATGCACAGGAGCTGCCTGCCGAGGGCGGCGATACCTTGTTCGCCAACCAGCACCTGGCCTGGCAGACCTTGCCTGATGCACTCAAGCGCACCGTGCAGGACCTGCGCGCCGAGCACAGCTATCTGGCCAAATACGAGGCGTTGCGCGCGCGCAACCCGTGGCGCCCGGCGTTGACGCCGGAGCAGATTGCCGAGGTCACGCCGGTGCAGCATCCGGTGGTGCGCACACACCCGGAAACCGGGCAGAAGGCCTTGTTCGTCAGCGAACATTTCACCACCCGCATCGTCGGGCTGCCCGAGGACGAGAGCCACGCGCTGCTGCAGACCTTGTTCGCGCACAGCACGCGCGCGGCGCTGGTGTACCGGCACCGCTGGCAGCCGCACGACATGGTGTTCTGGGACAACCGCTCGGTGATGCATCTGGCCGCCGGGACGCCCGACCACCTGCGGCGCCGGCTCAACCGCACCACTATCGAAGGCGATGCGCCGTTCTGACCGCACCGCTGCCCCTTCCCCCTGGCTACCGGAGCGCTGCATGCGTCTGACCGTGACTTCCCACGCACCGTTGCTGCGCCGCCGTTTTTCCCGGCGCGTGGCGGTCCTGCTGCTGGCGGCACTGCCGCTGTTGAGCAGCGCGGCGCAGGCCGAGGGCAAGCTGCGCATCGCCAAGCAGTTCGGCATCGTCTACCTGCTGCTGGACGTGGCGCAGGATCAGAAGCTGATCGAGCAGCAAGGCAGGAAAGCCGGCGTGGACATCGACGTGCAGTTCCTGCAGCTGTCCGGCGGCGCGGCGGTCAACGATGCCTTGCTCACCGGTTCGATCGATATCGCCGGGGCCGGTGTCGGTCCGTTGTTCACCATCTGGGACCGCACCCGTGGCCGGCAGAATGTGCGCGGGGTGGCGTCGTTGGGCAATTTTCCGTACTACCTGATCAGCAACAACCCGCGCATCAAGAGCATCGGCGACTTCACCCCGAAGGACCGCATCGCGGTTCCGGCCACCGGCGTTTCGGTGCAGTCGCGGTTTCTGCAGCATGCCTCGCAACAGCGCTGGGGCGACAAGGGCACCCATCAGCTGGATCCGCTGCAGGTGGCCCTGCCGCACCCGGATGCGGCGGCGGCGATCATCCGTGGCCGCACCGAGATCACCGCGCATTTCGCCAGCCCGCCATTCCAGGAGCAGGAGCTGGCGCGCAACCCGGCCGCGCATATCGTCACCAGCTCGTATGACATCGAGGGTGGGCCGTCGTCGGCCACGGTGCTGTACGCCACCGAAAAATTCCGCAGCGACAACCCCAAGACCTATCGCGCGTTCGTGGCCGCACTGGACCAGGCCGCGACGTTCGTCGCCGCGCACCCGGAGCAGGCGGCGGATATCTTCCTGCGCCGGAACGGATCGAGCATCGACCGTGCGCTGGTCCTGCAGATCCTCAAGGACCCCAAGGTGCAATTCACCGTGGCGCCGCAGAACACATTGAAGCTTGGCCAGTTCATGCAGCGCAGCGGCGCGATCAAGCAGGCGCCGGCCAAGGTGGGCGATTACTTCTTCGACGACCCGCTGATTGCGGGCGGGAGCTGAGCATGGCGACACCCTTGCTGCAGGTCGATCACGTCAGCCTGGAATACGTCAACGCACAGCGGGCAGTGCGGGCCACCCATCGGGTGCGCTTCGATGTGCATGCGGCCGACCGCTTCGTGCTGCTGGGGCCGTCCGGCTGCGGCAAGTCCACCCTGCTCAAGGCGGTGGCCGGCTTCGTGCCGCCGCGCGAGGGGCAGATCCGCCTGGATGGGCAGGTGGTGACCGGGCCGGGGCCGGACCGGGTGGTGGTGTTCCAGGAATTCGATCAACTCGCGCCCTGGAAAACCGTGCGCGAGAACGTGGTGTTCGGGCTGCGCGCAGCGCGCAAGCTCGGCCGCGCCGAAGCCCGGGAGCGGGCAGACGAGAGCCTGGCCCAGGTCGGGCTGAGCGGGTTTGCCGATGCTTACCCGCACACCTTGTCCGGCGGCATGAAACAACGCGTGGCGATCGCGCGTGCGCTGGCGATGCGTCCGCGCGTGTTGCTGATGGACGAGCCGTTCGCCGCACTGGATGCCTTGACCCGCTCGCGCATGCAGGAGCAGGTGCTGGAGCTGTGGGAGCAGGCGCGCTTCACCCTGTTGTTCGTCACCCATTCCATCGAGGAAGCATTGGTGGTCGGCAACCGCGTGCTGCTGCTGTCGCCGCATCCGGGTCAGGTGCGTGCCGAACTCAATGCGCATGCCTTCGGCCCGCACAGCGCCGGCAGCGTGGCCTTCCAGCAGACTGCGCAGCGCATCCATCGCCTGTTGTTCGAGCTGCCTGACGACACGCTGGCCGACGACAAGGTGGCGCCGCTGCGTCGCCCAGCCCAGCTGCAACGCGAGGCGCTGCCATGAGCCGCTCGCCCGCTGCCGCGCGGCCGCCGGTTCCGCCGGTGCGGCCGGAATACGAACTGGCGTTGCAGCCACTGGATCCGGCCCTGCTGACCGCCGCCGCGCCGATCCGCTGGCAGGCGCCGGCATGGCTGCGCAAGGCCGTGGTGCTGGTGGTGCTGGCGGCGGTGTGGGAGATCGCTGCGCGTGTGGTCGGCGACGACCTGATGCTGCCCAGCGCGGCGCAGACCGCACGCGCGTTCTACGATGGCCTGTTGTCGGGCGAATTGCTGCGTCGGGTGGCTGCGTCGCTGCGGGTACTGGCGCAGGGCTATCTGCTGGGCGTGGTGTCGGCGTTCGGGCTGACCGCCGTGGCCGCGTCCACCCGCTGGGGCCGCGATGTGCTGGGCACGCTGACCGCCATGTTCAATCCGTTGCCGGCGATTGCACTGCTGCCACTGGCCTTGCTGTGGTTCGGCCTGGGCATCGGCAGCCTGGTGTTCGTGCTGGTGCACTCGGTGCTGTGGCCGCTGGCGCTGACCACCCATGCCGGCTTCCAGGCGGTGCCGGAGACCTTGCGCATGGCCGGGCGCAATTACGGATTGCGTGGGCCGCGCTATGTGGCGCAGCTGCTGATCCCGGCCGCGCTGCCGGCGATCCTGTCCGGCCTGAAGATCGGCTGGGCATTCGCCTGGCGCACCCTGATCGCCGCCGAGCTGGTGTTCGGCGCCACCTCCGGCCAGGGCGGTCTGGGCTGGTACATCTTCCAGAATCGCAATGAACTGTACACCGACCGCGTGTTCGCCGGCCTGGCCATGGTGATCGTGCTGGGCCTGCTGGTGGAAGGCGTGGTGTTCCAGGCCATCGAGCGGCTGACCGTGCGCCGCTGGGGCATGCAGCGCTAGCGGGCGGCCATGGGCGGCCAGGCAGTTGCCTGGCCGTACTGCGGTCAACCATTCGCTATGGCTTCGAGCGCCCTGACCGCGTCTGCCGGGCTCATCGACGCGGTCGCGTGCGCTTAACGGGGCTGGCTTATGCTTCCGGCCCCTTTCCCGCCGCCGCCGTCATGCCCACTGCCCCCTTCACCGCCTACCTGTATCCGGTCCTGCTGCTGATCGCCAGCAATGTGTTCATGACCTTCGCCTGGTACGGCCACCTGAAGCACAAGAGCACGCCGCTGATGATCGCCATCCTGGTCAGCTGGGGCATCGCCTTCTTCGAATACTGCCTGCAGGTGCCGGGCAACCGCCTGGGCAGCGCGGTGTATTCCGCGCCGCAGCTCAAGGGCATGCAGGAAGTGATCACGCTGCTGGTGTTCGCGGGCTTCTCGACCTTCTACCTGGGCCAGTCGCTGAAGTGGAATCATTGGGCCGCGTTCGGGCTGATCCTGGTGGCGGCGTTTTTGATGTTCAAGGAATAACGACCGCCTTGCGTGCAGCAGCGCACCCGGGCTCGATCGGGCGTCACCGGCAAGGCCGTTCGCGCCCGGGTGCGCTGCTGCGGCAGGTGGCTGGCTAGTTCGCTGGTTCCACCCACTGCGCAAACACCGCATCGATCTGCGCGTCCTTGACCCGCTTGCCCTGCTGCACGCGTTCGGCCTGTTGGAACATCGGCATGATCATCGCCATGCCGTCGGGCTTGGTCTTCAGATGCAGGCCAGGCGGGGTGTCCAGGAATCTGGCCCAGCGTGCGCGTACCTTGGCCCAATACCCCTGCGTGCCCTTCCAGTACGCATAGGCGGGGGCAAAGTCCAGCTCGGTGGTCTTGCGGTAATCATTGAACCCGAATTCGCGCGCGATGGGCTCCTGGCTGCCGTCGGGCTTGCGCAGCACCTTGGTATTGAACTGCTCGTGCGTCCAGCCGCTGGGCGTGAGCGTGTGCCGGTTGATCACCGATAGCGCGTTGTAGTCGCTGCGCTTGGTGTACTCACGGCGCGGCAGGGGGCGCCAGCTCGGATCGCTGCTCCAGGTGGGATGGCCATCGGCGTAGTCCCAGCGGCCGGTGCCGCAATAGCGCGGCGCATCGCTGACCTCGAAGACGCATTGCGTCCATGCGCCCTGCGTGGCCGATGCCGGCAGCGCACGCACCTGCCAGGTCTGGTCGGCGGTGAATTCGAAACGCTGCGGTGCTTCGTACACCCAGTCCTGCCGCCAGTGCTTGGTCACATGCCTGGTCTTTTCGTCGACCAGCAGATGCTGCAACACCAGCTTGCGTGGCGAATCCTCCACCACGATGACCACCTCGTTGGCGCCACTGCGCATCGCCGAGGCGCGCTCGTAGCCGGGCTTGAGCAGCACGGTTTCGTCGAAGGCGAAGTCCACCGCGTATTCGCCCTGCATCGCCAGGATGCTCTGGCGATCCCGTTCGGGATCGGCGGCGGCGTCGGCCAGGGGCAACAGGCCCAGGGTGATGGCGATACAGCGTGGCAACAATCGGCTCATTGGAACTCTCGTTTGTGGTATCGGGAACATCAGCGGCGTAGCCGCAACAAGGCAGAGGTCATGGCGGTCGGGTCGCTGCCGGCGGTGATCGGGCCGGATCGCAGCGCCGCGGCACGCGCGCAGCAGCAATCATCCACCGCCACCTGCGCCTCGATGCCTTCATCGTGCGCCACTCGCGCGGCCACCACCGCACCCAGCGCTGAGACGGTGGTCAGGCTGGCCGCCAGCGGCGGCGCGCGATAACTACCGGCGCTCAGGCGCAGCGCGCTCAGTCGCCAGGTTTCGCCACGCATGCGTCCGGCCAGGCGACGCCACAGGCGCTCACCCAGGCCCATGCCCGGACCGGTTGCCTGGGCGTCCATCGACAACGGCGGCAACCGCGACACCAGCCGATCCCAGTCCAGAAAATCGCTGTCGGGCAACAGGTAGAGCCGCCAGCAGCAATGTCCTTCGGCATCGAAGAACCAGATGCCCTCGCGCACACCGTCGCTATCGAGCTGGCGGCAGGCTGCTGCCTCGACCGCATGCTGCCATCCATCGAGTTCGTGACCGAGTGCGGGGCGATACATGCAGAGCACCGTGCCCAAGGCCGCCAGCTGCGACGGGCGTGGCAGCGTGCGGCCGGTGGCACGCGCGGTCGACGACGATGGCAGCGGGCGGACGATGGGCATGGCCGCTACCAGCTCACGGCCAGGCTGACCGAGGCGGTGCGCCCGGCTGCGGTGAAGCGATCGACCACGGTGCTGCTGGCAAGCGTGCCGTTGGGCAACGTATTCCAGTCCACATAACGCCGGTCGGCCAGGTTGAAGATGCCGGCGGTGAGCTTGGCGCCGGGCGCGAACTCCCAATGCCCCATCAGGTCCAGCGTGGCGTAGCCGGCCGGCGTGTAATAACTGTCCAGCTGCGGGCGACGCTTGCGCGCGACGAAGGTGCCGATCAGTTCGGCGCCCCACTGCGTGCCGTCGAAGGCCAGGCCCAGCGTGCCGCGCAGCGGATCCACCGAGTTGAGCGGCGTGTTGTCGGTGCGGTTGTCGCCTTCCGAATACGCCACCGCGCTGTTCAACGACCAGCCCTGCCAGCCGGCCAGCACGCCCAGATCGAGCCCGCCGCGCGCTTCGGCGCCCTTGATCACCACATCGTCGACATTGCGCGACTGGAACACCAGGAAGCCATCGGCGTTGGTACCGGCCGGCGCGTTCGACTCGATGAAGTTGCGGTAATCGGTGTAGTACACGGCCAGGCCGAGATACCCCACCGCATCGTTGAAGCGCAGCCCCACTTCGCCACCGCGGCTGGTTTCCGCTTTCAGATCGGGGTTGGCGATGGCGGTGTAGCGCGACTGCAGATTGGTGAAGCCGATATTGACGTCGTTGTAAGGCGGGGCGCGGAAGCCATGCGCGTAATTGGCGTAGGCCGACCAGGTATCGGAAAAGCGCCACACCGCACCGAACTTGGGCGAGACCTGGGTCTGGTCGATGGTTGCCACCGCCACGCCCGGATTGTCTTCGCGGAAGATATCGTCCATCTGCGGCGACAGGCGGAAATAATCCACGCGCACGCCCGGCGTCAGCGACAGCCTTCCATCCAGCAGGCCGATCTCGTCCTGCGCGTACAGGCCGAGCTTGGTGGTTTCGCTCTTGGGGAAATCGCGCACGGGAAACACATCCTGGCCGACCCGGTTGCTGATCGCGCCGTTGGCAAGCGTCAGCGAATAGCCGTCGCGCTTGGCGCGGGTGTCGGTCCAGGTAGCGTCCAGCCCATAGGTGATGTCGTGCTGCAGCGCATCGGTGGCGATGACCTTGTGCGCATTGACCAGCAGCCCGTACACGCGCTGGTCGAAGCTGTGTTCGTTGTGGCGGCGGGTCGCGTTGCCGCGCAGCTCGTTGGTGCGCTGCAGGCTTTCGCTGTCCTGGCGATACAGCAGCCATTGCAGGTCGTCGGCAAGCGCGGCGTCCAGCGCATCCAGCTCGTGCCGCAACGAGACCCGCGCACGGGTCTGATGATCGCGCCCCTGCTGCGACAACACCCGCAGCGACGGTGTCGGCGAGCGCGTATCGATACTGCTCAAGGCCTCGATGCTGCCGTAGTCCTCGTTGCCTTCCACGGTGAGCTTGAAGCGCTGCTGCGCGCTCGGCGCATAGACCAGTTTGGTCAGCACGCTGCGGCCGTCCACGGTCTGCGGGTTGGCGGCGGTGCGGGTGGCATCGCGGCTGCGGTTGTCGCCCTGGTTCTGCGTTTCCTGGCCCTGGCGATGCGCCACCGCCACCATGCCGCTCCAGCGCTCGCCGCCAAACGCGCCGGTGGCGCCGGCGAACAGGCCATTCCAGTCTCCTTCGTAGCCGAACTTCAGGCCGACGTAGCTGCGCTTGTCCTCGCGCAGATAATCGGCCGGATCCTTGGTGACGAAGGCCACCACACCGCCCAGGGCATCGGAGCCGTACAAGGAACTGGCCGGCCCGCGCACCACTTCCACGCGCTTGAGCGTTTCCAGGTCGACGAAGTTGCGATTGGCATTGAGGTAGCTGCCGAACGCGAAGGTGTCCGACACCGGCACGTTGTCCACCAGGATTGCCACGCGATTGCCATCCAGGCCGCGGATGCGGATGCCGTTGGTGCCGGTGAAGCGTCCGCTGGTGCTGGTCACCGACACCCCCGGCGTGTAGCGGAACAGGTCCTTGAGCTCGCGCACCAGCTGGTTGTCCAGTTGTTCGCGGTCGATCACATCCACCGTGGCCGGCACATCCACCAGCGCGCGCTGGGTCCGCGTGGCGGTGACCTGCAGACGGTCGAAGTCGTGCACTTCCCGCGCGGCGTCGCCGTCGGCATCGGATTCTGCGGCGTGGGCGCACAACGGGGCGGCGGGTAGCGCGAGCGACAGCGCGACCACCAGCGGATGCAGGCGAATCATCAAGCAACCTTTGTGGAAGACCCCCGGCAGCGCGCACAGCCAACCGGCCGCGCACGGCAACCGAGGGTGGAGAGGTGGGTGGCGGACGGCGGCGGCAACGCCCGCGGCGAACAGCCGGCGCCCCTGCAGAGCGGCGCCGATGGTGCAAGTGCAATGGCTGCGGAACCCTGCCGGCAGCGGGCATCGCACGCCGACATCGCATCAAGGCGATGCCGGCGGCTTGCCGTGGCGGCGTCTGCGCCCGATTGAGCGGGGCGCAGCGGTTCCCTTCGCTGGGATGACGTGGGGGACGCGACTTACTTGGTCAGGATGAGCTTGTCGTTGCTGGTGTGGCGCAGGCGATAGACGCGATCGCCATGCTGGATCAGCACTTCGCGACGCCCCTTGAGCAAGGCCTCGCTGGTGATGAGGTCTTCGGCAGGTACCACGCGGGGTACGGCGCGGTCGCGCAGGTTGACCGGTTCGGAGCGAAGCAGCACGGGATGAGCGGTCATGATCTGGATCTCCAGTCGGTTGGCCAGACAAATAATAACCATTCTCATTTAATGATCAAGAGCCATTCTCATTTGCGCGGCGGAATTTTTGGATCACCTGGCGCTCTTTGATCGATCCCATCGATCGATACGCGATGTGCCGGAACGTCGATCGCGGCGGCCGACTCACTCCGCTAGCACCAACCGGCAGCCCTCCTATCCAGCCGCCGTGCGCAGGACTGGTACGCCGACGCCGATCCCTGACGGCCCCTGCCCGCTCAGCGTGTCGCCGCTTCCACCTGCGCCCAGCCGGCTGCATCCACCTGGTCCAGCACCGCGAGCGCGGCCAGGTTTTGTTCCAGCTGCGCCACCCGGCTTGCGCCCAGGATCACCGAGGACACGTGCGGATTGCGCAGGCACCAGGCGATCGCCAGCGGCGCCGGCGCGTGGCCCAGCTCGGCGGCCACTGCACAGAACGCGCGGGCGCGTTCAAGACGGCGGGATTCCGGCGTGCCCAGCACGTCGTCCTGCAGCCAGGCGTTGTCGGGCTGGCCCAGCCGGCTGTCGGCGGCCACCCCTGCGTTGTACTTGCCGGTCAACAGCCCAGAGGCCAGCGGCGACCAGATGGTGGTGCCCAGCCCGGCCTCGCACAGCGGCGCATACTCGTGTTCCAGCCGCTGGCGGTGCAGCAGGTTGTATTGCGGCTGCTCCATCGACGGCGCATGCAGATGCTCCTGTCCGGCGATGGCGATCGCCGTGCGCACTTGGTCGGCGCTCCATTCCGACGTGCCCCAGTACAGCACCTTGCCCTGCCGGATCAGCGCGTCCATGGCGCGCACGGTTTCCTGGATCGGCGTATCAGGGTCGGGCCGGTGGCAGAAATACAGATCCAGATACTCCACGCGCAGCCGCCTGAGCGCGGCATGGCAGGCATCGGTGACATGCTTGCGCGAGAGCCCGCGCTGGGTCGGGCGCGGGCTGTCCACCGCACCGAAGAACACCTTGCTGGACACGCAGTAGCCGTCGCGCGGCAGGCGCAGGTCGGCGATCACATCGCCCATGACCTCCTCGGCCCGGCCGCGCGCATAGACCTCGGCGTTGTCGAAGAAGTTGATGCCGTTGTCCCAGGCCGCGGCGATCAGGTTGCGCGCCTCGCTGCGGCCGATCTGCTTGCCAAAGGTGACCCAGGCCCCGAACGACACGGCCGACAGCTGCAGCCCGGTGGAACCCAGACGACGGTAACGCATGGCGAACTCCTACAACCCTCCGGGACACCTGCCCCGGACCGGGGATTGCGCAGTTTAGCGGCCGGGGCGCTGGCGCGCGCCAGTGGCGGTGGTCTGAATGCCGCTCGCCTTGCCCGCTGACACCCCCTGCTCTAGGCTTCTCGTTTTGCCGTCAGCAGCCTCGGGGATTGGAATGGTCGAAGGTTTGGGAAGGATCGGTTTCGGCCTGTTCGGTCTGGCGGTGCTCATCGGCATCACCTGGCTGTTTTCGACCAACCGCCGCGCAGTCGACTGGAAGCTGGTCGGCACCGGCCTGTTGCTGCAGATCTCGTTCGCCGCGCTGGTGCTGCTGGTGCCGGGCGGGCGCGACGTGTTCGACTCGCTGGGCAAGGGCTTCGTGAAGGTACTGAGCTTCGTCAATGAGGGCTCCACCTTCATTTTCGGCAACCTGATGAACATCGAAAGCTACGGCTTCATCTTCGCGTTCCAGGTGCTGCCCACCATCATCTTCTTCTCGGCGCTGATGGGCGTGCTCTACCACCTGGGGGTGATGCAGCTGGTGGTGCGTGCGATGGCCTGGGCGATCACCAAGGTGATGCGCGTGTCGGGGGCGGAAACCACCAGCGTCTGCGCCAGCGTGTTCATCGGCCAGACCGAGGCGCCACTGACGGTGCGCCCGTATATCCCCAAGATGACCCAATCCGAATTGCTGACGATGATGATCGGCGGCATGGCGCATATCGCCGGCGGCGTGCTGGCCGCCTACGTCGGCATGCTCGGCGGCAGCGACCCCGCGCAACAGGCGTTCTACGCCAAGCACCTGCTCGCCGCCAGCATCATGGCGGCGCCGGCCACCCTGGTGGTCGCCAAGCTGCTGGTGCCGGAAACCGGCACGCCGCTGACCCGCGGCACGGTCAAGATGGAAGTGGAAAAGACCACCAGCAACATCATCGATGCAGCCGCGGCCGGTGCCGGCGACGGCCTGCGCCTGGCGCTGAACATCGGCGCGATGCTGCTGGCCTTCATCGCGCTGATCGCGCTGATCAATGCACCGCTGACCTGGCTGGGCGAGGTGACCGGTGCGGCGGCGGCGCTGGGCCGGCCGACCAACCTGTCCACGATCTTCGGCTACCTGCTGGCCCCGGTGGCCTGGGTGATCGGCACGCCGTGGGCGGACGCGACCACGGTCGGCTCGCTGATCGGTCAGAAGGTGGTGATCAACGAATTCGTCGCCTACACCGAACTGTCGCAGATCGTGAAGGGCCAGGTTGCCGGCGTGAGCCTGAGCGAAGAAGGCCGCCTGATTGCCACCTATGCCCTGTGCGGCTTTGCCAACTTCAGCTCGATTGCGATCCAGATCGGCGGCATCGGCGGGCTGGCACCTGAACGTCGTCACGATCTGGCCAAGTTCGGCCTGCGGGCGGTGCTGGGCGGTTCGATCGCCACCTTCATGACCGCTACCATTGCCGGCGTGCTGTCGCACTTCGGCTGAGGCGGCGCGGGTTCATCGGTGTCACGGTCTAATCGCCAGGCACCGCGTTACATTCAAGTCATTCAAGCAAGCAGGTATTTATGAGTTCGGTCGTCGTTGTCGGGTCTTTCAATGTCGATCACGTGTGGCGGTGCGACGTGCTGCCGGCGCCGGGTGCCACCATCGCCGGCCGCTACAGCACCGGCCCGGGTGGCAAGGGCTTCAACCAGGCGGTGGCGCGTGCCGGTGCCAGGACGCATTTCCTGTGCGCGCTGGGCGACGATGCCGGCGGCGCGCTGGCGCGTTCGCTGGCCGCCCATGACGGCTTTGCGCTGATCGCCGAACCGAGCAACGAGCCCACCGGCACCGGCGGCATCTACGTCGACGGCCACGGGCGCAACACCATCGTGATCGGTGCCGGCGCCAATTCGGTGCTGAGTGCGGGTTTCGTTGAAAACCAGCGCCCGCTGGTGGCATCGGCACAGGTGCTGCTGGCACAGCTGGAATCGCCGGCAGAGACCGTCGAAGCAGCGCTCGCGCTGGCGCACGAATGCGGCGTGCTGACCGTGCTCAACGCTGCGCCCGCCAACGCGCCGACCTCCATCGGCCTGCTCAAGCTGTCGGACGTGCTGACCCCGAACGAGACCGAGTTCGCCGCACTGCTCGGACGCCATGTCGGCGAGCGCATCAATGCCGACGATGTGGCCGCGCTGGACGGCAACACGCTGCACTCGCTGTGCCGCAAATTGCTGCCAGGCGGCACCGTGGTGGTGACGCTGGGCGCGGTGGGCGCCTTCATCTCGCATGCCGACGAGCAACTGCGCGGCGACACCGCGGCGCATTACCGGGTGGGCGCCGAAAGCGCGCAGACGGTGGACACCACCGGCGCCGGCGATGCCTTCAACGGCGCACTGGTGGCCTCGCTGGCGCAGTCGCCCGGCGCAAGCTTCATCACCCACGTACGCTTTGCCACCCGCTACGCGGCGCGCTCCACCGAAGTGGAAGGCGCTGCCAACTCCATGCCGCGGCTGCTGCCAGACGTGGCTGTGTAAGTCGCACGCGTCGAGCGACCAACGAAGGCGAGCGTAGCGATGCGGTCGCTTTCTGTCATTCAGGGCCTTGGTCTGCACGTTGGAGCCTGTTTGCGCCGCGGGCGGCATAGTGGAACCTGCCTGCCGACGGACGTTGCGAGCTCTGCTGCCGCCGGAGCTTCGTGTTCCTTTATCGAAACGCGTTGGGGTACAGGAACGAAGCGCGATGCAGGAAGCGAGGCGTGATGCAGCGCCGGGCGCCCGTACCCTCATCCGGCGCTGACGCGCCACCTTCTCCCGACGGGAGAAGGAATAGACGCGGCTCTCCCACCCCGAGGCGGAGAAGGAATAGACGCTGCTCTCCCCCGGCGAAGGAGGAATAGCAGCCTCTCGCCGCACGGGCGAGAAGGCGCAGCTTGCGCACCACTGGCGCGCATGCCTTGGAGCGCCCGCGCCGCTGGCGCGGGCCGGGGCGCAGAGCGGGGGTTGGGGTGAGTGAGGGTACGGTCAGCCAACATATTCACCGCCGCCCCCGCCCTATCCAGTCGCGCGCCCCGCACAGCCATCGCGCAGCACCGAAGGCCGGAAACGCTCTTCCGACTCCCGATTCCCGATTCCCGACTCCCGACTCCCGACTCCCGACTCCCGACTCCCGACTCCCGATTCCCGACTCCCGACTCCCGATTCCCGATTCCCGATTCCCGATTCCCGATTCCCGATTCCCGACTCCCGACTCCCGATTCCCGATTCCCGATTCCCGATTCCCGACCCCAGCTACAATGCCCGCATGCAGATCGGCCCTTACAGCATCGCCCCCAAGGTGATCCTCGCCCCGATGGCGGGCGTCACCGACAAGCCGTTCCGGCTGCTGTGCAAGCGGCTGGGCGCCGGGCTGGCGGTGTCGGAGATGACCATTTCCGATCCGCGCTTCTGGGGCACGCGCAAGTCGCTGCACCGCATGGACCACGCCGGCGAGCCGGACCCGATCAGCGTGCAGATCGCCGGCACCGAGCCGCAGCAGCTGGCCGAGGCGGCACGCTACAACGTCGACCACGGCGCGCAACTGATCGACATCAACATGGGCTGCCCGGCCAAGAAGGTGTGCAATGCCTGGGCCGGCTCGGCGCTGATGCGTGATGAAGCGCTGGTGGCGCGCATCCTGCGTGCGGTGGTGCAGGCGGTGGAAGTCCCGGTGACCTTGAAGATCCGCACCGGCTGGGATTGCGACCACCGCAATGGCCCGGTGATTGCACGCATTGCGCAGGACTGCGGCATCGCCGCGCTGGCGGTGCATGGGCGCACCCGCGACCAGCATTACACCGGCACCGCCGAATACACGACGATTGCGCAGATCAAGGCCGCGCTGCAGATTCCGGTGATCGCCAACGGCGATATCGATTCGCCGCACAAGGCCGCGCAGGTGCTGCGCGCCACCGGCGTGGATGCGGTGATGATCGGCCGTGCCGCGCAGGGGCGGCCATGGATCTTCGGCGAGGTGGCGCATTACCTGGCCACCGGCGAGGCGTTGCCGCCGCCGTCGCTGGCCTTCGTGCGCGACACCTTGCTCGGCCACCTGGAAGCGCTGCATGCGTTCTACGGACAGCCACAGGGCGTGCGCATCGCACGCAAGCACCTGGGCTGGTACGCCAAGGATCATCCGCAAAGCGCTGACTTCCGCGCGGTGGTCAACCGCGCCGACACGCCAGAGGCACAGCTGGCACTGACCCGCGATTACTTCGACGCCTTGATCGCCGGCGTGCCGCCAGCTCTGCCGAACGTCGCCTGAGTTTTTCGCGTCGGCCAGTTGCCGCAGGCGGTCAACGCCGACACCGGGGGACGGCATGCGCGGCGAACTGGCGCAGCTACGACACGACCCGGATGCGGTGGTCTCCTCATTCCTTCGTACAGCCGCGCGCCACCGTCTACCGAGGCGCCGAGGCCGACGCTGGTGCGCTTGCCGGTGCGCTGTCGTGTTCCAGATCGCCGGTCAGCGCCTTGCCGCTGGGCGCGTTCCAGATGCGGTGCCACATCTGCGCCAGCACCGCCCAGATCTGGTCGCGGGCCACCGGGGCGCGGTAGGCCGCCTGGACCTGCCGCGGCACGATCGGCTGCCAGTCACCGCCGTCGCGGTGGGCGACCACGAAGTTGAAGTTGTAGTCCGGCTCCAGGCCCATGCGCAGGTCGCTGAGCATCAGGTCGTCGTCCACCAGCCGCGCGCGCATGAAGCCGCGATTGAACCAGGTCAGCCGGCGCACCGAGTCGAACCCGGCCACCTCGCCCAGCGCCTGGGTGTTGCTGGAAAACCCGCGGAACTGCATCGGGCCGCTATCGGCCACCAGCGAGCGCTCGCCGATGACATAGCCGCTGGGCGTCATCGCCACCACGCGCCAGAGCAGCGTATTGAAGGGCATCGGCACCGAGAAACGCGGCGCGTGGGCCAGCCCCATGGCGGCCAGGGCGCGATCGGCCTGCCGATCGACCAGATGCTTGGCGATCAGCGACCAGCCCAGATACGCGGAGCTGGCCACCAGGCCGATCACCAGCACGCGCTGCGCCAGCGGGCGCGCGCGCGCGAACCAGGCGATGGCGCAGGCCAGCAGCAGCCACAGCGTATAGGCCGGGTCGATGATGAAGACGCTGGACCACATGGTCGGGTGCGGTTGCAGCGGCCACCACAGCTGGGTGCCGTAGACGGTGAACGCGTCCAGCAGCGGGTGGGTGATCAGCGCCAGCTGGATCGCCCAGAACCAGCGCGTGGGCGCGCTGGCCACGCGTCCATTGCCGTAACGGCGGAACAGCCACCAGATCAGCCAGCCCAGCAGTGGCAACACGAACAGCGAATGGCTGACGCTGCGGTGCACCGTCATCAGGGTGACCGGGTCGTCGGTCAATGGCAGCAAGGCCAGTGAATCGAGGTCGGGCAAGGTGCCCAGTGCCGCGCCGGCGAGCAAGGCGGCACGCCGCTGTCCGGGCGGCGCGATGGCGGCAGCGATGGCGCCGCCAAGAACGATCTGGGTCAGGGAATCCATCGCCCGATGCTAGCAGGCTGGACACACATCCATCGGACCAAGGTGGTGCGCTTTCAAGTTGGCACACAGCTGCGCATGCATGCGTGCTGCATGGACGGGGTACAAGGGATGCCGAGTCCTTGCGAGCTGCGCGCTGCCAGGGACACCGGCAAAGGCGCGCGACTGCGCGATGGCGTCAGCGCGACCCTAGGCAGCGGCCGGCCGACAGCGCAGCGCGACGGCCGCGGTCGTTCCACCTGCCAGTGTGGAGCCCTCCATGCACCGGCTCCGGCCCACAGCATGCCAGGGCGGTATGCGCTGCCTGCATCCATGGCGTCTTGACCCCCACGCCGCCGCGTTCAGGCGCACAATGCAACGGTCACCGTGGGCGTGTATCATCCGCACCCATCTTTTCATCCGAATCAAGGGATATAAGCCTGATGTCCAGCTACCTGTTCACCTCCGAATCGGTCTCCGAAGGCCATCCGGACAAGATTGCCGACCAGATTTCCGACGCCGTCCTGGATGCCATCCTGGCCCAGGACAAGCGCGCCCGTGTGGCGTGCGAGACGATGGTCAAGACCGGCGTGGCGATCGTGGCCGGCGAAGTGACCACCAGCGCCTGGATCGACCTGGAAGCGCTGACCCGCAAGGTGATCCTGGACATCGGCTACAACAGCTCCGACGTCGGCTTCGACGGCGAGACCTGCGGCGTGCTCAACCTGATCGGCAAGCAGTCGCCGGACATCAACCAGGGCGTGGACCGCAAGAAGCCCGAAGAACAGGGCGCTGGCGACCAGGGCCTGATGTTCGGCTATGCCACCAACGAGACCGACAGCTACATGCCGGCGGCGATCCACCTGTCGCACCGCCTGGTCGAGCAGCAGGCCAAGATCCGCAAGAAGAAGAACTCGGCACTGTCCTGGCTGCGCCCGGATGCCAAGTCGCAGGTCACCCTGCGCTATGAAGACGGCGTGGCGACTGCGATCGACGCAGTGGTGCTGTCGACCCAGCACGATCCGGGCGTCAAGCAGAAGGACCTGATCGAAGCGGTGCGCGAGGAAATCCTCAAGCCGGTGCTGCCGGCCAAGTGGCTGCACAAGGGCACCAAGTTCCACATCAACCCGACCGGCAAGTTCGTGATCGGCGGCCCGGTGGGCGATTGCGGCCTGACCGGTCGCAAGATCATCGTCGACACCTACGGCGGCTGGGCCCGTCATGGCGGCGGCGCGTTCTCGGGCAAGGATCCGTCCAAGGTCGACCGTTCGGCAGCCTATGCTGCACGTTACGTTGCCAAGAACGTGGTGGCTGCGGGTCTGGCCGACCGTTGCGAAGTGCAGGTCTCCTACGCCATCGGCGTGGCCGAGCCGACCTCGATTTCGGTCACCACCTTCGGCACCGGCAAGATCGCCGACGAGCAGATCGAGAAGCTGATCCGCAAGCACTTCGACCTGCGTCCGTTCGGCATCATCCAGATGCTCGACCTGATCCACCCGATGTACCAGCAGACCGCGTCCTACGGTCACTTCGGCCGCAAGCCGAAGGACTTCACCTACACCGACGGTGCCGGCGCGCAGCATTCCGCCACCTCGTTCTCGTGGGAAAAGACCGACCGCGCCGACGCCCTGCGCGCCGATGCAAAGCTGAAGTAAGCACGCCGCTCCTGCAGGAGCGAGCGCGATGCACACCGACCGGGCCGCTGATGCGGCCCGGTTTCGTTTCGGGGTCTGTCGGTGGGTTGCCCAACACCAGGAAGTGACAGGTTGCGAAGGCTCCGGCTGACGGCGGACCCGCACACGGATGGGCGTGACGACATAGAGCCCCTCTCGCCGCGGGAGAGGGGTTGCGGTGAGGGTACGGACCAAGCCACGCACCTGCCGAATCGCTCCTGGCTGCGCGCGTCCCCTCATCCGCCCCTGCGGGGCACCTTCTCCCGCCGTGCGGGAGAAGGGACAACGACGCCAACCGCTGCTCAAGCCCTCCTGCGGGAGAGGGGTTGCGGTGAGGGTACGGGCCAAGCCACGCACCTGCCGAATCGCTCCTGGCTGCGCACCTACCCTCATCCGCCCCTACGGGGCACCTTCTCCCGCCCTGCGGGAGAAGGGACAACGACGCCAACCGCTGCTCAAGCCCCTCTCCTGCGGGCGAGGGGTTGCGGTGAGGGTACGGGCCAAGCCACTCACCTGCCGAATCGCTCCTGGCTGCGCGCGTCCCCTCATCCGCCCCTGCGGGGCACCTTCTCCCGCCGTGCGGGAGAAGGGACAACGACGCCAATCGACTGCTCAAGCCCCTCTCCTGCGGGCGAGGGGTTGGGGTGAGGGTACGGACCAAGCCACGCACCTGCCGAATCGCACCTGGCTGCGCGCGTCCCCTCATCCGCCCCTGCGGGGCACCTTCTCCCGCTGTGCGGGAGAAGGGACAACGACGCCAACCGCTGCTCAAGCCCCTCTCCTGCGGGAGAGGGGTTGGGGTGAGGGTACGGGCGAAGCCACCTGCCATGCAGACCACAGCAGGACAGCTGTCGCGATCGCGATGCTACCGCTCGAGCTGCAACTGCCGTTCGAGCGCCGTAGCAAAATCCACCAATGGGCAGGCCATGCGTTGCTCCTGCGCACACAACCCCAGCGACAGTTCCTGCTGCAGCGGCGGATGAGCCAGATCCAGCGGTGACAACATCCGCAGTTGATCCAGCGATTGCGCCAGGTAGCGGGCACGCACGACCTGGCGGCCGTCGCTCTCCCGCCACAGGCCGAGCACCAATGCACCACCCGGTGGCGGGTCATCGGCACCGTAGCCGGGCAGGTGGAAATGCACGCCCAGCAGCCCGCTCAATGCAGCGATGTGCGTATCGCTGCCGACAAACAACGAGACCTTCGGCGCCTGCGCATCGCCGAAGCGCTGCATGACCTGGCGCGCCAGCGGTGCGCCCGAGCGCTGCGCCATGTAGTGCGGCCGTGCGTAGATATCGAACAGCAGCGCGTGCAGGCGCGAGACCTGCGCCAGGCGCTCCGGTGTGGCGCGACCCCAGCCGACCTGCGACAGCGGCAAGCCATCGGCGTACTGCAATAGCAACACTTCGCCGGTGCCGGAGGTCAGATCGATCGGCCCGCTCAAGGCCAGGCCACGCCCGTTGGCCGACGACGCCAGCGTGGACCTCATTCGCGCAAAGTCGCACGGCGTCCGGGTGCAACCCAGGATCTGCTGCATGGCATGCAGCTCGGCGGCATGGCCTTGCAATAGCGCGTCGGGGCCACCGGTCTGCTGCTGGATCGATGCGACCGCTGTGGCCGCATCGAACGGCACAGCGCCGGCTTCGATCGGCCGGAACAGCGGATCGTTACTGTCTGGCTCACGGTGTCCGGCAACGATGCCGCAGCCTGGCGCCAGCGCATCGGCCAACAGCGCGCCGCTATCGATGGTGCGTTGGTCGGTATTGGCCCACACCGACACGCTGCCGGTCGCCGGGCAACCGCTGTTCGGCAGCAAGGCCTGCTGCACCAACCACTGGCGCAGGTACTGCCCGCTCAAGCGCACGCCCTTGCGACCGCGCGGGGTGAGCAGGCTGGCGGGCGTGGACCATTGCGGCCAGGCTTGGTCGGCATAGTGCGCGGCGGCGGCCTCCCCTTGCAGCGGTGCGCGCACGCCATGCCGGAAGACCACCACTACCCGCTCCAGCTGCGCTGCCCGTGCAGCGGGCAACGGTGCGGCACCAGCGCCGGCATGCGTATGCGCCTCCAACGGCGTGCGCGATGCACTCCGTGCCGGTGCTGCGCAACCACCCAACAACGCGACCGCCAACATCAGCATGCACAGCGCGCTGGTGGCGAACGTCGCAGGCGCGCGGAACTGCGGCGCCGCTACCCTGTTCGCGGGCTGCGCGTTGCGGTCCCTGCGGGGCAGCGGGCGCAACGCGACCCCCATCGCATCGCGCCCGCTGCGTCGGGCAGTCGCGGTCCGCGGCGATTCCCCTTCGCCAGCAAAAGCCGCCTGTCGCCCTGCGCCCTGCCCCACATCACCGCGCTTGCGCCCCCCTACGCGGCCCAGGCGATACACACGCAAGACGGCATCACAGCCCGCTTGCAGGTGTGCGGGAAAGCTCTGGAAGCGATGCAGCAGCCAACAACGATCGATCATGCGTCATCCAAAATGCGGCGCGCTGCCCACGCAGGCTGCGACAGCACCACTGCGAGCAACGAGAAAGCGATGCAGCGACACCGCATCACACCTGCAAGCAGGCGCCGCGCATGGTGGTGAGCGCTTGTTGCAATCCGGTGACATCAGGACGACCACCGACATCGGCACGCGCCAGACGCGCAAGTCGGCACACTCGCTGGAGGACGCAGCCGAAATACCGGCCGTGCTGCGCAGGTGGCTGCTGGTGAACACCTGCGTGCGGACCGCTGCTCGATCGCGCGCCTGGCGACATGTAGCGCCGTCGCGGTCGCGCTGCCTCCATGACAGTCGGCAGGACCACTGCGCACGCCGTGCTCGATCGGCGGCGGACAAGATGCAAGGGACCGGCACACGCTCTGCGCCCGGTTGATCGCTCAGCGCCGGCCGGCGAGCTGTAGCTGCCCATGGTGTCGGTGCCAAGCGCCGCAGCCTGCCGCAGGTCGGCCAGCGGCCCACCTCACAAGTTGGCGGACGCGGGCTCCGGCGGTGGTAGCGGTGCAGGTAATTCACCAGCTCCGGCCTGCAACTGCGCATGCAGGATGCGACGGATCTCCAGGATGGCCTGTGGCGTTTCCTGCACGCTGTGCCAGGAGGTGACCACCAGTTCGGACGCGGCGCCGTCCAGATGTGCGCTGCGGTACGGCACCAGGCCATCGTCGGAGTCGGCCAGCGGTACCTGCGGTTTTTCGCGGCCCACGATGGTGTGGTAGCGCACCTGCAAAGAGATCGGCAGGCCCATCGTGGCGCGCACGAACGGGTCGGTATCGCGCAGGTTGTCGATGCTGGTCGGCGGCAACAGGCGGCCCTTGCGACGCGGCGGCCCGCCCTGCCCTTCGCGTTCGCTGTTGGCGAGGTCCTGCAGCACATCGCTGAACCGGTCCAGCAAGGCGATCGGCAGGCGGACCATGCGGCCGACGAAGCGCCCCAACCCGCCCTCGGCAAGCGGCGTACCGCGATGCGGCGCAGCGATGAAGATGGCGCGGTCGATCTGCGGCATCGGCGAAAAGTGCAGCAAGGGCGCCAGCTTGGCGCGCACGCGCGCACCGCGTTCGCCTTCCAGCCGATAGTCCTGCAGCAGCGCATTCCAGAGGTGCTCACCGGACGCGGACACCAGCAGGCGTCCGATCACCCCGCCCATGCTGTGGCCGATCAACACCATGCCGTGCGAGGCGGGGGCGGCGCCGGCCGGGTCGAAGTGCTGCAGGCTGCGTTCCACCAGCGCCTGGATCTGCGCACGATTGACCGCAATCGGCGCGTTGGTCGGGTAATACACCTGCCAGATCTGATAGTGCTGGCGCAGGGTTTCATCGCCCATCACCTCGTTGGCCACATTGACCCAGGCCTCCGGGCTGCTGGCCAGCCCGTGCAGCATCAGCAGCACACGCCGGTTGGGGTCGTAGGGCTGCATCAGATACAGATGCGGGCGATCGATGCCGCGTGCGCTGCCCAGCATGGACCGCAACGACTGCGCGGCAAAGCCCGACTTGGCCAGCCACAGCCCGTAGGCCGCAGTGAAGTTGGCCGCCAGCGGCACACGCTGGCCGTGCAGCACCACCTCGTTCTGGCGGTACGGGTCGTACGGCACCACCGTCACCAGATCGGTGCGCAGCACCGCATCCAGGCTGTCGCCCTTGAAGCGCAACAGCAGCGTTGCCGGTGCATATGGCATTTCGCTGAAGGTCGGCAGCGGACGCCCGGGCGCGGTGCTGGCGGCCGCAGCCTGCTGCACGGCCAGGCCGGCCGGGTCGCCGACCACCTGCGGGTCCACTTCGGCCACCAGCTCGGCGCCGAAGCCGTCGCGTCGATACGTGCTGCGCAATCCGTCAAAGCGTAATGCCGACGCCGCAAAGATCGCGCGCGGTGTGTTGCCGCCGCCCGGCAACCGATACGCAGACGTGTCGATGGCGACCTGCCAGCCGCCGACGGCGGTGGGTGTCGGGGTGATCTGGCCGGCCTGTTGCGCGCGCGCGAACAGGCGTTCGACCACCTGCTGCACGGCGTAGTTGTAGTAGTCGCGCACCTGGGTCTGGCGGTTTTCGAAGGCGCGTGCACCGGGCGCACGCGCAGTGAAAAACAGGTAGGCATAGGCATGCCGCGCGGCTTCCAGCCAGGCTTGCACCGCCGTGTCGCGCATCTGTGCCGGGTTGCGGCCGCCCAGGTCGATCGCATGCGCTGTCCACAGCTCGGCTTGCGTAGCCAGGCGGCGCTCGTCGCCGATGCCCGCCACCGTGGCCAATTGCTGCACGCAGGGCAGCGGCTGCTTGCGGCAGGCCTTGGGTTGCAGGCCGGCCACCTGCAGGGTCTCGCTGCCGGATTGACTGAGTGCACCGGTGCTGAGCACATCGCCACGCGTCTGCGCGATGTAGTCGCCGCTGTTGCGCGATTGCACCGTGACCATGGCACAGCCGCTCAGCCACGCTCCCAGCAGCGCGGCCGCCAGCAGCACAGCGCTGCCGCGCCGGCGTGCGTACGCAATCACTGGGCCGCGCTCGCCGCGGCGCCGGGTGCGGGTGCCTGGGGCATGCCGGCGCGGATGCGCTCGGAGAAATCCGCGGCGTCATCGGCGGCGATCGCACGCGCAGTGAAATGGCCGCGCTGCTTCAGCGTGGCGAAATCATAGCCGGGCATCAGGCCCTGGTGATCGTAGGCGTATGCGTCGGCATAGCCGGACAGCAGCAGGCGGTGATCCAGCGGCAGGGTGGGCCGCAGCTGGCGGACCAGGGCGAACACGATCGTGGTGCAGTTGCTGGTCAGCGTGTTGTAGAAGGCCGGCTTGCGATCCAGATCGTTGGCCAGCTCGATATAACCCATGAACATCCGGCGCAACCCGGCCTTGGGAATCGCCAGGCGATACAGGTACATGTCCTCGCCGCGCACGTTGGTGCGCACGCGCAGGATGTCGCGCTCGTCGGCGGCCACCAGGGTTTCTTCGAAACTGCGAAAGAAGCCGCCCAGCGCCGAGAACGACTCGCCGCGCTCCTTGCGGATTTCCAGCGAAAACACCACGTGCGAGCCGTCGTCGAAACCGAACGACACCAGCGTGTGCGCGATCGCCGGGCCCATCCAGTACGACAAGGCCAGGTCGGCGCTGACCAGCCGATCCAGATCGTACTGGCGGGTTTCCCAGCGCGGGACGTACCTGGTTTCGCTCTGCCAGTCGAAGTTGCGCACGTTGTGCAGGGTCACGCTGTTGCCGTGCACCTCCGGGCGCAGACGCTGGGCGACATCGTCGGCCCAGTCGCGGTCCTGGCTGGGCTGCATCAGCCCCCACGACACCGCCAACGCCACGAATGCCGCACCGAAGATACCCACCAGGGCCCAGTTCTCGCGGCCACGGCGCAGGCCCCACACGGCGGCCAGCGCCATCGCGCACCACGAGGCCACCCAGCCGATGCGCACCAGCGCATTGCCGGTGAGCGCGAAATAGATCGCCAATGCGCCCCAGGTCGCGGCCAGCAGCAGCGCCACGCGCAATGCCCAGCGGCCGATGACCGCGCGGGTGGCCGGTGTCATCGCGTGCCGCCTTCGGGCACCTGCATGCCCAGCGCATGCATCAGCAGATCGGCCGAGCGATGGGCAAGACGCTTGCGTTCGGACTCATCGCTGCCGCGCAGGCAACTGCCGAGCATGTCGATCACCAGCAGCAGTTGTTCGTCGTCGACGTCGGCCCGGCACAGGCCGGCGTCGCGGGCGCGGTGCACGAACGGCAGGAAGATCGCCACCACGCGCCGGTCGGCGGCTTCCACCGCCGGGTGCGCGCGTTCGATCGAGCGCCAGAAGTCAACCAGCGGCGCCGACTGGGCGATGTGCTCGGCCACGTCGTGCAGCAGCACGGCCAGCCCGTCCGGGCGGTCGGCCAGGTCGGCCGCCAGCCGCTCCAGGCCGTCCAGCCCGCGCGCCATCAGCGCGGTCATCAACGCCACCCGGTCCGGGAAGTTCCGGTACAAGGTGGCGCGGCCCAGGCCGGCACGCTCCACCACCAGTTCCAATGGGGCATTGACGCCGTGTTCGCTGAACACTTCGTCGGCAGCATCGAGAATCTGCCGGCGGCGCAGCGCGGCATCAGGGCGGGAGGTCATCATGCCGGCATTATCGGACAGATTTGTCCGCTCATGCCAGAGCCCGCTTGCCGATTCTGCGTCGGCGCCGACCAACGGTCGGATCAGCCGGTGTTCTGCACCCCTTGCGAGACGCCGTTGACGCAGGCGACCAGCGCGCGCAGCAGTTCCTCGTCTTCGCCATCGGTGGCCCGCCAGCGCTGCAGCAGGTCCACCTGCAGCACGCTGATCGGGTCGATATACGGGTTGCGCAGGCGGATCGACAAGGCCAGCCGTGGGTCGTGCTGCAACAGCGACTGTTGCTGCAGCAGCGCCTTGACCCAGCCCTTGGTCAGCGCCAGTTCGTCGCGGATCTGCGGGAAAAACCGCGTGTGCAGGTCGCCGGACAAGCGCGAGAACAACTCGGCGATATTCAGATCGCCCTTGGACAACACCATGGCGATGTCGTCCAGAAACGTGCGGAAGAACGGCCAGTCCTGCGCCATCTCGCGCAAGCTGTCTTCGTGCCCGGCATCCACCGCGGCCTGCAGCCCGCTGCCCACGCCATACCAGCCCGGAATCACCGCACGCGCCTGGCTCCACGCGAACACCCACGGGATCGCACGCAGGTTCGACAGCGCCGCATCCTGGCCCAGCCGGCGCGAGGGCCGCGAGCCCAGCGTCATGCGTTCGATCACATCGATCGGCGTGGCCAGGCGGAAGTACTGCATGAAATCCGGCGCGCCGACAAAGGCGCGGTAGGCCACCGTGCTGCGCTCGGCGACCAGATCCATCACCGGCCGCCAGCGATCCTCGCGCGGTTCCGGCGCACGCGGGCGCAGGCTGGACAACAGCACCGCACCGGTCATCTGCTCCAGCGAGCGCAGCGCCAACGCACGGATGCCGTACTTGCGGTGGATCACCTCGCCCTGCTCGGTGACGCGCAGGCGGCCATCCACGCTGCCGCGCGGGGCGGCATCCAGCGCGCGGCTGGTCTTGCCGCCGCCGCGGGCGATCGAGCCGCCGCGGCCGTGGAAAAACGTCAGCCGCACGCCCAGATCGGCAGCGGCTTCCAGCAATTCCACCTGGGCGCGTTGCAGGCCCCAGCGCGAGGCGGCAATGCCACCATCCTTGCCGCTGTCCGAATAGCCCAGCATCACCATCTGCGTATCGCCGCGCGCGGCCAGATGCTGGCGATACACCGGGTCGGCCAGCAGGTCCTGCACGGTGCCGGTACCGCCACGCAGATCGTCCACGGTTTCGAACAGCGGCACGATGTCCAGCGGCACCGCACCGGCGTCGTCGACCAGCCCGCCGCGGCGCGCCAGCGCCAGCACGGTGAGCACGTCGGCGCGGTTGTGCGCCATCGAGATGATGTAGCTGCCCAGCGCATCGGCGCCGTGGCGCGTGCGGGCATCGGCGAGCGCGGCGAACACCGCGTCCAGCCGCGTGTTGCCGTCGTCGTCCACCCGCGGCAGCGCCTGTTCGCCGGCGGCATACGGGCCGAGCACGGCGGCGCGCTGGGTCGCATCCTGCCCGTCCCAGTCGCCCTGGCCCAGCGCATCGGCCACCGCGCGCGCATGCACGCTCGATTCCTGGCGCACATCCAGCCGCGCCAGATGAAACCCGAAGCTACGCACGCGCCACAACAGCCGGCGCACTGCGAACCAGCCGGCGTGCAAACCCTTGTTGGCCTGCAGGCTGTCCAGGATCAGTTGCAGGTCGTGTTCGAGTTCGGATGGTGCGGCGTAGGCGCCGTCGGCATCGTCCAGCGTGGCCTGCAGGCGTGCACGCATCAGATCATTGAGCAGGCGGTACGGCATGTCGCCGTGGCGCGGGCGCGAACGGGCAGCGGCCTCCGGCAGCAGCGCGCGGTAGCGTTCCAGCTGCGCAGTGAGCTCGGGGCTGACCTGCACCAGCGTGGTCGACTGGCTGAGCAGGCTGGCCAGTTGCCAGAGTTCCTTCTGGTAACGGTCCAGCACCGCGCGGCGCTGCGCATCCAGGGTGCCGGCGATGGTGGCGGCATCCACGTTGGGATTGCCATCCATGTCCCCGCCCACCCAGGTGCCGAACCGCAGCAGGCGCGGCAGCGGCGGCACGCTGCCGTAGGTTTCTTCGATGGCGTGTTCCAGGGTTTCGTACATCACCGGGATGACGCGGTAGAGCACCTGGGTGAGATAGAAGCCCACATGCTCGCGCTCGTCGTCCACGGTGGGCCGCACCGGCGAGGAGTCGGCGGTCTGCCAGGAGGCGGTCAAGGCCATGCGGAAGCGCGCCGCATCGCTGGCGCGCTCGTTGGGCGTGCGCATGCCGTCCAGGTTATCGACCAGGCTGGCGACCATCAGCTGTTCTTTTTCCAGCAGCGCGCGGCGCACCGCCTCGGTGGGATGTGCGGTGAACACCGGCTCCACATCGATGCGCGGCAGCCAGTGGCTGAGTTCGTCCAGGGTCACGCCCTGCGCCTTGAGCCGGCGCAATGCATCGTGCAGGCCATCGGGCTGCGGGGTGTCGGTACCGCTGCGCTGGTAATCGCGGCGGCGGCGGATGCGATGCACGCGCTCGGCGATGTTGACAACTTGGAAATAGGTGCTGAAGGCGCGCACCAGCGCCTCGGCATCGCGCGGCGCGCGCCCGGTGAGTTGTTCGCTCAACGTGGAAGGCGGCGCATCGCTCTCGCGCCGCGAAATGGCGGTGGTACGGACGCGTTCGATTTCGTCGAGGAATTCCGCAGACACCTGCTCGGCGAGCAGATCGCCCACCAGTGCGCCGAGCCGACGCACATCGTCGCGCAAGGGAAGATCGGGGGTAGCGAACACAAGACTGCTGCGGTACTCGTTCATCGGAAACGCACACCCTCTTCAAGCGCAAAGTCGTCGAAGACTAACCCAAAAGGATTAGATGGTTGCGTTACGCAAGACGGTTTCAGAGCGAACCATCCTGCGCCAGTGCCACCCGCATTCGTACATGCCACTGAAACCCGCCGCCCGACGCCAGCATCCAATGCGTAGGAGCGCCCCCGGACGCGACAAGGTTTTATCGACAACGCTCCATTGCGCCCGGATGCGTTTCTAGCTGCCAGACGCTGGTCGGACATGCGTTCGCACGCCGTTGCGTGCGATGACACTCATCGCCTGGATGGCGCTGGCGCCTGCGCAGCGGGATCGCCGACATTGCTCTTCAACCACTGCTCGCTCTCGGCCAGCATCTGCAGGATCGATTGCCGCGCACGATACGCATGCGATTCGTTGGGCAGCATCACCAGCTTCGCGGTACCACCCAGCCCCTTGATCGCAGCGAACATGCGCTCGCTCTGGATCGGGAAGGTGCCGGTGTTGTTGTCGTCCTGGCCGTGGATCAGCAGCAGCGGGTCCTTGATCTTGTCGGCGTAGTTGAATGGCGACATCGCCTGGTACACCGACTGCGCCTGCCAGTAGTTGCGTTCTTCGGCCTGGAAACCGAACGGGGTGAGCGTGCGGTTGTACGCACCGCTGCGTGCGATACCGGCCTTGAACAGCCGCGTGTGCGCGAGCAGATTCGCCGTCATGAAGGCGCCATAGGAATGCCCGCCGATGGCGATGTGCTCGCGATCGGTGACCCCGCGCCGCACCACCTCGTCCACCGCCGCCTGCGCATCGGCAATCAGCTGCGGCACGTAGGTGTCGTTGGGTTCGGCATCGCCTTCGCCGACGATCGGCATGGTCGGGTTGTTGAGCACCACGTAGCCGATCGCCAGGAACGCCTGCGGCCCCCAATAGCTGATGGCATTGAAGCGATACGGCGAGTCGGTGACCTGGCTGGCGGTGTCGGCGCTTTTGAATTCGCCCGGGTAGGCCCACATCAGCAGCGGCCGCGGGCCGTCGCGCTTGGGGTCGTAACCGGGCGGCAGCAGCAGCGTGGCGGTGAGGTCCACGCCATCGGCACGCTTGTAGCGGATCTGCTCCTTCTGCACACCGCGCAACTGCGGCAATGGATGCGCGAAGTGCGTCAACGCACGCGGTGCAGGCGCCGCATCACCCAGCGACTGCACGACATAGTTGGCCGGTTCTTCAGGCGATTCGCGGCTGAGCAGCAACTGCGTGCCGTGTGCATCCAACAGCGCCAGGGGCGCCGAATAGGTGGGTGCCTGCGAATGGAACAACCGGGTGGCGCGCTTGCTTTGCAGATCGAAGCGATCCACGAACGGCCGGTCGCCTTCCGGCGAGGCGCCCTTGCCGAGCAGGAACAGGCTGTTGCCATCGCTGCTGGTCTGCAACAGCGGCCGCCCCTTGCCATCGGCAACGGTTGCCGGCGTGCCCGGGTCGTTATAGCGGTCTTGCGAGGAACGGTCCCACAGCAGTTCCGGCGCACGCTTGGGCTGGTCGGGGGCGATGCGCCATTGTTTGATGCGGCGCGTCTTCCACCAGCTCTCGCTGAGGATCGCCAGATCGCCGCGGCCCCACAGGATCCCGTCGAAGCGGCTGCCCAGCTGCGCCAGCGTGACCGGTGCGCGCGTGAACGGCGCGGCCTGCATCCGCACCGCATCGCGGATGGTGCTCTCACGCGCCGGGTCGCCACCGTCCTGCGCTTCGGCCCAGACCAGCGTGGCCGGTGCATCAACGCGCCAGGCGATGTCGCGCACACCGGTGGGCACCGCATCGTTACCCGTCGGCAGACCTTCGACCAAAGGCAGCTGCGCGATCTGGCGCACCAGCTTGCCTTGCATGTCCAGCACCTCGATGCGGCGCGGGAAGTTGTCCACCGGCACCAGATACGAGAACGGCCGCTCGCTGCGTTCGCTCAGGATGTAACGGCCATCCGGCGACACCGACAGGTTGAGATAGATGCCGGGCGCGGCGATCGGGCGCAGCTGCCCGTTCACGCCAACGATGATCGGCTGGCCGCTGGCGTAGTGCCCGAACACGCGTGCATCGGCTTCGTTGCGCAGTAGGTCCTGATAGGTCGGCAGCGAGCGCACGCCCGCCGCCGCCGTGGTTTGCTGGACCGCGGGGCCCTGCGGCGTGGCATCGCGCGGCGGTGGCGCCCCCTGCCCTGGCACCTGCTGCTGCACCAGCAGGCCGCTGCTGTCGGGCAACCAGCGCAGCTCGTCGTTGACGGTGCTGTTCAACCCGGCCACCAGCCGCCGGGCCTGTGCGGTGGCCACGTCCACCAGCCACAGCTCATTGGCGCCGCTGGCGGCATCTTCGCGCCGGAAGGCCAGATAGCGTTGGTCCGGCGACCAGTTCAGCGTGGCCAGCGACAATGGCGTGGGCAGCCCGGCGACCTGCCGCTCGCGACCGTCGCTGATCGATTGCAACCACAGCTTGCCGGCGAAGGAAAACCGGCTGCTGGCGAAGGTTTTGGGATGGATGCGCACGCTGGCCAGCTTGAGCTCGGGCTGGGCCACCTCGGCGATGTCCGGCAATGCCGGCAACTGCAGCATCGCGGCCAGGTCGCGCTTGGGCGAGAGCTGCAACAACGGTGCGCGCGGTGCATCCACCACCGCCTGCAGCGCCTTGGACGGCAGCTGATACGCGCAGCCTGCCGCAGCGCCCGGCTGCGTCACTGTCGTGCTGGCCGCCAGAGCCAACACCGGTGCGCTCAATGCCAGCGCCCCTGCCAGCGCCCATGCGTGCTGCCGCCAGCCTTGCGAATACTCGTTCGCCCGCATTGTCCGTCCCCGGTGATGGTCGACCTGCGACCATAGCAGCCGCCCGCCGGCCGCTCCCCTGCCGTTGGTTGGGGTCATGCCACGTCAAGCCGGCCAATTCATGCTGGACGGGGGTGCTGCCGATATAATCGGCGCTCTCGTCGAGGGGCGCTGCGACCGGTAGGGCGGACTGATCCGCTTCACTGCACGAAAAGTGCAGGCAACTACGGCCAGGCTCGACCAGCATTCACCGTTCAACGGCGCCCGGAACTGCAGACATTCGTTTGCCTACCGGAGCCATTGCATGAACGCTGTCACAAAGATCACCCCGCACACCGACTACAAGATTGCCGACATCTCCCTGGCCGATTGGGGCCACAAGGAGCTGGACATCGCCGAGCACGAAATGCCGGGCCTGATGTCGATCCGCCGCAAGCATGCGCAGACCAAGCCGCTGAAGGATGTGCGCATCACCGGCTCGCTGCACATGACCATCCAGACCGCGGTGCTGATCGAAACGCTCAAGGACATCGGCGCCGATGTGCGCTGGGCCTCGTGCAACATCTTCTCCACCCAGGACCACGCCGCCGCCGCGATCGCCGCGACCGGCACGCCTGTGTTCGCCTGGAAGGGCGAGACGCTGGAAGAGTATTGGGACTGCACCCTGGACGCGCTGACCTTCACCCTGCCCGACGGCACCCTCACCGGCCCCGAGCTGGTGGTGGACGACGGCGGCGACCTCACCCTGCTGATCCACAAGGGCTACGAGCTCGAAAACGGCAGCACCTGGGTGGACGAGCCGGCGGCCTCGCACGAAGAGGGCGTCATCAAGGCGTTGCTCAAGCGCGTGGCCGTCGAGCGCCCGGGCTACTGGGGCCGCGTGGTCAAGGACTGGAAGGGCGTCTCCGAAGAGACCACCACCGGCGTGCACCGCCTGTATCAGATTGCCGAAGCCGGCAAGCTGCTGATCCCGGCCATCAACGTCAACGACTCGGTCACCAAGAGCAAGTTCGACAACCTGTACGGCTGCCGCGAGTCGCTGGCCGATGGCCTCAAGCGCGCGATGGACGTGATGCTGGCCGGCAAGGTCGCCGTGGTCTGCGGCTACGGCGATGTGGGCAAGGGCAGCGCCGCCTCGCTGCGCGCCTATGGCGCCCGCGTGATCGTCACTGAAATCGACCCGATCTGCGCATTGCAGGCCTCGATGGAAGGCTTCGAAGTCAACACCATCGAATCCACCCTGGGCCGGGCCGACATCTATGTCACGACCACCGGCAACAAGGACATCATTACCGTCGAGCACCTGCAGGCGATGAAGGACCAGGCCATCGTCTGCAACATCGGCCACTTCGACAACGAGATCCAGGTCGATGCGCTTAAGGCGCTGAAGGACGTGCAGAAGATCAACATCAAGCCGCAGGTGGACAAGTATGTGTTCCCCAATGGCAACGCGATCTTCCTGCTGGCCGACGGCCGCCTGGTGAACCTGGGCTGCGCCACCGGCCACCCGAGCTTCGTGATGTCCAACTCGTTCGCCAACCAGACCCTGGCCCAGATCGACCTGTGGGAAAAACGCGACAGCTACGAGAAGAAGGTCTACATCCTGCCCAAGCACCTGGATGAAGAAGTCGCGCGCCTGCACCTGGAAAAGATCGGCGTGAAGCTGACCACCCTGACCAAGGACCAGGCCGACTACCTCGGCGTGGACGTGGCTGGCCCGTACAAGCCGGATCATTATCGCTACTGATCCATCGGCGAACCATCGCGATGCAAACAAACGGGCGCCGCAAGGCGCCCGTTTTGTTTGTGATTGGCGGGAACTTCTCCCGGCTGAGATGCTGTCCCACGCCTGCATTACGTTGGCCTGCGCCTCCACCCACGGAGCCCACGCAAGCACCACTCCAAGAATCCGCCTGCAGGAATAAGCCGCTCTTTACTGCTCACAGTGAAACAGAACCGGTGCCTGGCTCTTTGCGTGTATCCGCCCGCACGTACACCGAGATCTGGATGCGGCTGCGCGCATCGTACGGCTCGCGGCCCCACCCACCCCACCGCGTGTGCAGTCGCAAACCGGCGATCTGCGCCATCAGGTCGAGTTCCGACGGCCACACATAACGCCGGCGTTCGGAAAAGATGCGCGTGCCATCCTCGCTCAGAACGACCACCCTTTGATCGATCCGCTGTTGCAACGGCTCGGGTTGCGAGCACACCAGCATCACGGCAGCGCCCTCGTGCTGCGACTCCGGAATATCCAGTACCTGGGTTATCTTTCCATTGCCGTCGAACACTTCGGCGCCAGGTACCGCGGTCTGGATCACGAGCATGCCGTCGGGCGCAAGGCAACGCGCGGCATTGACGACGCAGCGCACCTGCTCGGCCTGGGTGAGCAGGTAGCCGAACGCGTTCACCGCGTAGATCAGGCCAAATGGACCACTCAACGGCATATCGGCAAAATCGGCGCGGACCAGTTGCAGTTGATCGCTGCCAGGTTTGGCACGCAACGCGTCGAGCATTGCGCGCGCATTGTCGATACCGGTCACCGGCACGCCACATTGGGCCAACGGCAGTGCGATGCGCCCGCTGCCGATGCCCAACTCCAGCGATGCACGGCCATCGGCCAGGTCCGCCAAAGTCTGCACGCACCGCTGCAGTGCCTGCGTCGGCCAACGATCATGGATGCTGTCGTAAAACGCCGCCATCCGATCGTATTGGGAATAACCGGGCATCCTGCGCGCTCGCATTCGGAACAGTTCGGCGATAGTACGCGGCGATGCAGGCGTGAGCGTTCGCGGCCGAGACAACAACTCGAAATACTACGCATGCCGCGACAGATCTGCGCAATCCGGTTTGACCAATGCAGGACATATCCAATTTATTTAACCCTGTTCAAACAACATCGTTGTTGAATAATTTCTACACAGATCAGCGTGCTGTTCCCATCGATCGTTTTATAAGGAGATTGTGATGAACCGTCTTTTTCATGCCCTGTCGCGCTGGATCCAGGCCATCGGGGGGCGCAAGCTAGGTTACGTCTACGGCTACTAACCCCCACGCTGTCACGGGAAGCGAGACATCCTCCCGTGACAGCGTGGCCTCGCCGCCGGCCCGCTCCGTCCACAACGCGCCGTCCGCTTCGTCGTTTGCCATACCCAAATGCGCATGAATTCAGGTCGCGGGCACGCAATTCCACCCGGCCCGGTTGGGCACTGGGCGTTCGGCAACCGCCGGCAGTTCTCCGAAGATCCCTTGGCATTTTTGCAATCGTGCGCGCGCGCATGGCGACGTGGTCAGGGTCGCCCAACGCACATACCTGATCGCCGCGCCGGCCACGATCGCTACGGTGTTGAGCGACGATGGGACGCTTTACGGAAAAACCGATCCCGACCCGGTCGCGCGGCGCGCGGCATTCCCCGCCTCGGTCATGAACAGCACTGGCGTCGTCTGGCGGCAGAGGCGGCAGACACTGCAGCCTGCATTTCGTGCCGCCTTGGTGCGCGACTCCGCAGTGCAGGCATCGACTGCCACGCTGGCGCTTCTACGCGAACAGGACGAGTGTGTCGCTGCACACGACATGCGCACACTGATGACCGGATTATGTGCGCAATTGGGCGCCGGCTTTCTCCTTGGAAATCCGGATCATGCACCGGACCTGCTGCGCATGCTGCCCATGGTCGATACGATTCTGCAGCAGACGCGCCGTCAATCCCTGGTGCCGATGTGGTGGCCATCGGCGCATCGACAGCGCATGCGCCGCGCACGCGACGAGCTTCAACTGGCGCTGGACCAAATTTTGATGCGTGCTCGGCAGCAGCCACCCCACGCAGCATCGGTCCTGTCGCTGCTGTTGGCCGACGCTGCACAGGGTGACAGCCACTGGTGCCGCGACGAAGCTGCGGCGATGCTGATGTCCGCGTTGGAACCGATGGCGGCCGCACTGACCTGGACCTTGCTGCTACTGGCGCAGCATCCGCACGTGGCGCAGCAGGTTACGCAGGAAGCGGAAGGACTGGACGATGTTGATACCGCAACCGGCACCGGGTTGCTCGACCGCTTGCCGCATGCGCGGGCCTGCGTGAAAGAGGCCATGCGCCTGTATCCGCCGGCCTGGATGACCGCGCGGATTGCGCAACGCGACACCACCCTGGACGGCTTCCACGTTCCAAGCGGCACCCAGCTGCTGATCAGCCCATGGGTGGTGCACCGCGACGAACGTCATTTCCCCGATCCCGAGACGTTCCTGCCTGCCCGCTGGCTAGACGATAGCGCCACGCACTCGCTGGCACGCTACAGCTACTTTCCATTCGGCGGCGGCCCACGCAGCTGCATCGGCAGCATGCTGGCCCTCACCCAGATGACCGCGGTCATCGCCACCGTGTTGCGGTCGCGCAGCCTGCATCTGGCTGCCGATGCTCGCCCCACGCCTTTTCCCGCGCTCGTATTACGACCGTTGGATGTGCGCATCGCACTACGGCCACGACCGGGCATCGCATCTCGCCTAGGCACTGCCGCATGACCGATCCACACGTTCGCAAAAAGATCAGGGAATATCCACATCGATTCTTCGACTCCAGCGTCTGGAATGATCTGTCCCTGCGCGAAGGAGATATCGTGATCGCCAGTTACGCCAAGGCCGGCACGACCTGGCTGCAGCAGATCGTGGCGCAACTGATCTTCGGCGGCGAAGCAGAGATCGATGTCTCGGCCGTTTCACCTTGGGTCGACGGCGTTTATCCGGACAAGGCAACCAAGCTCGCGCTGCTGGACGCGCAGAGCCATCGACGCTTCATGAAGACGCACCTGCCAGCCGATGCACTGGTCACCAGCACGCTGGCCAAATATCTGTATATCGGCCGCGATGGACGCGACATTGCGCTGAGTCTGTATGACCATCAATGCGCGGTGAGCCTGGATGCGCAGGCACGCCTGGACGCTGGCGGTGGCGAACCCGGCAAGCTGCGCGTGCTGCCGCCGCCGCAGCTGACGCACGATGCCTATGTGGCGCATTGGCTGGAACATGATGGAGCGCCGTTCTGGCCGTTATGGGAAGGCGTGCGTTCGTGGTGGGAGCGGCGTGAGGATGCGAACGTGCTGCACCTTCATTACAACGACCTGCTCGACGACCTGCCCGGCCAGATCGGCCGCATCGCCGCCTTTCTGGACATTTCGGTTCCACCCGGCAAATGGGACACGATCGTGGCGCACTGCCGCTTCGACTATATGCGACAGCATGCAGCACGGTACGTGCCTCAAGGCGCCGGCCTGTGGCGCGAAGGCGGCAAGGCGTTCTTCAACCAGGGTCGCAGCGGTCGCTGGCGCACTGCCCTGCCGGACGCACTCAATCACGCATATGTGCAACGCGCACACGCGGAACTCGGCGAAGACGCAGCGCAGTGGCTGGCCCACGGCCAGGCGCAAACGTCGTGAGCCTGCAACTCATCGGCGCCGGCCTGGGCCGCACCGGCACCCTCTCCCTGAAGCTGGCGCTTGAGCGGCTCGGCGTGGGCCGCTGCTATCACGCGATGGAGTTGGCAGCGAATCTGCGTCAAGACCTGCCGCGCTGGGAGGCGGCAATCGACGGGCACCCGGATTGGGATGCACTGTTTGCCGGCTATGCAGCGACCACCGACTACCCCGGCTGCTGCTTCTGGGAGGAATTGTCCGTGCACTTTCCGCACGCCAAGGTGATCCTGACCGTGCGCGACCCCGATGCGTGGTTCGACTCGGTCAGCGCGACGATCTTCTCCGGCGACGGCAGCGTGCCGTCGCTGTTTGGGGCCCATGGCCAACGCGTGAGCCACTTCTTGCGTCGCGACATCCAGGCACACCTCGGTGATCGTGCCTTCATGACCGATTACTTCCGTCGCTGGAACCAGGGCGTAATCGAGCGTATACCACCGTCTCGCCTGTTGGTGCTCGATGCCGATGCCGACGCGCACTGGGAACGCCTGTGTGCATTTCTCGATCTGCCAGTGCCGGCGCTGCCGTATCCCCGCGTCCATGCTCGGCGCACCGGGAACGCGTCGGTGCGTCCGCTGCCAACGGAGCCGGCCTTGATCGAACACCGCATGCGCAACTACCTGGAAATGCTCGCCGAAGAGGCCTTCCGGCCGACCGCCCTGTAACCGGCGCGACCCGTTTGGATCACGCCAGGCAAAATGCGGCGTCCGATGCGACAACCCGCAGGCTGCCGATGCGAATCAGGTCTGCGGCGACTGCGCTGGAGCCATGCGGTTGGTACTGAATCGCGCCGGTGGCGCGTGGCCCTCGGCCATTGCATTGCTACCGAACTGCTTACCCACGCCAATTGGCATTGCGCTCCCAGAACGCGACGCTACGCCGATACGCCTCGCGGTCCAGCGGGGTGCCCGAGCCGCCCTCTTCCACGCCCAAGGCATTGCGCAACATGGTGATCGGTGCCATCGGAATCTCCTCCGGCTCTGCGGTGTAGAGACAACCGACCACGCCCCAGTCTGCCTCGATGGGCGTGCCTTCCTTGGCCAACTGATCGCGGCTGTAGAGGATGGGCAGCAGATACGCGGCCACCGGTGGCTCGACACCTTCGAACCAACGCACCAGCACGGCCAATTCCTGCGTGCTGCGCGCCTCGTAGCCGGAACGCAGCAGGTGCCGGTTGTCATCGGTGACGGGAATGGTGAGGCAGCGGGTCGAAGTCCAGTTGCGGTGCACATGCAACTGACAAAACGGTGCATAGCCCTCGATCACGCGTAGCGGCGGCTCATCGTTGAGCCGCTGGACGAACTGCTCCGGCGTGCAGTCCTGAATGGCATTGCGACGCCCATCGCGCGGAAACAGGCGGGTACGGGCGAACTGGGTCAAGACGATCGACATGGGCGGGCTATGCGGCGACAAAGAGCGCCAGGGTAGCGCGCAGGCGTTCGCACGACCACGTTGATCCCATCCACCAACCTCGCGGCGATCGGTCTGGCGCGAGTGCCTGGCCTGGTTTCCTGCAGTCATCAAACACGCACCCACAGCATGCAGGTGCGCAGCATGCAGCGTTGTCGCGCCTGCGGTGGCGCTGACCCCATCCAGCAATCACCCAATGCGGCAGTTCGCCGGCGTCACCAGATCAGATCGTCCGGCACCTTGAACTGGCTGTAGTAGTCGTCATCGCTGTCGGGCGCGGCCGGCGCGCTGTTGCGTCCGTGGTCCAGCACCACGGCATCGGCATCGCGGCTGTAGACCTTGTCGGCGGCTGCGCGCGGAATCAGCTCAAAGCCATCGCCGTACCGCACGATCACCAGCGCGCCGCTGGCCAACTGGCTGCGCAGCGTCGTGGTGACCAGCACGCTGCGGATCACGCTGCCGTCGTTGAAGCGGTAGTCGATCTCGCCTTCGCGCTTGACCTTGTTGGTCTCCACGATCTGCCGCACCTGGGCCAGCACTTCCTGCTTGCGCAGCTGCGCATTGCGCTCTTCGGCCAGCGCACGATCACGCTCGGCACGCTCGGCCTGCAAACGCGCCGCATCCACCTTGTCCGTCGCCGCCGGCTGCACCGCCGCGCCCTTGGCATGGCGCTGCTTGACCTGCTCACGCGCAACCTTGTCCACCTGGGCCTTTTTCACCAGGCCGGCCTTGAGCAGCTGTTCTTGCAATGGATTACGCATGGAAAGGGTCGGCAATGAACTGGCCGCTAGTTTAGCGCGCCGGGCTGGCGCCGCCGGGCAACCAGCCGCAAGCGCACGCCGTTCGTCGTCAAGACGGCCAGGATTTTGCCCAACTGCCTGAACAGCCACTATCATGCGGCGCTCACAACCACTCAAGGACGAAGGATGATCATCTGGGGATCAGGCGGCGACGCGATCGCGCTCGGCGCAGCAGACAGCGCGCATTGCAACCAATGTGCGCAGCAGCGCAGTTTCCGCCATGTGCTGCAGTACCGCTATGCGCACCTGTGGTACGTCTTCGGCTGGGTGACCAAGAAGCAGTACCTGCGCGTCTGCGACGGCTGCAACCAGGTCACCCCGCTGGATACCAAGACCTTCGAACAATCGCGCGGCAAGCCGCCCATCCCGGCCTACCGCCGTTTCGGTGGACTGGTGCTGCTGGGGCTGATCGCCGCCGTGGTTGCATTTGGTGTCTACAGCGACTCGCAGACATCCAAACGCGACGACGCCCTGCTGGCACAGCCGGCACAGGGCGACCGATACACCGTCGATCTGCAGACCGTGGCACCCGGCGCCTATGAAGGACATGCGTACGGCGTAGTGCGGGTCGATAGCGTCAACGGGCAGACCATTACCCTGGCGCTACCGAGCAAGGGCTACGACAAATGGAAAGGTGCCGAGCGCGATGCGGGCGGCAGCAGTGCCAGGCAGCCGGCGTATTACACCGACGATCAGGTCGAGGTACCGCTGTCCAGACTGCAGTCCCTGCACGCAAGCAACGAACTCCGCCACGTCTATCGCTGAGCACTGAGCTTTTGTTGCCGGTGCAGCAAGCGCTGCGCTGGCGACTTGTGCGGCGGCGCATGCCACCGGCAACACCCCGCGCCTGGGTTTCACCGCAATCGCAATGTGCCAGCGGCCACGCTAATGCCGCCGAGCCGCGCGCACTTTGGCGGCGCGTTGTATTGAATACGTATGCACAACACCGATGCTGCGCCGCGATGGGCGCTTAGCATCACCGCGCGCTGCACGCCGTGCGCGCGCTTTCCGGAACAGGGGCCGGGGGCCTTGATGCGGGCAGCGTGATGCACACGCCGGGCCTGCGCCTACCACTGGAGAAGCACCCGATGCGCACCACACTTGCACCCACTCCCCCTTCAGTCCTGCAGCGCGGCGCCCGCGCATTGCTCACGGCGCTGGCATTGCTGCTGGTCACAGCCAACGTACAGGCCGATGTCATCCTGCACGCGTTCAACTGGCCGTATGCCACCGTCGAAGCGCGCGCCAAGCAGATTGCCGATGCCGGCTATCGCAAGGTGCTGGTTGCGCCGGCGTACCGTTCCGAAGGCAGTGCCTGGTGGGCGCGCTACCAGCCGCAGGACATCCGGCTGATCGACAATCCACTCGGCGACACCATCGCGTTCCGGCGCATGGTGCAGGCGCTGGCCAACAACGGTGTGGAGACCTACGCCGACATCGTGTTCAACCACATGGCCAACGAAGCGGCCACGCGCTCGGACCTCAACTATCCCGGCAGCGCCGTGCTGGCACAGTACGCCGCCAACCCGGGCAGATACGATGCGCTGCGTCTGTTCGGCACCTTGCAATCGAACTTCCTCGGCGCCAGCGATTTCGGCCCGGGCCAGTGCATCACCAACTACGACGACGCCTTCCAGGTCCGCAATTACCGCATCTGCGGCGGTGGCAGCGACCCGGGCCTGCCCGATCTGGTCGGCAACGATTGGGTGGTGCAACAACAGCGCGCCTACCTGCAGGCGCTCAAGGGCATGGGTGTGACCGGCTTCCGCGTGGACGCGGCCAAGCACATGAGCTTCGACCACCTCAACCGCGTGTTCGATGCCGGCATCCGCTTCGGCGTGTATGTGTTCGGCGAGGTCATCACCGGCGGCGGTGCCGGCAATGGCGATTACGACCAATTCCTGGCGCCCTACCTGCAATCCACTCCACATGCGGCCTACGACTTCCCGCTGTTCAACGCGGTGCGCAATGCCTTCGCCATCGGTGCCAGCCTGCAGCAGCTGGTGGACCCGGCCGCGTCCGGGCAGGCATTGCCGGGCAACCGCGCGGTGACCTTCGCCGTCACCCACGACATCCCCAACAACGCCGGCTTCCGCTACGCCATTCTCGACCCGGTCGATGAAACCCTGGCGTATGCGTATTTGATCGGACGCAATGGCGGCATGCCGATGATCTACACCGACAACAACGAAAGCGGCGACAACCGCTGGGTCAATGCCTACCAACGCGACGATCTGCGTCGCATGATCGGCTTCCACACCGGCGTGCAGGGCACCGACATGCAGGTACTGTCGTCCAGTTCCTGCCATATCCTGTTCCGCCGCGGCAGCCTGGGTATCGTCGGCATCAACAAATGCGGTAATCCGGTCACCACCACAGTGGGCATGAACAACAGCGTGTTGTACTGGAATGCCGATTACACCGATGCGCTGGGCTCAGGCAATGTGGTCCGCATCACCAGCAGCGCGTACACCTTTACGCTGCCGGCGCGCGGCGCGCGCATGTGGCGTCGCTGAGCAAGGCGCATAGGCGTGCGGATACGGCATGGTTCACAGGTTCCGGTCGGATCACCAGGTATGCGATGACGCGCCTGTACCGTAGATGCTCACCAAGGGATCGACAGCAGGCTTGCGCCACCGGGAATGTGTGCATGCCTGCTGCATTCATGCCTGCGTATCGGTCACGCATGGAACGCCCTCCTGGCACGCAGCAGACCGCACAGCTCGGCAGTCGCCTGGCAATCGATACGACCATTGATAAACGATGGAGCGATTGAGAAGACTACGCGTCTGGATGCAACGAATCTTCTCGCGTGCAAGACCTACGTGGCAGCCCGGTGCAAGCCGCCACGGTTCGGCACGCATCGGGCTGCCCCACAATCGATCGCGTTCCCATGCAACCAGGCAACGCGCTCGATCATCCACCAATCGAGCAACCGGAGCAGCCCGATGCCTTTGTACTTCGTCCGTCATGGCGAGTCGCTCGCCAACGAACAGAACTATTTTGCCGGTGCACAGAACTCGCCACTGACGCCACTGGGTCGCAGGCAGGCCAGGCAGGCTGCCGATTTCGTCCGGCAACGCGCACTACGCTTCGACCAAGTGCATGTCTCCACGCTCGAACGCGCACGCGCCACGGCGGACATCATCCTCGAAGGCGTGCCCGATGCACCGCCGGTGATCTACAGCGACGCACTGAAGGAGCGCGACTTCGGCATCTTCGCCGGCAAGAACAAGACGCTGATCAAGAAGTCGATCGGGCATCGTCTCTTCGACGCCTGTTTCCACGACGCCAGTGGCGCGCCGCCCGACGGCGAGCACTGGATGGACATGTACGCGCGCTGCAAGCAGTACTACGACACGGTACTGGCGCCGCTGGACCGCCAGGGCAAGCAGGTGCTGGTGGTGGCGCACAAATACATCGTCGAGGTGTTCGCGTTGATCGCCTCGGGCCTGCCACCGGCCGAGTACATCGATTTTTCCGCCTGCCCAATTCGCGCCCGTTGTCGTGGGAGGAACTCAAGCGCCTGACCGCGCGCAGTTCCTCGCGTCTGAACTATCTGGGCGAGCAGAGCGAAATCCATCTGCTGCAATGGATGCTGGTGGCCGCTGTGGCAGGCTTTGCGCTGTCGTGCCTTGGCGTGGCAGTGCCGCATGGCCTGAGCTCCACCGCCATCGTGGCGCTGCTGGCAGTCAATGCGTTCTTCCTGTCGGTGCGCATCGAACCCGGCGCGTTGCGCCTGACCCGAGGTCCGGAAAACCGCGCGCTGAGCATCCTCAGCGTTGCACGCGCCGGGTTGGCCATGCTGCTGCTGACGCAATCTCACAACGAATGGGTGCATATCCTTGGCTTGCTGCTGATCGTGCCGCCTGCGCTGTCGGTGCCGACCTTTTCGCTTGCGCGCGGCGGCGATTACTTCTTTGCGGCCCGCTACACCCTGGTGCTCTCGATCCTGCTGCCGGTGGCACTGCTGGTGTTGTTCCTGGATCACCACGCGGTATTGGGCAATGCGCATGCACTGGAACGCTACTTCGTGGTGTTGCTGCTGGCGCTGGCGTTTCCGTCCCTGCTCGCACAGGGCTGGCGGCATGCGCGCCCGATCGCGGCCGGCAAGCTGGCCACCAACTGGGGCTGGGTGGGCGCACTGACGATGGTGCCGATGGCTTTTCTGGTGGCACTGCGCGCGGGAGGCACGCCGTTGGCAGACGCCTTGATGCATGGCCGATGGCAGGCATGGGCCGCCCTGGTGTTGCCATTTGCGCTACTGCTGGCCTGCCGCCTGGCAAGCGTGGTGTATCTCGCCGTCCACCAGCGCGTGACCGGCAAGCCCATTCCCGCGGCGATCGTTTCGGATATCCACCTGCTGCAGACCTCGCCCAATATCTTCCTGTGGCTGAGCCTGTTGCTGCCCGGCACGTTCGCACATGCGCCAACGCTGGTCGCCGGCACGCTGCTGGGCTTTTTCGCCTTCGCGCTACTGGACGAGACCTGGGTGGTGCGGCGTTTCCGTGCGCAGATCGCACCGGCGCTGCGCCAGCACGCTGCACGTTCTGCGACGCCGGCCAAGCCGTTGGATGCGGGCGCCATGGCGCCCGGCTGAGGTGGCGCTGGATCGCGGGTAAGCCGCGCGGCACCTGGCGCATCGCCGGATGCGCCAGGTGCCGTGGCAGTTATCGGATCATCAAGGCCTCACCCGAATGAACCGCGCACCGCGTAATCCTATCCGCGCACCATCGCAGCAGCAGCGATGCGCACTATTTGGAACAGCTCGCACGACGTAGCCAGCGCGCATCGAGTGGATGTGGACGGCGCACTCGCAACTGGAGTGCAGGCGCGCTACCCGAGGCACTCAAGCAGCGGCTGCGTGTACCTGGCGGCGCAGTCGCGTTGTTTGCCGCTCTTACCAGGCAAACGGCGCGGTGACCTTGCGTGCGCCCAGCAGGAACGCGTCGGCCACATGCACGAACGGCGCGACATCCACTTCCGATTCGCCGGCCCGTACCAGCTGCACGAAGCGCTGATACAACCCGTCGTATTCGCTGGACGCGGGCACCGCCTGCGCTTGCCCATCGATATGCAGCTTGGCGCCGCCTTCGCTGAGCACCAGTTGTCCCTGAGTCGTGTCCACCTCGATGTCCCAGCGCTGGTGGCCGGTCTGCAAAAAGTCGAATTCGGCCGTCACCGGCACGCCGGCGGTATCGACAAAGCCCAAGCTGGCGTACAGCGGTGCCTGGCGATTTTCCGGCGTGTGCAGCTCGGCCCCGCGCAAGGCGAACGCGCGCGGCAATACATGGGTGGCGATGGAGAGCGCATTGATGCCGGGATCGAATACCCCCATGCCGCCCGGCTCCAGAATCCAGTCCTGACCCGGGTGCCAGTGGCGAATGTCTTCCTTCCAGGTGATGTGCGCGCGCAGGATCTGCTTGTCCGCCAGCCACGCGCGCGCCGGCTCCACGCCAGCGGCGCAGCGCGAATGCCAGCTGGTGAACAGGCTGCGTTGCGCGGTGCGCGCCACCTCGCGCAGGTCGTTGATCTCGGCGAGCGTGGCAGCCGGCGGCTTTTCCAGGAAGACATGACGGCCGGCGCTCAACGCCGTCTGCGCCAACGCGTGCCGCCCAACCGGTGGCGTGCACAGGGCCACTGCTTCCAGCTCCGGATGCGCAGCGAATGCGTCCTCCAGGGTCTGATACGCCGGCACGCCATCGACGGTGCCATGCCGGCTGACGGTGGCCACCAGCTGCACATCGGCGCGCGCGGCAATCGTGGGCACATGCTGGTCGCGGGCGATCTTGCCGATACCGACAAGGGCAATGCGCAATGCGTCTGGATGCTTCATCGAAACCTTCGTGCTGATGAGTGAAGTGAGCGTGCTCACGCCGTTGCCGCTGCGATCTGCCGGGCATGCGATGCCACCGCAGCCGCGAACTGGAGGCAGCTACGGCCGGTGGGATCGCAGTGTACGGCGCACTACTGGCCGGCCGCGAGACATCGCTCCTGCTTGTTTTGCTATACCTGCACGCGGCCGCGTGAATGCCTTCCACCTGGCTGCGTTGCAGCACGGTGGGCGCTGCAACGGCGCCCGGCCCGCGACCGGACGATGGCGATGCCTACGACGCCGCGTTCGTCATCGACCCGGATGGGCACCGGATCCAGGCAGTGGTCGAGCGCGCGGCTTGAGTGTCGCTCAGCGCCACGCGGCGCGTGAGATTGCGTGCAGAGCGCCGCACGGCCTCATACACGTCGTCGGCAAGGCCAGCGCAGACACCTACATCTCCAGCACCACCTTGCCCAGGTGGCTGCCCTGTTCCAGATACCGATGCGCTGCGGCCGCATCGGCAAGCGCAAAGCGCTTGTCCAGCAGCACGCGGATCTTGCCCTGCTCGATCCACGGCCACACCACGCGCTCCACCGCTGCGGCCAGCCGGGCTTTTTCGTCGGCATTGCGCGGACGCAGGGTAGACCCGGTGAGGATGGCCTGCTTGCGCATCAGTTGCGGAATCGGCACCTGCAGGGTGGCACCGGCTTGGGACGCGATATAGACGATGCGCCCACGCGGGTTGAGCGCTTCCAGCGTGTCGGCGAACACCGCAGCGCCCACCATGTCCAGCGCCACATCCACCCCGCCGTGCGCCTTGGCCACTGCGACGAACGACTCGGCGGTGGAGTCGATCGCCACATCGGCGCCCAGCTCGCGCGCCTGCGCAGCCTTGCCTGCAGAACGGGCGGTGGCCAGCACGTGCGCGCCGGCGGCCTTGGCCATCTGGATCGCGGTCACCCCGATGCCGGACGTGGCGCCATGCAGCAGCAACCATTGGCCGGCCGCAAGCTGGCCGTGCTCGAACAGGTTGGTGTAGGCGGTGAACATGGTTTCGGGCAGCGCCGCGGCGTGGACAAGCTCCATGCCGGCCGGAATCGGCAACACATGCCGCGCGTCGACCGCGACGTACTGCGCATAGCCACCGCCGCCGAGCAGTGCGCAGACGCGGTCGCCCACGTTCCAGCGACCAGCCGGCTCCACGATCTCGCCGGCCACTTCCAGACCCAGCGTTTCCGGCGCACCGGGGGGCGGCGGGTAGTGCCCGGCGCGTTGCAGCAGGTCCGGGCGGTTGATGCCGGCGGCGTGCACGCGGATCAACACCTGGCCTGGCGCAGGACGCGGGCGCGGTTGCTCGGTCGGGTACAACGCGTCGGCGTCGCCCTTGCCATCGCGGATGGCGATGGCGGTCATGGTGGTGTCGCTCATGCGAACGCTCCGGTGAGAAAGCCTCCAGTGTAGGCATGCGGGTGTGATGTCTGGCGCCAGGTCGCCGGCACGCCCGGGTGCGGCACCACGAAGTGGCGATGACGTTCTGTTCCGGTTGCTGGCGCTCGCGCTGCGAGGTGGGGTGAGGTGCCAGACACCCCCAGGCACCACCCATCGACGCGCCGGCCCAGGCAGACCCGAGCGCATGCTGTTACCACGGCTCACCACAGCGAACCGGGACATCCGCAACCAAATATGCATTCATCGCGATGGAGCGATATTATGCCGACACGCTCTGCCGGATCCGCCGCGATGACGCATCTCAGTTTCGAGTTCTACCCCCCGAAGACAGACGACCAGCGCGCGCAGCTGGACCGCACTGCAGCCAGGTTGAAGGGATACGCGCCGGAATACGTGTCGTGCACCTTCGGCGCCGGCGGCTCCACGCTCAGCTACACCTCCGAAACCGTGCGCCATCTCAAGCAGAGGCATGGCTTCGAAGCGGCGCCGCATCTGTCCTGCGTCGGTGGCAGCCGCCAGGAGATCCGCGAGTTGCTCACGCTGTACCGCGCCATCGGCTGCACCCGCATCGTGGCGCTGCGCGGCGACCTGCCCTCGGGCATGGGCCACCCCGGCGACCTGCGTTATGCCTCGGATCTGATCGCCTTTATCCGCGCCGAACACGGCGACGCCTTCCGCATCGAAGTGGGCGCCTATCCGGAGACCCACCCGCAGGCCACGGATGCGCTCAGCGACCTGCGCTATTTCAAGGCCAAGGTCGATGCCGGCGCGGACGCGGCGATCACCCAGTATTTCTACAACGCCGATGCCTACTTCCATTTCCGCGATGCGGTGGAGCGCCTGGGCGTGGCGGTGCCGATCATTCCCGGCATCATGCCGATCTCCAATTTCTCGCAACTGCGCCGCTTTTCCGAGCAATGCGGCGCCGAGATTCCGCGCTGGATCGGCAGGAAGATGCAGGCCTACGGCGACGATGCCGATGCGGTGCGCGCCTTCGGTGCCGAAGTGGTGGCCGCCCTGTGCGAACGCCTGATCGCCGGGGGCGCACCGGCCCTGCACTTCTACACCCTCAATCTGGCCAAGCCGACCACCCAGGTACTGCAGCTGCTCGGACGTTGAGCACCTGCTTCGCATTCCGGTCCTCGCCCTCGCACACCCGTGCGCATGCATATCGCCAGCTCACACGCGCCCGGCTACGCTGCGTCGATGCATCGCCTTTTGCCCCTGTTGTTCCTGCTCTGCGCCTATCCCGCCGCGCGCGTGCAGGCGCAGGAAATCCATCGCTGCGTCGCGCCGGACGGGCAAACCCTGTTCACCGACCGGCGCTGCGAAGACGTCGGCGCGGCCAGCCGCGCGCCGCCCGCCATCCGCCCGCAAGGCAATGCCGGCCTGTATCGCTACGGCTGCCCGCGGCGGCTGAGCGAACTGGTGTCGCTGCTGCAACTGGCGGTGGACAGCCGCGACGTCAATCGCCTGTCCAGCCTGTACCTGTGGAGCGGCCAGTCCGATGCCGCCGCCAATCACGTGCTGAGCCGGCTGGAAGCCATCGTGCAACGCCCGCTGCTCGACATCGTGCCGATGTACCCACAGACCGACACGCCCACCTGGGAAAGCGGCGGCGAAGCGGCAACGCCCTCGCTGGATGGCAGCCAGATCGACGCACCGTTGCCGGCTCCCACGCGCCCGCGCCCCTGGGGCTTGCGCCTGGAACAGAATCTGGCCAGCGGCACACCCGCGCGCAGTGTGTTGCGGCTGCGCCGGCAGTACAACTGTTTCTGGGTGACGTTCTAACTGTATCGGGCGATACGCGATGTGCCTGCCGACCTGGTTCTGCCGGCGCTCTATGCATTACGTCAACAGCAGCCGATCGCACCGGCAACGCTGAGCGATCGCAAAGCGCCTTTGCTGCGTCGATCCGGCGCATCGCCACTTCCGAGCCCCAGCGCGACCGGCAATCCCGCTGCCGGTCGCATCGCCAGAGGCAACCCCATAGCTTCAGGCGCCGCCGTCAGCTCGGCCACAGGCCCCGAATCGCCGCGATGCCCTGCGCCCCGTGCGAACGCGCCTTGCGTAGATCGTCGACACCCATGCCGCCGAGCGCGTAGATCGGCAGCGATACCTGCTCGCGCAGGCGCTCGAAACCGTCCCATCCCAGCGGCGTGGCGCCCGGATGCGACGCGGTGGCCTGCACCGGTCCCAGCACGGCGAAATCGCAGCCGAGCCGCTGGGCATGGCGCAGGTCTTCCACCCCGTGGCAGGACGCGGCCACCAGGTGCTCGGCCGGCAGCGGGCGCTCCTGCAGGCCGGCCAGTTGCTCGGCGCCCAGGTGCACGCCGATGCCCAGCTCGGCGGCCAGGGCGATATCGCGATTGAGCAGCAACTGCGCACGGTGGCGGCCACGCAGGCGCATCACCTTCTGCAGCAGGGCCTGCCAACGCGCCGGCTCGCACTGCCGCGCACGCAACTGCAGGCGCATCACGCCCGCCTGCAACGCACCCTCCAGGCTCTCCAGCCAGCGCGCCTCGTCTTCCGGCTCGGGCGTGATCAGGTAACGGTCCGGCTGCCGTAGCACGCCCACCACCGGCACATCGGCCGGCGGCATCGAATAGCGGAGCAGCTTGTCGGCCGCCACCCAGGTCATCGCCTGGCCTTCGCGCCCACGTGGGCTGCCCTTCCAGCCGCTGATGTGACGCACTTCCAGGCGCAGCCGCTTGTCCGGGTAGAGCTGCGGTACGTCCATCACCCAATCGCCCACCTGTGCCTCGATGCCCAGTTCTTCATTGAGCTCGCGCACCAGCGCCTGTTCGGAGGTTTCGCCGGGCTCGCGCTTGCCACCAGGGAACTCCCAGAGGCCGGGCATGTCGCGGGTTTCGGTGCGGCGGGTGAGCAGGATGCGCCCGCGGGGGTCGGTGATCACGCCGGCAACGACGTGAATGGATCTGAGGGAGTCGGGCATGCATCAAGAGTGCCGCGAGTCAGCGGTCCAGCGCAATCGCTTGAGGGCTGGGATTAGTGATTGGGGATTCGGGATTCGTCAAAACGCGGCATGCGCGCTTTTGCCAATCCCGATTCCCGAATCTCCAATCCCGGCCTACAGCGGATGCCCGATGCGCCAGAGCACGCCGCTGGGGTCATGCAGGGTGAAATCGCGTGCGCCCCATGGCCGATCTTCCGGCGCGCTGCAGGTCACTCCGAACTGCGCATTCAGGCCGGTGTCGTGCACGTGCTGCCACCACCCGTCGGCATCGTCCACCCACAGGTGCAACATCAGGTTCTCGGCCAGCTCGCGCACATAGAAATCCTGCAGCAGGAACGCACAGTGCGCGCCATGCCGGAAGCAGGTCACATTGCCGACCTCGTCTTCCTGCACGAATCCCAGCGCGCGATAGAACCGCTGCGACAACGCGTAATCGCGTGCAGGCACGAACACCTTCAGTTGCTGGCTCGACAGCTGCGACATGACGCATTCCACGCCGGACGTGGATCGAGCATACGCCCCGCGGTGACGCAGGCGTAGACGCCTGCATACAGCCGGGCACGATTGGCGTCCTTGCGCGATGGACAAGTGTGTAGCGAGGCTAATCGGCCGGTGAACCTCTCCGCATCGCCACAGGATGCAAAGCCCCCCTTGGTAAGGGGGGGGCGCCGAAGGCGCGGGGGATCGGAAGCAAGGACCGTGAGCCCGCTGTCCGCGTTGCGGATAGCGGGTGTGCAGCCCGCGAAGCGGGCTGCACCACGGTCAGCTCAGCATCAGCTGAGCTGACCGTGGCAGTGCTTGTACTTCTTGCCGCTGCCGCACGGACAGGGATCGTTGCGGCCGACCTTGGGCTCGTCGCGGGTGACCTGCGACACCGGCACCGGTGCGTTGCCGCCCTGCATCTGTTCCACTTCCTCGTCGGCGCCGTAACCGCCGGCATCCTGGTGCTGAAACTGCGAAGCCAGCAGACGTGCCTCGGCCTGACGACGTTCCTGCTCCTCCAATTCGGCCACTTCTTCCTCGCTGCGGATGCGCACGCGCGCCAGCAGGTTGATCACCTCGCGCTTGACGTTCTCCAGCATCTCGGAGAACAGCTCGAAGGCTTCCTTCTTGTATTCCTGCTTGGGCTGCTTCTGCGCGTAACCGCGCAGGTAGATGCCCTGGCGCAGGTAATCCATCTTGGCCAGGTGCTCCTTCCAGCCCTGGTCTAGCACGGTCAGCATCACGTGCTTTTCCAGCGCGCGCATGGTGTCCGCGCCAATGGCGGCTTCCTTCTCGGCGAAGTGCGCATCCACCGCTGTCTGCACCTTGGCGGCGATCTGTTCGGCGTCCAGTTCCTCCTGCGTACGCGCCATCTCGCGCAGCGCCAGCGGCATGCCCAGCTCCGATTCCAGCGTGGCTTCCAGGCCTTGCAGGTCCCACTGCTCGTCCACCGAATTGGGCGGCACGAAGCGCGCGACCAGGTCGTAGATCACATCGCCGCGGATGCCGTCGACGTTGTCCTTGACCGACTCGGCATCCAGCAACTCGTCGCGCTGGGCATAGATCACCTTGCGCTGGTCGTTGTTGACGTCATCGAAGTCCAGCAGGTTCTTGCGGATGTCGAAGTTGTGCGCTTCCACCTTGCGCTGCGCCTTCTCGATCTGCCGGCTGACCAGGCGATCTTCGATGACGTCGTCTTCCTTCATGCCCATCATGCGCATCGCCTTCTGGACCCAGTCCGAGGCGAAGATGCGCATCAGGTTGTCTTCCAGCGACAGATAGAAGCGCGAGGAACCCGGGTCGCCCTGACGACCGGCACGGCCGCGCAGCTGGTTGTCGATGCGCCGCGATTCGTGGCGCTCGGTACCGATGATGTGCAGGCCGCCGGCCGCCTTGACCGCGTCATGGCGACGCTGCCACTCGGTCTTGATCTTGAAGCGCGCGTCTTCGCTGGCGTCTTCGCCGAGGGCGTGATACTCCGATTCCAACGAACCGCCCAGCACGATGTCGGTACCGCGACCGGCCATGTTGGTGGCGATGGTCACCGCGCCCGGCTGGCCGGCATTGGCCACGATGGTGGCCTCGCGCTCATGCTGCTTGGCGTTGAGCACCTCGTGCTTCACCCCGGCCTTGCGCAGATGCTCGGACAGCATCTCCGAGGTTTCGATCGAGGTGGTACCCACCAGCACCGGCTGGCCGCGCTTGGCGCAGTCTTCGATGTCGGCCAGCACCGCATTGAACTTGCCCTTGCGGTTGAGGAACACCTGGTCCGGGTGGTCCTTGCGCACGGTCGGGCGGTTGGTCGGGATCACCACCACTTCCAGGCCGTAGATGCTCTGGAATTCGTAGGCTTCGGTGTCGGCCGTACCGGTCATGCCGGACAGCTTCTTGTACATGCGGAACAGGTTCTGGAAGGTGATGCTGGCCAGGGTCTGGTTCTCGCGCTGGACCGGCACGCCTTCCTTCGCTTCGACCGCCTGGTGCAGGCCGTCGGACCAGCGGCGCCCGGTCAGGGTGCGGCCGGTGAATTCGTCCACGATCACCACTTCGCCATCGCGCACGATGTAGTCCACATCGCGCTGGTAGATCGCATGCGCACGCAGCGCGGCGTTGAGGTGGTGCACCACGCTCAGGTTCTGCGCGGCATACAGGCCGTCTTCTGCATTTTCCAGGATGCCGGCCTGCATCAGCAGTTCTTCGGCGTGGCCCATGCCCGCCTCGGACAGATGCACCTGCTTGCCTTTCTCGTCGACCCAGAAGTCGCCATCGCCCTCTTCGCTCTCCTGCTTGGTCAGCTGCGGCACGATGCGGTTGACGCGGATGTACAGCTCCGGCGATTCGTCGGCCGGGCCGGAGATGATCAGCGGGGTGCGCGCTTCGTCGATCAGGATCGAGTCCACTTCGTCGACGATGGCGTAATGCAGCTTGCGCTGGTAGCGGTCGGCGCGCGACAGCGCCATGTTGTCGCGCAGGTAGTCGAAGCCGAACTCGTTATTGGTGCCGTAGGTGATGTCGGCGGCGTAGGCGGCGTGCTTGTCGCTATGCGGCATACCCGGATACACCACGCCCACGCTCAGGCCCAGCCAGTTGTACAGCTTGCCCATCTGCGCCGAGTCGCGGCGCGCCAGGTAGTCGTTGACGGTGACCACGTGCACGCCTTCGCCCTGCAAGGCGTTGAGGTACACCGGCAGGGTCGCCACCAAGGTCTTGCCTTCGCCGGTACGCATCTCGGCGATCTTGCCCAGGTGCAGCACCATGCCGCCGATCAGCTGCACGTCGTAGTGACGCATGCCCAGCACGCGGCGGCTGGCCTCGCGGCATACCGCGAACGCTTCGGGAAGAATCTTGTCCAGGGACTCGCCGCCGGCAAGCCGCTGCTTGAACTCCGGGGTCTTGGCTTGCAGCTCGGCGTCGGAGAGCTTCTCGATCGTCGGCTCCAGCGCATTGATCTGGGTGACGAGGCGGGTGAGCTGGCGCAGCTGGCGTTCGTTACGACTGCCAAAGACACGGGTAAGCAGACTGTTGATCATTGAAGAAACCGGTTGAAAAGGAACGGTTTGACCGACGCCGGTCCCCACAGACCCGACCGCCGTAAACGAAACAGGGCGCACTGCGCCCTGTCGATGGCAACACCCTATTGTAGCTTGGGGCGGGCCTTCACGAATCAAGCGCGGCCCGCGCCTTCGTCAACCGCGCCTGCGCCGCCCCACCGGGGTATTGGTGTCGCCCAGGAACTTGCGTGGATTGACCACGTGCCCGTCCGCCCACACCTCGAAGTGCACGTGCGCACCGGTGGAGCGGCCACTGGAGCCGGCCCTGGCCACCTGCTGCCCGGCGCGCACCAGGTCGCCCACCTTCACCACCAGCCGCGAGTTGTGCGCGTAGCGGGTGACATACCCGTTGCCGTGGTCCACTTCGACCACATTGCCGTAGCCACCACGCACGCCGGCGTAGCTGACCACGCCATCGGCCACCGACAGCACCGGGTCGCCCACGTTGGCATGGAAATCCACGCCCTTGTGGAAGGCCGAGCCACCATCGAACGGGTCGGCACGGCCACCGAAGCCGGAGGTGATGTAGGTATTGCGGATCGGCATCCGCGACGGCACCGAATTCTGCTCGAGCTGGTGATCGAACATCAGCGAGGCCAGCACGTTCAGCTGCTGCCCGGAGGCGGAAAACTGCTGCTCCACCTGCCCCAGGCTCTGCTTGAGCGATTCGACCGGCATGTCGCTGACCGGCTCATCGCCGCCACCGACGCCGACCGGCGCATCGAAGTCGAACTCACCGTCCTTCAACTTGCCCATGTCGGTCAGGCGCTCGCCCAGGGCATTGAGGCGGGTGGCCTGCGCCTGCAGCTCACCCAGCCGGGCAGCCAGGGCATTGACCTGCTCCTGCGACGCACGCTGCGCCTGCGCAAGCTCGGTCTGCTGCTGGGCGACCTTGGCCTGCAGCGCGGAATTGGTCACCATGCCTGTAGCGGTGCTGGCACCGATGCCGATCAGCATGCCCAGGCCAAGCACGGCCCCGAGTACCAGCATCGGCCGATCTGCCGCAAAGTCCTGGAACTGTCGGGCCACACGCTGGGCCCGGGTCTGCCGAGATTTGATTACAACTTTGTTCAACGCCATATGAGTGTCATGTCCAAGCCCAAGTCCAACGCACGCAACCCTTCCGCTCCACAGCCGGCCATCGAGGCCGCGCTGGGTGAAAAGGCTGGCGACCCCTTGCGTCGCGCCTTGTGGCTCGATGCGCTGGACCGGCAGTTGCGCCCCCTGTTACCGCCCCATCTGGCCACCCGTTGCCGGTTGGCCAATGTCCGAGGCGAACAGCTCGTTTTTCTGGTTGATTCACCGGTCTGGCATGCCAAGGTGCGGCTTGCCGAGACCCACATCCTCGATGCCGCCCGATCCATCGGGCTGAAGGCCACCGCAGTGGCCGTCAAGACTGCGAGCGTTTCGCCGCATTCCCCAACGCAGCAAAACCGCGACCGTCCACGGCCGGTCTCCGAAGCCACGCACAAGGGCCTGCGCGATGCGCTTGCCTCCCTGCAGGACGTCCCACCGACCAAACGGTAGGGCGCTTGCCGTGTTACGTGACGGCGGTCACCGCGTGAAAAGAGTGCGAAGACCGCTCACGACCCGAGGCATCCTAGCCGGCATACGCCATGCAGGAGTTAGATAAGTCTTAAATAAAAGTTAAGAACGGACCCGAAACCTGATGGAGTTCACGCTTCCACTGCCGATTGCGGCATTCCCTGACACGGGGCGGTCGCATGCTGCGATGAGGAGTCCCGTCCCTGGCGGCGGTGCGACGCCGGGCAGTCGGTAGAAGCCAGCCTGGCAGATCGGCGGGAAACAGCAGATCCGCGACACGCCAGCGCGGCGGGTCGCCCGGCCCATCGACGGCTCAAGCGTAGACAGGGCTGGCGTAGGCGACCGGCGGCGGCTCGGCGCCCTCGGCGAAGCTGACCCATTCCCAGGCGCTCTGGTCCGCCAGCAGCGCACGCACCAGCTTGTTGTTGAGCGCGTGGCCGGACTTGAAGCCTTCGTAGGCGCCCAGGATCGCGCCGCCAGCCAGATACAGGTCGCCGATGGCGTCCAGGATCTTGTGGCGGACGAATTCGTTGGTATAGCGCAGGCCGTCCTCGTTGAGCACGCGGAACTCGTCCAGCACGATGGCATTGTCCATCGAGCCCCCCAGGCCCAGGTTGCGCTCGCGCATGTACTCCAGATCGCGCATGAAGCCGAAGGTCCGCGCGCGCGAGATTTCCTTGACGTAGGCCGAGGTGGAGAACTCGATTTCCTGGCGCGACTGCTTGGCCGGGATCATCGGGTGATTGAATTCGATGGTGAAACCGAGCTTGTAGCCCTCGTACGGCTCGAAGCGCGCGATCTTGTCGCCCTCGCGCACTTCCACCGGCTGCTTGATGCGGATGAAGCGCTTGGCCTTGTCCTGTTCGACGATCCCTGCCGACTGCAGCAGGAACACGAACGGGCCGGACGAGCCGTCCATGATCGGCAACTCGGCCGAGGACAGTTCGACGATGACGTTGTCCACACCCAACCCGGCCAGCGCCGACATCAGGTGCTCGACCGTCTGGATCTTGGCGCCGTTACAGGTCAGGCCAGTACACAGCGTGGTCTCGGTGACCAGCTCGGCATCGGCGGGCACTTCGACCACCGGCTCCAGGTCCACGCGCCGGAACACCACACCGTGATCGACCGGGGCCGGTCGCAGCGTCATGTACACCTTGTCGCCACTGTGCAGGCCGACGCCGGTGGCGCGAATGGTGTTCTTGAGAGTGCGTTGCTGGGTCATAGGACGAAGTCTGGGGGAGCAATGCAGACAGACGCTGAACAGGCTGTCTAATTCGGTGAGGTTATCCGAATTTTAACAAGTTACGCGTGATGAGGGGTGTAACCCCGCAGTCACGCCACTGCAAAAGCTGCCGGATCGTGACCGATCCGGCAGAAAGGACATGGCATAGCGAACCCGACGCCATCGCCGGGCTGGGCGGGCTGCGCCACCATGGCAACGCAGCCGGCGCCCGTCAGTCGGCCTGGCGGCGCAGGAACGCCGGGATATCCAGGTAATCGTTGGGCAGGTCTGCCGCCGGCGCCGAAGCACCGCCGCTGTTGTGGTTGCCGGCGCTGCTGCCGACCGAGTCGCTGCTCGGACGACGCAGGCCCAGGCCCATGCTGCCGCCAACGGCCTTGGACACCGCGTCGCCGCTGCTGGTATCGAAGTCGCCGAATTCCGGCTGGCCGGTGGTGGCATTGCGCACCAGCTTGATCGGCGCGCGCTGGTCCGGACGCTGGGTCTGGCGTGCAACCGCACGGTTCAGGCCGGTGGCCACCACGGTCACGCGCACTTCGTCCTGCATGTCCGGGTCCAGCACGGTGCCGACGACCACGGTGGCGTCTTCCGAGGCGAATGCCTCGATGGTGCGGCCGATCTCGTCGAACTCGGACATGGTGAAGTCCGGGCCGGCAGTGATGTTGACCAGGATGCCGTTGGCACCGGCCAGGTTCACATCGTCCAGCAGCGGGTTCTGGATGGCGGCTTCGGCAGCGGCCTGTGCGCGATCGTCTCCGCGTGCCGACCCGGTACCCATCATGGCCAGGCCCATTTCCGACATCACGGTGCGCACGTCGGCGAAGTCGACGTTGATCAGGCCCGGGCGCACGATCAGGTCGGCGATGCCCTGCACGGCGCCCTGCAGCACGTCGTTGGCAGCGCGGAACGCCTGGATCATGGTGGCGTTGCGGCCCAGCACGGTGATCAGCTTTTCATTTGGAATGGTGATCAGCGAGTCGCAATGCTGGCTCAGTTCCTCGATGCCCTTCAGCGCCACCTGCATGCGGCGACGGCCTTCGAACGGGAACGGCTTGGTGACCACGGCCACGGTCAGGATGCCCATTTCCTTGGCCAGCTGCGCAACGACCGGCGCGGCACCGGTACCGGTACCGCCGCCCATGCCGGCGGTGATGAACACCATGTCCGCGCCCTGCAGCGCGTCCATGATGCGCTCGCGATCTTCCAGCGCTGCCTGACGGCCGACTTCCGGATTGGCGCCTGCGCCCAGGCCCTTGGTGACGTTGGTGCCGAGCTGCAGCTGCAGCTTGGCACCGCAGTTCTTGATCGCCTGCGAGTCGGTGTTGGCGGTGATGAATTCCACGCCATCGACATTGGTGTTGACCATGTGCGCAACCGCGTTGCCGCCGCCGCCGCCCACGCCCACGACCTTGATGACCGCGTTGGGAGCCATTTTTTCAATCAGTTCGAAATGTGCCATGTCAGTGTCCTCTTGAGCCGGGATTGGGGAATGGGGAGTGGGGATTCGCAAAAGCGCTGGTCCCTGCCCTACTCCGCATCACGGCGAGTGTTGTTGTTTGAAAGTCGGGATTCGTGTGCCGGGGCCGTAGATTCGCTGTTGCGCTCCACGGCTCGTGTCACCTACTCCTCGACGCAATGCCTGCAAATAATTTTACTGCCTACCTGCTCGCCGCTCTCTACTTGATCGTTATCTTCACCATCGCAACCGCCGCCGCTTTGCTTTTCGCTCTTGCTCTTGCCAATCCCGAATCCCAACTCCCGAATCCCTGCACCTCAGAATTCACCGCGATACCAATTCTTCAATTTCTTGAACAAGCTGCCTGCGCGCCCGGTCGGGATCGACGGGCGGCGTGGATGTTCGATCTGGCTGCCCATCAGCAACAGGCCCACGCCGGAGGCGTGTACCGGGTTGCCGACGACTTCGCCCAGGCCGGTGACGTGCTGCGGGATGCCCACGCGCACCGGCATCTGCAGCATTTCTTCGGCCAGCTCCACCACGCCTTCCATCTTCGAGGCGCCGCCGGTGAGCACCATGCCGGCGCGCACCATTTCCTCGAAGCCGGAGCGGCGCAGTTCGGCCTGCACCATCTCGAAGATTTCTTCGTAACGGCCCTGCACCGCCTGCGCGAGTGCGTGGCGCGGCATGCGGCGCGGCGGGCGGTCGCCCACCGATGGCACCTGGATGCTTTCTTCGGCGGTGGCCAGCTGCGCCAGCGCGCAGGCGTAGCGCACCTTGATCTGCTCGGCTTCCGGCGTGGGCGTGCGCAGCATGTGCGCGATGTCGTTGGTGACGTGGTCGCCGGCGATCGGCAGCGAAGCGGTGTGGCAGATCGCGCCCTGCACGTACACCGCCAGATCGGTGGTGCCGGCGCCGATGTCCACCAGCACCACGCCCAGCTCGCGTTCGTCGGCGGTCAGCACGGCCACCGAGGAAGCCAGCGAGGACAGCACCAGATCGTCGACCTGCAGGCCGCACTTTTGCACGCACTTGGTGATGTTGGCGGCGGCCGACTGCGCGCACACCACCAGGTGCGCGTGCACCTCCAGGCGCACGCCGGTCATGCCGACCGGGTTGCGGATGCCTTCCTGCGAATCGTCCAGCACGTACTCGCGCGGAATCGCGTGCAGGATGCGTTGGTCGGCCGGGATGGCCACGGCCTTGGCCGCGTCGAGCACGCGTTCCAGATCGCTCCAGGTCACTTCGCCATCGCGGATCGGCACGATGCCGGGCGAATTCTTGCACTGCACGTGGTTGCCGGAGATCGAGGCATACACCGAGCGGATCTCGCAGCCGGCCATCAGCTCGGCTTCTTCGACTGCGCGCTGGATCGACTGCACGGTGGACTCGATGTCCACCACCACGCCGCGCTTGAGACCGCGCGACTCATGCGAACCGATGCCGATCACCTCGATCGGATTGCCGGGCGAGTATTCGCCGACCAGCGCAACGACCTTGGAGGTGCCGATGTCCAGTCCAACGATGAGGGATTTGTCGCCTTTGCGATTCATGTCTTAAAGCCGGGAATAGCGAATGGGGAATGGGGAATGGTCAACAGCGGTGCACGAGTGCGGGGAGAATCGAGAACAAGTGCGTG